>JBIIDH010000037.1:0-31943 GCA_044238435.1 Ilumatobacteraceae bacterium | reverse complement strand
GCCGCCCACGCCGATGGCCACCATGCCGAGGCCGCCCGCGTTGGGGGTGTGGCTGTCGGTGCCGATCATCATCCCGCCGGGGAAGGCGTAGTTCTCGAGGACCACCTGGTGGATGATGCCGCTGCCGGGGCCCCAGAAGCCGATGCCGTACTTGGCGCTGACCGAGCGGAGGAAGTCGTACACCTCGCGGTTGGTGTCGATGGCGACGCCGAGGTCGATCTTGGCGCCCACCTTGGCCGAGATGAGGTGGTCGCAGTGCACCGTGCTGGGCACCGCCGTGGTGGGCAGGCCGGCGGTCATGAACTGCAGCAGGGCCATCTGTGCGGTGGCGTCCTGCATGGCCACCCGGTCGGGGTGGAAGTCGTTGTAGGTGCCGCCCCGCTCGATGGCTTCGTCGGCGTCGCCGAGGTGGTTGAGGAGGATCTTCTCGGTGAGCGTGAGCGGACGGCCGAACCGGGTGCGACCGGCGGCGACCCGCCCCGGCAGCTGGGCGTAGACGCCCTGGACGAGTTCGATCGGTGTGCCGGCGGTGACGGTCATGGGGGATCCTCCTGCAACGATGGGTCGGCAGCGGCCCGCACCGGGCTTGCAATCCGACGAGATGTAGACAAGCATAATACAAGTGACCGGGGATGCCAATGTCAACGCTGATGCGCCGTTCGTGGTGCGGGCCAGCGCGCCGGTGCGCACCGCCGACGTGGGCGGTTGGACCGACACCTGGTTCGCCGCCACCGGACTGGTGTGCAACGTCGCCATCGAGCACCGCGCCCGGGTGACGGTGTCGGTCGACCCGGCCGGCGGACGCGAGGTGCGGCTCCGCCTGGCCATCACCGGCGAGGACTACACGTTCGCCGTCGACGAGCCGGCGCTGCGTCACCCGATCATCGAAGGTGCCATCGCCGCGCTCGCCCCCGGTGGCTCGGTCGAGGTCGACATCGACGACAGCATCGAACCGGGCTCGGGCCTCGGCACTTCGGCAACGGTGATGGTGGCGATGGTGGCCGCCTTGGTGTGCGCCCGCGGTGAGACGATCGACCCGGCATGGATAGCGTCCGCGGCACATCGCTTCGAGACTGCGACCGGCAAGCAGTCGGGTGTGCAGGATCACTGGGCGGCTGCATTCGGCGGCGTCAACCTGCTGCAGGTCGACTACCCGCGGGTGCAGCGCACAGCAGTGCCCGTGGCGTCGACGATCGAGGACGAACTCGGTCGTGCGCTGCACACCGTGTGGTTCGGCCAACCACATGCCTCGTCCGCGCTGCACGACGAGGTGATCGCTCGTCTGGAACTCGAGGGGGCACCGGTGGCTCTCGACCGGATGCGTGCGGCTGCTGCTGGCGCGGCCCGGGCGCTGGCCGACGGCGACCTGGCGCGGTACGGCACGGCGCTGGTCGAGAACCACGAGGCCATTCGTCTGCTGCACGGCGATCTGCTCAGCGACGACGCCGACGAGTTGTCGACGATGGCTGCGGCGCTCGGTGCGCGTGGGTGGAAGGTGAACGGCGCCGGCGGCTCCGGCGGTTCGATGGTGGTGCTCGGTCCGGCCGATCGGGCGGCCGACGAGGCACTGCGCGAGGCGATCTTCGGCCGCTCCGGGTGGGGGCTCATCGTCGCCCCGGTCGCGACGCGCGGGGTGGTCGCCGAGCGTGTCGCCGTAGAACGCGAGGGCGGGCGATGAGGACCATCCTGTACCAGCAGATCGCCGACGAGCTCCGCGGTCGGCTGGCAGCGGTGGGGGTGGGCCAGGTGCTGCCCAGCGAAGCCGACCTGTCGACCGAGTTCGGGGTCAGCCGGGTCACCATCCGCAAGGCGTTGGAGATCCTGCGCGACGAGGGCCTCGTCGATGCACGGCAGGGCTTCGGCTGGTACGTGGCGGGCGAACCGCTCCGCCAGCATCTCGACGAGTTGGGCACCATCGAGGGTCAGCTCGAGGCGCGCGGCATGCACACCGAACGTCGGGTGCTCGAGTTCGCGTTCGGTGCCGCTCCGGCTGCGGTGGCGAGGGTGCTGGGCACCGATCAGGTGCTGCGGGTGAAGCGTGTCAACCTGGCCGACGGCGCACCGTTCGCGGTGGTGACGGTGTGGTGCCCGGCCGACCTCGGCCAGCACCTGAGCCGGCGCGACGTGGAACGGCAGCCCTTCTACGAACTGATCGGCGTGCCGTTACGGGGCGCCACTCAGACCATCGGGGCCGACTCGGTCGATGCCGTCGACGCAGCCCTGCTCGGCGTGCCACCCTCGAGTCCGGTGCTGCGCTGCCAGCGCATCACCACCGACGTGCAGGGCCGGCCGGTGCTGATGAGCGAGTACGTGTTCCCGGCGCGCCGCACCGAGTTCGTGGTCGAGTTGCCCACGGCGGAAGCCAGCAGCGCCCCGAGCGGTCTCCGCCTCGTCGAGTGAGGCTCTGCCACAATGAGCCGATGCCTCTGCCACGCCTGTTGAGCGCCGCCGACCCCGACGCCTCCACCGTCTGGACGAAGGTCAGCGATTGGCTGCTGCACGAGGGCATCACGATCCTCGCCATCTGTGTGGGAGCGTTCGTGCTCACCCGGGTGGTCACCTTCATCGCCCGGCGCCGCATCCGCAGCATCGCTGCTGCTCGGCAGGCACGCGGCGGGGTCGCCGCATCCAACCCGGGCTCGCACCAGGAGGCGCTCACGGGCGCGATCCGCTGGGCGATCAATTTCTCGGTCGTGTTCGTCGCCGCCCTCTGGGTGCTGTTCGAACTGAACCTGCCGGCGGCCACGCTCGTGCCGTTGGCGTCGGTCATCGGCGCCGGTCTCGGCTTCGGCGCCCAGCAGATCGTCGGCGATGTGCTGGCCGGCATCTTCATCCTCTCCGAGCGCCAGTTCGGGGTGGGCGACCTCATCCGCGTCGGCCCGATGATGGGGGTCGGCTGGGTGGAGGGTCGGGTGGAGGAGGTGACGCTGCGCGTCACCAAACTGCGCACGTCCGACGGCGACATGGTCACGGTGGCCAATGGCGAGCTGCGTCAGAGCGTGAACGCGTCGCGCGACTGGGCGCGGGTGCTGGTGACGGTGCCGTTGCCGCGCGATGTCGACCTCGAGGCGGTCACCGACAGGCTGAACCGCGAGGGCGAGGCGTTGGCCAACGACCCGGTGTGGGAACCCGTTGTGCTCGAGGCACCGTCGGTGGCCGGTCTCGACGATCTCGGTGCCGAGGTCGTCCAGATGCGTGTCGTGGGCCGCAGCCTGCCTGCACAGCAGTGGAAGGTGGCGCGTGAGTTGCGCCGCCGCATCGCCATCGCGCTGCGCGACATGGATGTCGCCACCCACGCCGTGCCCGACGAGCAGGCGCCCGACGAGCGGTCGGCCGACGACTGACCTGACGTCGGACGAGCTGCGTCTGGTCGGCGTCAGGCGGCGACGAACGAGTCGTCGAACAGCACCGCGGCGCGGGTGGCCACGTCGAGTGCGGCACAGGTGTCGACGTCGTCGTGCGAACCGCGGGCGATGAGTTCGCGGCCGCTCGCGGTGTCGGCGAGAGTTGCGTGCAGGCGCGGTCGGGCGGCGATGAACGCGGCACGGGCTGCGGCCGCCTCGGGCGAGCAGGCCGGTGCCGACACCGACGCCGAGGGGTCGAGGGCAGCGAGGATGGCGCCGGCACCGATGAGGTCTTCCACCGCGGGCCGGAGCACACCCGCCTCGTCGTGCCAGCGCTCGCCGGCACCGATGATGCCGATGGTGCCGTTGCGTCGGGCGAGCGTGCGAGCCACCGATGCGGTGACCGACGCATTGCGCAAGCAGCCCGCCAGCACGTGCCGGGCGCCGAGCTCGCGTGCGGTGAGGGTGAGGGCGGCACCGTTCGGTGACGGCAGCACGAGCCGCGTGCCCGCCATCGACGAGAGCAGATCCGTGGGCGACAGGGAGAGTTCGCCGCGTTCGCGTCGACCTGCCAACTGAGCGCCCCGCGACCGTGCGAACTCGGCCGCCTGCTCGTCGTTCCATCGGCACGGGAACACCGTGGCACCCACCTCCACCGCGGCGCTGACGGCAGAGGTGAAGCGCAGCACGTCGACCACCACGATCACCTCCACCTCGGGGGCCAGCGCGCGCAGGCCGTTGGCCCCCCACTCGAAGCGGTAGGCGAAGCCGTCCTGCACCGCGAACGGTGTGGACCGTGATGTGGTGGGTTGCGCGTCGGCGACCATGGACGACCAGGTGTGGGTGAGGGGCGGATCAGGTGGGGCGACGCACAGTGTCGCTGCTGGTCACCACTGATCCCAGTGCAGGACGGGGTCGAGCGGCAGGCGCTTGGCCTGCTTGAACTCGGTGCCCAGGGTGTAGGCGATGGGGAACATGCCGGCCTGGGTGATCTGGTCGAAGGGGATGCCCAGCAGGTCGGCGGCGCGCTGCTCGCCGTCGAACATGAGGTGGATGGTGGTCCACGCCGTGCCGAGGCCGCGCTCGCGGGCCGCGAGCATGAAGCTCCACACGGCCGGCAGCAGCGAACCCCAGGCCGACGCGGCGCGGAACGTGGGCGCCTTGTCGAGCTTGCCGCTGATGCAGGGCACCATGATGACCGGCGCCCGGTGGAAGTTCTCGACCAGGTACGTGGCCGACTCGGTGATCTTGTCGCGCTGCGTGTGGCGCAGGTCGCCTTCCTGGTAGGAGTTCGACTGGGCGACCTTCGCGTACTCCTGGAAGTTCTCCTTGTAGATGTCGGCCAGGCCCTTCTTCTTGGCCGGGTCGGTGACCATCACCCAGTGCCAGCCCTGGCTGTTCGAGCCGCTGGGCGCCTGCAGTGCGATGTCGAGGCATTCCTCGATCACTTCGCGCGAGACGGGGGTGTCGAAGTCGAGCCGCTTGCGCACGGCGCGGGTGGTGGTGAGGACTTCGTCGGCGGAGAGGTTCAGTTTCACGGCGTGAGTCTCGCAGGAGACGCGTGTCGATGTCGTATGGAGCAGTTCGGTGACCCGCTCGCTTCCGGTCGTCGACGACGTACCTGGCACACTGGGGAGATGAGCGACCGCGTCCACATCTCCATCTCCCATGGCATCGCCGACGTCCGGATGACCCGGGTCGACAAGCGCAACGCACTCGACGGCGCGATGTTCTCCGCGTTGGCCGAGGCCGGCGAGCGGTTGAAGACCGAGCCGGGCGTGCGGGTGGTGGTGCTCAGCGGCGACGGCCCGTCGTTCTGTGCCGGTCTCGACTTCGGCTCGTTCCAGGGCATGGCCTCGGGTTCGGCCAACGCGAACTCGGCCAATTCCGGTGGTGGCGGCGAGGGCAATCCGGGCACGATGCAATCGGGGCGCATCACCCACCTCGGCCAGCAGGTGGCCTGGGTGTGGCAGGAGATCCCGGTGCCGGTCATCGCCGCCGTGCAGGGTCACGCGCTCGGTGGCGGTATCCAGATCGCGCTGGGGGCCGACATCCGCATCGTGCACCCCGACACCCAGATGAGCGTGCGCGAAGTGCACTGGGGTCTGGTGCCCGACATGACCGGCTCGTTGATGCTGTCGCAGTTGGTGCGCGCCGACATCGCCAAAGAGCTGGTGTTCACGGCCCGCGTGTTCGACGGGCGCGAGGCGCACGCCATCGGCCTGGCCACGCGGCTGTCCGACACGCCGCACGCCGACGCCATGGAGATGGCCGCCGAGATCGCCGGCCGCAGCCCCGACGCCGTGCAGGGGGCCAAGCGCCTCATCAACGGTCTGCTGCACCAGCAGGCCGAGGCGCAGTTCGCCGCCGAGCGCAGCATCATCGGCGGCCTCATCGGCAAGCCGAACCAGGTGGAAGCCGTGATGTCGAACTTCGAAAAGCGCGCCCCGCAGTTCGCCGACCGCTAGGCGCTCGCCCTCAGGCGCCGCGGCTGTCGACCGGCGGTGAGGAAGTCAGATGCCGTTGCGGATGTCGGCCACTGCGACGAGCCAGACGACGAGCAGCAGCACCTGCAGCACCAGCATGGCGCAGCCGATCATGCCGCACAGCCGGCCTGCCGTGACGTTGCCGCGGTTGCGGTAGACGACGCCGGGGTCGGCGTTCATCTCGCGCAGCGCCTTGTTGCCCATGTTCCAGGCGAACGGCCCGAGGATTCCGCACACCGCGAGCGACAAGATGCCGAGCACCAGCACCGTGGTGCCCTGCGGATGCTCCACACCGGGCGTCGACTGCCACGGTGCCCACTGCTGGCCACCCGGACCAGGGGGGACACCGGAGCCCGGAGGTGGAGGAGGAAGGCTCGACATCGGCCCATCTTCGCAGGTGAGGCGGCCCGATGGACGAGCCTGGTAGCGCCGCCACCAGCCGAGCGACCCGACCGGCTGGCCGCTCGGGCGCACACGGGCGTAACATGGCGGTCACTCGGGCCAACGTCGTCCCGGTTCCAATACTTGCCGCCGACCTCCGGTCGGCCGACACCGTGGAGACGACGTCGATGACCATGCATGCCAACGCGGATCTGCCCGCGCCCCAGGGCCTGTACGACCCCCGTTTCGAGCACGACGCGTGCGGGGTGTCGTTCGTCGCCAACGTGAAGGGTGTGCGCAGCCACGACATCGTGCGGTTCGGCATCGGAGCCCTGTGCAACATGGAGCACCGCGGCGCCACCGGTGCCGAGGCCGACACCGGCGACGGTGCGGGCATCCTCATCCAGGTGCCCGACCGGTTCCTGCGGGCGGTGGCCGGGTTCGAACTGCCGGCACCGGGTGCCTACGCAGTGGGCATCGGCTTCCTGCCCGGTGATGCCGGAGATGCCGAGAAGGCCCAGGCTTCGATCGAGGCCATTGCGGCCGATGAGGGCCTCACCGTCCTCGGTTGGCGCAGCGTCCCGGTGGACCCGACCTGCCTCGGGCGCAGCGCCCTGGCTGTGATGCCCAGCTTCAAGCAGTTGTTCGTCACCGATCCGGCCGGTGCGCAGGGAATCGACCTCGATCGCAAGCTGTTCGTGGCGCGCAAGCGCTTCGAGCACGAACTGCCGGCCGAGCAGCGCACCTACTTCCCATCGCTCAGCAGCCGCACCATCGTCTACAAGGGCATGTTCACCACGCCGCAGTTGGCGGCGTTCTACCCCGACCTGGCCGACGAACGGATGGAGAGCGCGCTCGCCCTGGTGCACAGCCGCTTCAGCACCAACACGTTCCCCAGCTGGCCGCTGGCGCACCCGTACCGTTTCATCGCCCACAACGGCGAGATCAACACCGTGCAGGGCAACCGCAACTGGATGCGTACCCGCGAATCGTTGCTGTCCAGCGACCTGCTGCCCGGTCTCGAGCGGGCCTTCCCCATCTGCACCCCGGGCGGCAGCGACTCGATGAGCTTCGACGAGGTGCTCGAACTGCTGCACCTCGGCGGCCGCAGCATGCCGCACGCGATGCTGATGATGATCCCTGAGGCGTGGGAGAACCACGACACGATGGATGCCGACAAGCGGGCGTTCTACCGCTTCCACGCATCGCTGATGGAGCCGTGGGATGGGCCCGCCAGCGTGGCGTTCACCGACGGCACCGTCATCGGTGCCGTGCTCGACCGCAACGGGCTGCGGCCCAGCCGCTACTGGGTCACCGACGACGACCTGGTGGTGATGGCGAGCGAAGTGGGTGTCATCGACATCGACCAGCGCAAGGTGGTGCGCAAGGGCCGTCTGCAGCCGGGCCGCATGTTCCTCATCGACACGGCCGAGGGCCGCATCGTCGACGACGAGGAGATCAAGCGGCAGCTGGCCACCGCCCAGCCGTACCGCCAGTGGCTCGACGAGGGCATGACCGAACTCGGCGAACTGCCCGAGCGCGAGCACATCGTGTTCAGCCACGACAGCGTGCTGCGCCGCCAGCAGATGTTCGGGTACACCCACGAGGAGCTGAAGCTCATCGTGGCCCCGATGGCCAAGAGCGCGGCCGAGCCGATCGGTTCGATGGGCACCGACACGCCCATCGCTGTGCTCAGCGAGCGGCCGCGGCTGCTGTTCGACTACTTCCAGCAGTTGTTCGCGCAGGTCACCAACCCGCCGCTCGACGCCATCCGCGAAGAGGTGGTCACCGCGGTCAGTTCGTCGGTCGGCCCGGAGGCCAACCTGCTCGCCCCGGGGCCCGAGAGCTGCCGTCAGTTGGCGCTGCCGTTCCCGGTCATCGACAACGACGACCTCGCGAAGATCATCCACATCGACGACGACGGTGCCTTCCCCGACCTGCGCGCCGTGGTGGTGAGCGGCCTCTACCGCGTCGCCGGCGGTGGCCTGGCCATGAAGCGCGCGCTCGACGCAGTGCGCGCCAAGGTGAGCAAGGCCATCGACGAGGGCGCCCGCGTGATCGTGCTGAGCGACCGCAACAGCGACGAGGTGGAAGCGCCCATCCCGTCGCTGCTGCTCACCGCCGCCGTGCACCACCACCTCATCCGCGAGAAGCAGCGCACCAAGGTGGGCCTCATCGTCGAGTGCGGCGACGCCCGCGAGGTGCACCACATGGCGCTGCTCGTGGGCTTCGGCGCCGGGGCCATCAACCCCTACCTTGCCTTCGAGAGCATCGAGGACATGATCAGCCAGGACCTGAACGGCCTGGGTGGCATGGACCCGAAGAAGGCCGTCAAGCAGTACATCAAGGCCGCCGGCAAGGGCGTGCTGAAGGTGATGAGCAAGATGGGCGTCAGCACCGTGGCCAGCTACACGGGCGCGCAGATCTTCGAGGCCATCGGCCTCGGGCACGACCTCGTCGACGAGTACTTCACCGGCACGGTCAGCCGCATCGGCGGCATCGGCCTCGACGAGGTGGCGGCCGAGGTGGCCGCCCGGCACCTCACGGCGCACCCGAAGCGGCCCAGCGAGCGGGCCCACCGCCAGCTCGAACTCGGTGGCGAGTACCAGTGGCGCCGCGAGGGTGAGGTGCACCTGTTCAACCCCGAGACCGTCTACAAGCTGCAGCACGCCACACGTGCGGGCCGCTACGACATCTTCAAGCAGTACACCGCGCTGGTCGACGACCAGGCCAAGCACCTCGCCACGCTGCGCGGCCTGTTCGAGTTCGACCTCGCCGGCCGCACCCCGGTGCCGATCGACGAGGTCGAGCCGGTCAGCGAGATCGTGAAGCGGTTCTCGACGGGCGCGATGAGCTACGGCTCGATCAGCGCCGAGGCGCACGAGACGCTGGCCATCGCGATGAACTCGATCGGGGCGAAGAGCAACACGGGCGAGGGTGGCGAGGACAGTGAGCGCCTGTACGACCCGCAGCGTCGCAGCGCCATCAAGCAGGTGGCCAGCGGCCGGTTCGGCGTGACGAGCGAGTACCTCACCCACGCCGACGACCTGCAGATCAAGATGGCCCAGGGCGCCAAGCCCGGCGAGGGCGGGCAGCTGCCCGGCCACAAGGTGTACCCGTGGGTGGCCAAGACCCGCCACAGCACACCGGGCGTGGGCCTCATCAGCCCGCCGCCGCACCACGACATCTATTCGATCGAAGATCTCAAGCAGCTCATCCACGACCTGAAGAACGCCAACCCGTCTGCGCGGGTGCACGTGAAGCTGGTGGCCGAGGTGGGCGTGGGCACCGTGGCGGCGGGTGTGAGCAAGGCGAAGGCCGATGTGGTGCTGATCAGCGGCCACGACGGGGGCACCGGCGCCTCGCCGCTCACCTCGTTGAAGCACGCCGGTGCGCCGTGGGAGCTGGGCCTGGCCGAGGCGCAGCAGACGCTGCTGCTGAACGGTCTGCGCGACCGCATCGTGGTGCAGGCCGACGGCCAGATGAAGACCGGCCGCGACGTGGTGATCGCCGCGCTGCTGGGTGCCGAGGAGTTCGGGTTCGCCACGGCTCCGCTGGTGGTGAGCGGCTGCATCATGATGCGCGTCTGCCACCTCGACACCTGCCCGGTGGGTGTGGCCACCCAGAACCCCGAACTGCGCAAGCGCTTCAGCGGCAAGCCCGAGTTCGTCGTGAACTTCATGGAGTACATCGCCGAAGAGGTGCGCGAATGGATGGCGCAGCTCGGGTTCCGCACCCTCGACGAGATGATCGGCCAGGTGGAGGTGCTCGACACCCACAAGGCAGTGGCCCACTGGAAGGCCAAGGGCCTCGACATCTCGCCCATCCTGTCCGTGCCGCAGAACCCCTACTCGCAGACGCTGTACCGCAGCGTCGCCCAGGACCACGGCCTCGACGAGGCGCTCGACAACCAGCTCATCGAACTGGCGGCCGCAGCCATCGAAACCGGCGAGCGGGTGACCATCGAGTTGCCCATCCGTAACGTCCACCGCACGGTGGGCACGATGCTCGGCCACCAGGTCACGCTGCGCCATGGCGGCGCCGGCCTGCCCGACGACACCATCCACATCCACCTGCGCGGGTCGGCGGGCCAGAGCCTGGGTGCGTTCGTGCCGCGTGGCATCACCCTCGACCTCGAGGGCGACGCCAACGACTACGTCGGCAAGGGCCTGTCGGGCGGCCGGGTGATCGTGCGGCCCGACCGCGACGCCACGCTGTTCGCGGCCGACAACGTCATCGCCGGCAACGTCATCGGCTACGGCGCCACGGGCGGCGAGATCTACCTCAGCGGCATCGTGGGCGAGCGCTTCTGCGTGCGCAACTCGGGTGCCACAGCAGTGGTGGAGGGTGTGGGCGACCACGGCTGCGAGTACATGACCGGCGGCCGTGTCGTCGTGCTCGGTCCCACCGGCCGCAACTTCGGTGCGGGCATGAGCGGCGGCGTGGCCTACGTGCACGACCCGCACGACGTGTTCGCCACGAAGCTGAACTACGAGATGGTCGATCTGCAGCCGCTCGACAGCGACGACGAGGCCTTCCTGGCCGACACGGTGGCGGCACACGCCCGTCACACCGGGTCGGTGCTGGCCACCGACCTGCTGGGCGACTGGGCTCAGGCGGTGACGGCGTTCAAGCGGGTGATGCCCCGCGACTACGCCCGGGTGTTGGCCGTGATGAAGCAAGCGGAAGCGGATGGCCTCGACGAGGCCACGACGCTCGACAAGGTGATGGAGGCGAGCCGTGGGTGAGGTGACGGGCTTTCTGAAGTGGCAGCGCGAGACGCCGACGAGGCGTGCGGTGCCGGTGCGGCTGCGCGACTGGAAGGAGGTGTACGAGGAGTTCCCGGTCGAGAAGGTGCGCACCCAGGCGGGTCGCTGCATGGACTGCGGCATCCCGTTCTGCAACAACGGCTGCCCGCTCGGCAACCTCATCCCCGACTGGAACGACCTCGTCTACCGCGATCACTGGCACGACGCCATCGACCGCCTCCACGCCACGAACAACTTCCCCGAGTTCACCGGTCGGCTGTGCCCGGCGCCGTGCGAGTCGGCGTGTGTGCTGGGCATCAACCAGGACGCGGTTGCCATCAAGCAGGTCGAGGTCGAGATCATCGACCGCGCCTGGGACGAAGGATGGGTCACCCCGCAGCTGCCGTCGGTGCGCACCGGCAAGCGCATTGCTGTGATCGGGTCGGGCCCGGCGGGGCTCGCTGTCGCCCAGCAGCTCACCCGGGCAGGGCACGACGTGGTGGTGCTCGAACGCGCCGATCGAATCGGCGGTCTGCTGCGCTACGGCATCCCCGAGTTCAAGATGGAGAAGCGCCACCTCGACCGGCGCATCGCCCAGATGGAGGCCGAGGGCACCGAGTTCCGCACCAACGCAACCGTGGGTGAGAACGTCGACATCGAGGTGCTGCTGGCGTCGTACGACGCGGTGGTGCTGGCCGCCGGGGCCACGGCGTGGCGCGACCTGTCGGTGCCGGGCCGCGAGCTGGCCGGTATCCACCAGGCGATGGAGTACCTGCCGTTCGCGAACAAGGTGCAGGAGGGCGACCTCGCTGCCAGCCCGATCGACGTCGCCGGTAAGCACGTGGTCATCATCGGTGGCGGCGACACCGGTGCCGACTGCCTCGGTACGGCGCACCGCCAGGGAGCGGCGAGCGTCACCCAGCTCGAGATCATGCCCCGGCCGCCCGAGGAGCGAGCCGCCAACAACCCGTGGCCCACCTACAGCATGGTGTATCGAGTGGCGTCGGCCCATGAAGAGGGTGGCGAGCGGGTGTACAGCGTGAACACCGAGCGTTTCGTCGACGACGGCACCGGCCGAGTGAAGGCCCTACTGGTGCACGAGGTCGAGATGGTGAACGGCCGCTTCGAGAAGGTGGCGGGCAGCGAGCGCGAGATGGCCGCCGACTTCGTCTTCCTGGCGATGGGTTTCGTCGGTCCCGAGAAGGGCTCGTGGCTCGACCAGTTGGGCGTGTCGTTCGACGAGCGCGGCAACGTCGCCCGCGACGCTCGGTTCATGACCAACGTGCCCGGTGTGTTCGTCGCCGGCGACATGGGCCGCGGCCAGAGCCTCATCGTGTGGGCCATCGCCGAAGGGCGGGCCTGCGCGGCGGGGGTCGACGAGTGGCTGATGGGCAGCTCGGCGCTGCCGGCTCCCATCACCCCGACTGCCCGGCCGCTCACCTAGGCGCGCCCCGATCGGCCGTTCGTCGCTCTACGCTGGGGTCATCATGAATCGTTTCACGGTGTTTGCAGGTGTCGGTCTGGTGGTGGGCGCCACTGCGCTCGGTCTGGCCTCGTGCGGTGGCGACGCGGCCACCAGCTCGTCGGCACCCATCACCATCGGCGCCACCAACTACGTCACCATTCCGCCGGCGCCGGTCACGGCCGCGGTGGTCACCACGGCGCCCGACACACCGGGCGCCATCCTGCAGTACGAGAGCACCTACGTCATCCAGGCCAACGACTATCCGTCGACGGTGGCGTCGAAGTTCAAGGTGAAGTTCGAAGATCTCATGGCGCTCAATGGCTGGACGCTCGACGACAGCGGCATCGTGCCCGAGTGGCCGGGTGTCGGCGCCACCATCAAGATCCCTGCTGGCGCCACGGTGCCGGGTGTCGCCCCGGTCACCGCCACCACGCTGGCCACCACCGATGGGTCCACGGCCACCACGGCGGCGCCCGTCACGGCCGCACCCACCACCACGGTCGGGCTGTGCCAGAAGGGCACCTACGTCATCCAGGCCGGCGACCTGCCCGGCACCGTGGCGAAGAACTTCAACGTCAGCCTCGCCGACCTCGACGCAGCGAACGCGGCGACGAAGGGCTACAAGGCGTTCATCGTCGGCGTCACCATCGTCATCCCCGGCAAGCCCGGCGAGTGCTGAGTCCCGGCCGGGGCCTCACACCAATCTGATCGTCAACTGCCCGAGTCGGCGCACCTCACCGGCGCGAGCGCGGTCGGCAGCAACCAGTTCCAGTTCATCGATGCCTTCCGAGCCGTCGCCCGCGGGCTCGAACCGGACGGCGTGGTCGACGCCGAGTTCGCACCAGCGGGCACGCATGGCTGCCGAGTCGTGGGCGCGCACGGTCACACCGGCGATGGCCGTGACGACCGACGTGTCGCGATGCGCCTGCCAGTCGGTGCCCGCCCACATCCACGACTCCGGTGGTGTGGGCTCGTCGAGGCTGACGATGGCGCCGCCCACGTCGGCAGGGTGGAGGTGGCGCCCGCGGATGGTGGCGAAGTCGCCGCGCCACACGATGCGCACGCCGTGCTCGGTGAGGTATTGCTCACGACGGTCGAGGTCGTCGACCTGGTAGATGGCCATGTAGCCGGTCACGGCCGATGGGTCGCCGGGGCAGCGTTTGTCGAGCAGTCGACCAGCGGTGGTGCCCTCTTGGGCTGGCGCCACCACCTCGAGGAACTGGTCGCCCACGGCCATCAGCGCGTTCACCAGACCGAACGTGGCCACACCGGGATCGCGATAGCAGACGGTGAGGCCGAACTCGCTGCACAGTGCATCGACGGCGCGGTCGAGGTGGCGGGCGACGAGGGCGACCTGGCGGAGGCGGATCATCCGGCGATCATCGCGCGTGTCGACTTCGGGCCGCGTGACGGCCGCAACTCGACACGCGCAGCGGTGAGACCGTCGGCCGTGTCGAGTTCGGGCCGCGTGACGGCCGCAACTCGACACGCGCTGCGTGGAGCGGGCGTTCACCGCAGCGGCGGAGTTCGGGTCAGCCGAGGTCGGGCCAGCGGCGCTTCTGCCGGCGGCGCTTGGCCGCTGCGCCCAACTTGCGCTGCTCGGCGATGGCCCACTGGCGGCGCCAGCCGTTGTACTCGGGGCCGGTGAGCTTCGGGCTCGAGCCGCGGGCGGCTCGCTGCCGGGCGGTCCAGAAGTCGGTGAGGGCCTCGTCGCCCAGCGCCGTCACGGCGGCATCGATGCGGGCGTTGTAGCGCCGGGTGTTCTCGCCCTCGGTGGGCCGCAGGGCGGCGCCGAACACCACCTTCGTGTGGCCGGGCTTGGGTCGCTTCATGCCCTTGCCGTAGATGGCGCCGCTGCCGTCGATGAACACCGGCACCACGGGCGCACCGGTGCGGGCCGACAGGTAGGCGGCGCCCCCCTTGAACTCCTGGCCCCAACCGTCGGGTGAGCGCCCGCCCTCGGGGTAGATGACGAGGCTCCAGCCGTCGTCGATGAGGTCGCGGATCATGTCGCTGCTCTTGCGGCCGGTGACCTCGCGGTCGATGGGCAGAGCATTCAGCGTGAGTGCCGCAGCGGCGCTCTTGGCGCGGGTGGTGAAGAAGTAGTCGGCGGCAGCGGCGATGATGAGCTTCGAGCGCCATGGCTCGGGCACGGCCTCCACCATCAGCAGCGTGTCGAGGTGGCTGTGGTGGTTGGGGGTGAAGATCACCGGTGGGGCGTCGTCGCCGCGGGCGATGAGGTCGTCGAGCCGGTCGATACCCAGCACCTCGGGCCGCGCCACCAGGCGGGTGAAGACGCGCAGCGGGCCGCGGGTGATGACCGTGCGCGCTGCCCGAGCAGGCGCCTTGCGGGCCCACGCGGTGTCGTAGTCGGCGCCCAGCTTCGCCGGGGCGGGCGGCACCTCCACACCCTTGGGTACGGTGGGCTTGCGGTACGGGAAGCCGAGGTTGCGCGCAGGCTTGGCGATGCGGGTGACGACGCGCTCGGCCGACCCGCCGAGGCGGGCAGCGCGGCGCACCATGCTGCGCGAGACCGAACCGCCGCTGCTCATGTGACGTCGGCGACCAACAGGGCGGGCACGTGCAGATGGGTGATGGTGGGGGCGCGGCCCACCACGTCGGAGGCGATCTCGAACGCGTCGTCCATCGTGCTGGCCGGCGTGAAGCCGAGCCGGCGCACGGTGGGCGGGTCGCCGCCGACGATGATGATCTTGCCGGCGTGCTGCTGGCCGTGGGCGCCCCAGTACCAGGCGTAGAACGGGTGCACGCCGTGGTAGGCGTTGCCGGTGCGGTAGAGGTGGCGGTACCACTCGTCCTCGGCGTACTGCTTCTCCCACTTGTGGCCCATCACCACCGGATCGGTGGTGTCGGGCAGCACCTGCTCGAAGAAGTCGATGTAACTGGGGTGGTGCACCGGGTGGAACTCGCGGTAGGTGGGGTGGGTCATGATGATGACGCCCCCCTCACGCACCAGCGGCTTGTTGCGGTACATGTTGAACAGGTACCCGAGCCCCATGCACATCACGAGGATCGGGTTCATGATGCCGTCGGGGTTGTAGGGGCACACGAACGGGATGCCCAGCGTGAGGATGTCGGTCTGGCCCTCCACCGGGACGAGTTGCTGGCGGTACACGTGCTCGAGCGTGCGCTCGTGAACGGCGCTGGTCTCGCCCGCCTGGATGCTGGTCATCTGGTGCGGGCTCTCGATGGAGTGGAAGATCTTGCGAGCGGCCCGCACGGGCATGCGGTTCAGCGACTTGCTGGTGGCCAGGAACGTGGCCCGGTCCTTCGCGTTCCACTCCCACTCGCGCTTGGAGATGAAGTCGAACGGCTTCGGGAACATGTCGGTGTTCAGCGTGGTCTCGATCTGGAACAGTTTCGGACCGTGGTCGCGCAGTACCTGGCCGAGGCGCCAGATGCTGGTGTGCAGCGCGCTGTGCTTGCGATGGCCCATCAGGCTGCGGGTGTTCTGCAGCGTCTCGCCGTTGTGGTGCACGCTCAGGCAGCGGTAGCTGGCGAGGCCGGTGGTGATGCTCTTCCAGCCGCCGTCCATCGGCACCGAGTTGATGTTCACGTACACGACCAG
The DNA here is from genome assembly GCA_044238435.1 of Ilumatobacteraceae bacterium. Classification (GTDB taxonomy): domain Bacteria; phylum Actinomycetota; class Acidimicrobiia; order Acidimicrobiales; family Ilumatobacteraceae; genus VFMC01. The sequence continues at coordinate 15,933 of JBIIDH010000037.1, read as the reverse complement.
ATCGCTGTCGGCGGCACGCTTGTTGATCTCGAGCACCTCACCGTGGTCGGTGGTGCCGATGACGGCCAGGTTGTCGTGGTCTTCGGCGTCGTGCTGGTACAGCATGCCGCGCGGGTGGAACGCGTCGTAGATGCGGTCGCCGAGGGCGTGGCGCAGCTCGTACTCGTGCATCCGACGGTGCAGACCGAGCGCGGCGATGATGTGCACGTCGTCGACACCGGCGGCTGCGGCCATGTCGAGCACGGCTTCGATCACGCGCTGGCGCGTATCGGGCGACTGCATCTTCGGCAGCGGCAGGCTCACATCGTCGAACGCGATGGTCAGCTTCATGCCGGGGAACAGCTGCGCGGGCAGCGGGTCGCTGTCGATGGGGTTCAGCAGCGCGTGCACGATGGCGCCGTCGATGTCGTCGATGGCGGGCAGCGGCTCGGGCGGGTAGATCACCCGGCTGCGGCCGGCGGGCAGCTTCTCGAGGCTGAAGTTCTCACCGCGCCAGAACAGCAGCGGCGGGGTGGAGCGGTCGACCTCGAGGACGAATCCGGGGCGGGGCATCAGCTGCTCGCTTTCTCGGTGCGCGTGCGGGCGCGGGGACGCAGATCGAAGGCGACTTTCACGGCACCGCGGCGGCCGGCGGCTGCGGCGTGGGCGATGGCGTCGTGGTAGTCGTCGAGGGGGTAGGTGGCCGACAGCAGACGTTCGAAGCCCAAACTGTGCGCGGTGTCGATGGCCAGGTCGAAGGTGCGCGCCCGGCTGCCGTCGGGCATGGTCTCGGTGCCGTAGGTGTAGGCGCCGACGAGTTGGGTCTCGCGGTGCCACAGGCCGGTGAGGTCGACCGTCACCTCGGCGGGCATGCCCATCAGCACCACCCGGCCGCGGGGGCGGGTGATGCGCAGGCAGTCGGTGATGGAAGCCGAGGTGCCCACCGCGTCGATGGTGGCGTCGGCGCCACCCGACAGGTGGTCGCCCACCATGTGGCTGCTCGTGGCGCGGCGCACGGCGCGGGCGAGTTCGTCGCTGCGCACCACTTCGTCGGCACCGAGCAGCTTGGCGATAGCCATCTGGTGCGGGTAGCGGGCGCCCACCACGATGCGTACGCCCGGCACGTAGCGGCGCAGGCCGGCGATGGCGCACAGGCCCATGGTGCCGGCGCCCAGCACGGCGACGACCGGGCGCTCGATGCCCTGCAATACCGGCCAGGTGAGCAGCGCGGCGTGGATGCCGCCGGCCGTGGGTTCCACCATCACGGCCTGCTCGTCGGTCATCGCGTCGGGGATGTCGTGGATCTGGCTCTCGTGGGCGATGAACTCGGGCGCCCAGGCGCCGCACGTGGAGTTGCAGAAGCCGATCTGGATACCGGGCTCGAGGCGGCCGGTGGCCAGGTGGGCGTAGTCGTTGCCGTCGCCCGGCGCGGCACCCTCGAAGGGCAGCGGGAAGCCGCGTGCGGCATGGCCGAGCACGGGTTCGATCACCACGCGGCGGGGCCCGTCGGGGGTGTCGATGTGGCCCACCACTTCGTGGCCGGGCACGAACGGGAAGCTCACCCAGTCGTCGAAGTAGGGCGACACGTGGCCCTCGACGGTGGCGAGGTCGCTGCCGCAGATGCCGGCCAGGTGGGTGTGCACCCGGTGCCAGCCGGGCGCGGGCAGCGCGGGCGGGTCGATGGTGACCATCTCGAGTGGGCCGACACGGGCGGCGGCACCGGGGGAGAGCACCGACATGGCGCGGGCCAGGCCGAGGCGGCCCAGCTTGCGGTCGACCTGCAGCGCCTTCACGAGAACACCCTCCGTCGCTCGCGGTCGCCCAGCATCGGGCCGATGGGCAGCAGCGGCCGGGGCCCACCCTCGGCCTTGTGCCAGTCCTCCACCAGCCAGCCGCGCTTGCGGGCGATGGCCGCCAGGCGGGTCTCGGGGTTCACGGCCACGGGGAACCCGACGCACTCGAGCAGCGGCAGGTCGCTGGTCGAGTCGGCGTAGGCGATGCTCTCCTCCAACCGCAGGCCCTCGGCCTTGCAGTAGTCGGCCAGCACCTGGGCACGGGTCTCGCCGGTGGGCGGCACGGTGCGCAACTCGCCGCTGTAGGTGCCGTCGGGGCGCACGCTCATCTCGGCGGCGACGATCTCGTCGAACAGCGGCTTCAGGCCGGCGACGACGAAGTCGAGTGCACCGGTGATGAGCACCGTGCGATGGCCGAGGGCACGGTGCTCGCGCACCCGGCGCAGGCCGGCAGGGAAGCTCTTGGTGAGGATCAGCTGGTGCAGCAGGTCCTTCGAGTCCTCGTCGATCTGGCTCAGCGGGGCGCCCTCGTAGCGACGGTAGAAGTAGCGCAGGAAGTCGCCGCGGTCCTTGCGGTCGAGGCTCTGCAGGCTGGGTGCCTCGGCCAGGGTGCGCAGCACGTAGCGCATCCGCTCGGGCATGTTCAGCCGTCGGGTGGCGAGCCACGAGTAGCTCTCCACCACGTTGCTGGCGATGAGCGTGTTCTCGAGGTCGAACGCCGCCACGTGCCGCTCGGGCGACAGGATGCTGCGGCGCAGGCGGTCGGCGCGGTCGTTGCGGTTCTTGCCCGGTGTGGTCTTGGCTCGGGCGTGCTGCACCACCGACGGCAGGTGGATGGTGCTCACGTAGGTGGGCCAGTCGACGCTGCGCGGATCGAAGTTGAACGCGGCCTGGTCGGTGGTGTCGAGGCCGTTCCACAGGTGCATCAGGTTGTCGACCTGGTAGATGGCCTCGCACTCGGTGTACCGGCCGTACAGCTGCACGTACTCGTAGGCGCGGTCGATGTCGTTCTTGCGCTCTTCCAGCTTGGCGGCCCACGTGGCCTGGCGGCCGCGGAGGGGCAGCATCTGCAGCGCGCGCTCGCTGCGCTCGGCCAGCGCCTTGGCGGTGCGCAGTTGCTGCTGCACCTTGCCGCGGGCGGGGAACTGCCACTCGGGCACCACGATGGGCTGGCCCTCGGGGTCGTACAGCGGGTGTTCGGTGAACCAGGCGCGCACGTTGTCGACGAGCAGCTTGTAGCGCAGCGGGTTGACGCCGCCGCTGGCCACCTGGGTGATGCGCGGGGCGGTGGGGCCGGTGGCGGCGACGGCGATGATGGCGGCCACCACGATGTCGACCGGGATGACGTCGACGGTGCCTTCGGGCACGCCGGGGAACTGCTTCAGCAGGCCGCGGGCGTAGCTGATGATGACGGGCTCGGCCATGCGGAAGCCGCGGATCCAGCCGGGGAAGGGCTCGGCGAGTGACGACTCGATGATCGACGGGCGCACGATGCTGACCGGCACGTTGCCCTTGGTCTCGGTGAGGGCCTGCTCGCCGAGGGCCTTGGTGTAGGCGTAGGCGTCGGGCCAGCCGACGCTGGCGGCACGGGCACGGCCGGCCTCCACCAGCTGGTCGCTCACCCAGCGCTCGCGCAGTTGCTCGGTCTTGCCGGCCAGCGCGGGTGCGCCGGCGGCGCCGAGTTCCTTGCGGGCCTCGGCGCGAAAGCCGCGCAGGCGCTCGGGGTCGCGGCTGGCGGCCTCGGTGTCGCTGCGCAGGCGCCGGGCGGCGGCCACCTCTTTGCGCCAGTTCAGGCCGAGGTCGAACGGTCCTTCGCTCACGAGTTCCTCGGGGGCGTTGCCGCGGCGGTTGCCGGCCACGTAGCAGGTGCTCACGGCCACCAGGTGGGGTGTGACGCCGAGGGTGTTGAGGGTCTCGGCGATGCGCACCGGGCCGAGCAGGTTGATCTCGACGGCCGAGTCGAGCGGCGAGTCGAACGCCACGGCGGCGGCCGAGTGGATGACAGTGTCGCAACTGGCGAACAGGGCGCGGTCGGCGTCGTTCAGGCCGAGGCCGTCGGTGCTGACGTCGCCGCCGATGGCGCGCACCCGGCGCGCGACCATCGCCTCGAACGGTTCGGTGGTGTCCTTCAGTTCGGCCTTCAGGCGGTCGAAGGCGTTGTTCTTGAAGATCTCGCGGCGCACGCGCTCGGTGGCGTCGTGGCGCTTGCTGGGCCGCACGAGCAGGACGAGTTCGCAGCCCGGTGCGCTGCGGAGCAGGCGTTCGATGAGCGCGGTGCCCACGAACCCGGTTCCGCCGGTGATGGCGATGCGTTTGCCGGCGAGCTGTTCGCTGATCATCAGAACGAGTGTCTACCATATGGTAGAGAACCGCCGCCACCCCTGGTTGCCGAGCACCCCATGCGCACCTCCACCCGTCAACGCATCCTCACCGTCGCCACCGACCTGTTCGGCCAGCGCGGGGTCGACGCCGTGTCGCTCGACGTCATCGCCGCCGAGGTGGGGGTGGCCAAGCAGACGTTGCTGTACTGGTTCCCCAGCAAGGACGAACTGCTCCAGGCTGTGCTGGCCGAGGTGGCTGCCGAGTTGGCCTTGGCGGTGGATGCCGCGGTTCGTGCCGCTACCGACGACCCGCTCGACCGCATCGAGGCGGTGGTTCGCGCCGTGTTCCGCCCGGCGGTGCGGCGCCCGGCCCTGCTGGGCCTGGTGCGCGAGGTGAGCCGCCTCGACCGCTCGGTCACCGATGGCCTCACCAGTTCGCTGCGTCCGCTGGCCGATCGGGCCAAGGCGTACCTGAGCGCCGAGATGGATGCGGGGCGCCTGCGCCGCGCCGACCCGGGCCTCATCGCCGCTCTCTGTTATGCCACGGTCACGGGCATCGCCACCGAGCCCGAGGCGCTGCGCGTCACCGGCTGGGAGGCGACGCCCGCCGGCCTGCGCCGCCTTCGCGCCGAGTTGCTCGCTTTCCTCCGCGCCGCCCTCACGCCCTGAGGTGCTGCCCGCTCAGCGGGCGGTGTTGCGGCGGCGGCGGGCGTGGCGGTCCATGGCGAGGTCGACGAGTTCGTCGATGAGCGCTGGGTACGACAGGCCGCTCGCGATCCACATCTTCGGGTACATCGAGATGGGCGTGAACCCGGGAATGGTGTTCACCTCGTTCAGCAGCAGACCGCGGCCCGACGGGCCGTCCTCGTAGAAGAAGTCGACCCGGGCGAGGCCGTCGCAGCGCAGCGCCTGGAAGGCCCGCACGGCCAGCGCCTGCACCTCGGTGGTGACGGCGTCGGGCAGGGGAGCGGGGATGAGCGTGCGCGACCCGTCGTCGAGGTACTTGTCGGCGTAGTCGTAGAACTCGGCGCCCGGCTGCACCTCACCCGGCAGGCTGGCGCGGGGTTTCAGGTTGCCCAGCACCGCCACCTCGATCTCGCGGCCGGTGATCGACTCTTCCACCACGACCCATTCGTCGTAGCCGAGGGCGACGTCGACGGCGGCGTGCAGTTGTTCGGCTGTCTTCGCCTTCGACACGCCGATTGACGAACCCATGTTGGCGGGCTTCACGAACACGGGAAGGCCCAGGTCGGCGATGATGTCGTCGACCAGCGACGGCGTGACGTCGCTCTCGCGGAACGAGCGGTAGCGGGCCTGGGGTATACCTGCCGCACCGGCCACCTGCTTGGCCATCGCCTTGTCCATGCACAGCGACGAACCGAGGACGCCGCTGCCCACATAGGGCACGTCGAGCAGTTCGAGCAGGCCCTGCACCGTGCCGTCTTCACCCATCGGTCCGTGCAGCAGGGGCATCACCACCGTGGTGCCGCCGGCGGCCACCTCGCCCGCCAGGAACGGGCTGGCCGACACGGTGACGCCCGTGGGTTCCAGGCGCCCGGGCAGCGCGTCGGGGCCCGAGTCGAGGGCCGCCTGGGCGGTCGTGTCGAGCGACCACACGCCTGTGCGTGAGATGCCGATGGGCGTGATGCGATAACGGCTGGGATTGGCGGCCCGCAGCACGTGTGCCGCCGTTGTGCAGCTGACGTCGTGCTCGGCCGACTGACCGCCGTAGAGCACGATCAGGTTGATGCGGTCGTCGGCGCTCATCGGCTCGACGGTACCGTGTGGGCGATGCGATTCGGAGCACTCGACGCGGCCCGGGCGGTGGACGGCCGACTCGTCGGCCCCGACGTGGCCATCGACGGGGTGTCGTTCGACAGTCGCTCGCTGCAACCCGGGCAGTTGTTCGTGCCGCTGGTGGCCGAACGCGACGGGCACGACTTCATCCCGATGGCGCTCGAGCGCGGTGCTGCGGCCTACCTGACCGCACGGTCGGTGGGCGGCGACCCGAGCGGCGGCCTTGGCACGGGCACGGCGATCGAGGTGGCCGACACCCTGCAGGCGCTGATGGCGCTGGCCGCCGATCGGGTGCGGCGCAGCCCGGCCACCGTCATCGGTGTGACCGGCTCGGTGGGCAAGACCAGCACGAAAGACCTCGCCTGGGCGGCGCTCGCCGCCAGTCGGCGCACCTGGGCCAACGAACGCAGCTTCAACAACGATCAGGGCCTGCCCACCACCGTGTTGAACGCTCCCGACGACACCGAGGTGCTGGTGCTCGAGATGGGCATGCGCGGCTTCGGCGAGATCAGCCGCCTGTGCGGTATCGCCCCACCGTCGATCGGTGTGGTCACCCGTGTGGCCGAGGCGCACAGCGACCGGGTGGGCGGTATCGACGGGGTGGCGCGGGCCAAGGCCGAACTGGTCGAGGCACTGCCGGCCACCGGCACGGCCGTGCTGAACGCCGACGACCACCGGGTGCGGGCGATGGCGGCGCGCTGCGCCGGCACGGTGCTGTTGTTCGGCGAGGCCGCCGACGCACACGTTCGCATCGATGCCGTGGAGCTCGACGACCTGGCCCGGGCCTCGTTCACGGCGCACACGCCGTGGGGCACGCACCGTGTGCGCCTGGGCGTGAGCGGGCGCCACATGGCCATGAACGCAGCTGCGGCTCTGGCGTGCGTGGGTGCCGTCGGCGGCGATGTTGCTGCAGGCGCTGCGGCGCTCGAGGACGTGCACCTCACGGCGATGCGCATGGAGATCGTGCGCACCGCGTCGGGCGCGCTGGTGCTGAACGACTGCTACAACGCCAACCCCACCTCGATGCGTGCTGCCATCGACGCGCTGGTGGCGCTGCCCGCCGAGCATCGGGTGGCGGTGATCGGTGTGATGGCCGAGATCAGTGAGCCCGACGCCGAGCACGCAGCGATCGCTCGATATGCGGCCGAACTCGGTGTCGAGGTGATCGCCGTGGGCACCGAGCTGTACGGCACGGCTCCGCTCGACGACCCGTCGGCGGCGCTGGGGTCACTCGCCGGCGGAGACGCCGTGCTCGTCAAGGCCAGTCGCGCCGCGGGCCTCGAGCGTGTTGCCCGCGACCTGGTCGCCCTCGGCGGCGGCCTCGTCGTCGAGGGTTGACACGGCCCGGCGCGACACGTCGCACCACCACGCCAGGCCCAGCGCCGACAGCGCCCCCAGCAGCATCACCCCGCGCGCACCGATGGCGTCGACGATGGGTCCGAACACGAGGGCGCCGATCGACACCATGCCGCCGAACGCCATGAACCACAGCGACATCACCCGGGCGCGCTCGGTGCTGCGCAGGTTCTGCTGCACCACGGTGAGCATCGACGTGGCGAGCCCGAAGTAGCAGAAGCCGAGCAGGAACCCGACGGGGAACGCCGGGCCGGCCGAGCGCAGCAGCGCGAACGCCGTGAGGCTGACGGCGAACCCGATGAAGAACGGGGCGATGAGGCGGCGCTTGTCGGTGTGCGCGAGGAACGTGCCGATGGACAGCGCGCCGAGGCAGGCGCCGAGGCCCCACACCGCGTACAGCCACTTGTATGTGGAGCTGACCGAGGACACGTCGAACGCCTGCTTCACCATGATGGGGAACAGGCCCACGTACGGCAGGCACAGGAACGAGAACAGGGCCATGCCCACCAGCAGGCGACCGACGATGGTGCGGCGGCGGGCGATGCGCACGCCGTGCAGCACGTTGGCCCAGCCCTGGGCGTCGGTGGCCTTGGCCAGCTCCGGCACGGTGATGATGACGAGCGCCACGATGACGAACAGGTAGGTGACGGCGTTGAGGACGAAGATCTGCGGCGCGGTGACGCCCCGGGTCATCAGCACCGCGGCGATGGCCGGGCCGATGACGCGCGAGCCGTTGATCATGACCGAGTTGAGGCTGATGGCGCCCGGCAGGTCGCGTACATCCACCAGGTTCGGCAGCGTGCTCTGCAGCACCGGGGCGTTCAGCGCGTTGCCGATGCCGATGAGCAGCTGAGTGAGGAACAGCCACACCAGTGCCGAGTCGGCCGCTACCAGTGCGGCCACAGCGATGGCCAGGAGCAGCTGCTCGGCCTGCAGCACGATCATCCACGTCTTGCGCGGGAACCGCTCGGCCAGCATGCCGCCGGGGATGGACAGCAGCAGCAGGGGCCCCATCTGGGCGAAAGCGAACAGGCCCACCCAGAGCGCAGAGTTGGTGCGATCGGCGATGTAGGCGGGCAGCACGAGGGTCTGCATCCAGGTGCCGACGTTCGACGCGAACAAGCCCAGCCAGAGGATGCGGAAGTCGCGGTGACGCAGCGCGGCGGCAGCGGTGCCGTGAGCCGGGCGTCGCGACCCCTCGGGGGTGGTGATCGCAGAGGTCATGGGTGGTGATGCCGCGGGGGACGGCTCGCCAACCCTACTGCTGCGGTGCCGGTGAGGCCGGATCCGCGCGCGGCTCGATCACGTCTGGCAACCTTCTGCGCCGTGCCCGATCTCTCATCGCCTGCAGCGCCCGCCACGGTTCCGTCGCCCACCTGCGCGACCCGGTTCGGGGTGTTCCCCGAGTGCCCGCTGTGCGGCGGCGCGCTGCACCCCGAGCACGCGCACTTCAAGTGCCGTGCCTGCGGCTGGCGCGACAGTTGCTGCGACTGAACGCTTGCTGCTGAGTTGCTGCTCTGGGCGTCAGCCCAGCAGCAGGTCGGCGTACACGGGCAGCATCTGCTTGGGCCCGCTCAGCAGGAACGTGGTGATGCAGGTCTCGCGCCACCGGTCGAGTTCGCCGCGGATCTTGTCGGGCGGGCCGACGAGGGCGACGTCTTCCACCATCTGCAGCGGGATGGCGGCAGCCGCCTCGCCCTTCTTGCCGGCCAGGTAGAGGTCTTGCACCTTCAGCGCCACGTCCTCGTAACCCATGCGGGCGAACACCTCGAAGTGGAAGTTGGCGCCGCGGGCACCCATGCCGCCGGCGTACAGCGCCAGGAACGGGCGCACGAAGTCGGCGCACTTCTCGACGTCGTCGCCGGGGATGATCATCACGCCGCAGGCCACGTCGAAGCGGTCGGCCTTGCCGGGGTCGCCGGCCTTGGTGAAGCCCTCGGCCAGGCACTTGCGGTAGAAGGCGTCCTCTTTCGGGCTGAAGAACAGCGGCAGCCAGCCGTCGCAGATCTCGGCCGACAGCGCCACGTTCTTCGGACCCTCGGCGCCGAGGTAGATGGGGATCTCGGTGCGGAAGGGGTGGATGGTGCTCTTCAGCGGCTTGCCGAGGCCGGCGCCGCCCGGATAGGGCATCGTGTAGAACTCGCCCTGGTGGTTGATCGGCTGGTCGCGGCGGATGATGCTGCGCACGATGTCGACGTACTCGCGGGTGCGGGCGAGCGGCTTCGGGTAGGGCTGGCCGTACCAGCCCTCCACCACCTGGGGGCCCGAGGCGCCGAGGCCGAGGATGAAGCGGCCACCCGACAGGTGGTCGAGCGTCATCGCGGCCATCGCGGTTGCGGCCGGGGTACGGGCGCTCATCTGGATGATGCCCGTGCCCAACTGCACCTTCGTGGTGTGCGCACCCCACCAGGCGAGGGGGGTGATGGCGTCGCTGCCGTAGGCCTCGGCGGTCCACACCGAGGTGTAGCCGAGACGCTCGGCCTCCTGGATGGCCTCGAGGGCGCCGGCGGGCGGCCCGCTGCCCCAGTAGCCGGTGTTGTAGCCGAGTTTCAGTTCCTTCGCCATGGCCGCACCGTACGACGCGCCGTCGCGCCGTGTCGACCCCAGCTGCGTGCCCGGTCCGTCCGGTGAGGCGGGAGGCCTGCCGTCGGGCTCAGCGGCCGCCGTGGCCGTGCGTCAGTGTCCGGCGTCGAAGGTGATGGGCATGTGGGCGGGGCCGAAGATGCCCACGCCGTCGGGCTTCCAGGTGATGGCGCCGTCGACGCGCAGGTTCGGCATGCGCTGGGCCAGCAGCGGCAGCGCCTCCTGCAACTCGGCGCGGGCCAGTGCGGCGCCCAGGCAGTAGTGGATGCCAGCGCCGAAGGTGAGCTGTGGCTGGTCGGGCGCCGGGGCCGTGATGTCGAACGAGTCGGGGTTGGGGAACACGTCGGCCTGGTGGTTGGCCTCGGCCAGGCCGATGCCGATGAACGTGCCGGCGGGGAACAGCACGTCGCGGTACTCGATGTCGCAGCTGGCGAATCGCATCGTGCCGCGCACCGCGCCGAAGAACCGCATCGACTCCTCCACGGCGCGGCCGGCCAGTTCGGGGCGCTCGGCGAGCAGTGCCCACTGGTCGGGGTGCTCGGCGAACAGCGACACGGCGCAACCCAACTGGTTGCGGGTGGTGTCGGTGCCGCCAACGATGACGGCGTTCACCATCATCACCAGTTCGTCGGTGCTCAGCCGGTCGCCGGCCTCCTCGGCGGCGATGAGGTCGGTCAGCAGGTCGTCGGCGGGCTGCACGCGGCGCTCGGCGATGAGTTCGCGGGTGTAGGCGTTCAGTTCGTCCTGGGCGGCGATGACGAGATCGATCTTGTCGGCCAGGTCGAACGAGAAGATCTCGAGCACGTCGGAGGCGAGGCGGCTGAACAACTGCCAGTCGCTCTTCGGTGCACCCAGCAGCTCGCAGATGATGGGGATGGGGTACGGCTCGGTGATGTCGGCCACGAAGTCGGCCTTGCCGTTGGCGGCCACCGCATCGACCAGGCCGTTCATCACCTCGCGCATGAACGGCCGCAGCCGATCGGCCGAGCGGGGCGAGAACGCAGGCGCAACCAGGCGGCGCAACCGGGTGTGCACATCGCCCTCGGCCGACAGGATGCTCTCGCCCTGGCGCTCGAGGAAGTCGGTGCGGGTGATGCCCATCATCTCGGGGATGCGGCCCGACGCGCTGTGCCAGCGCTTGTCGCGCAGGATGCCGAGCGCATCCTCGTAGCTGGCCACGCCGTAGCCCAGCAGCGAGCGGAACAGCCACTGCCCCTGGGCGCGGCCCTCACGGACGATGCGGCGGTACTCGTCGCCGTCCTCCGAGAAGGGCAGCATCGTGAGGTCGAGGTCGGACGCGAGCGTGGCCATGGCTCAACCGTACCGGCCGTGCCCCGCCGGCACCGGGCCGAGCGGTGTGGCGTGCGCCGGTCAGGCGGGCAGTGCGAGGTGGGGTTCGACGAAGGGCACGCCGAGGAACTCGGCGACCGGGCCGTTGGTGACGTGGCCGCCAGCGGTGTTCAGGCCGTGGGCCATCGCCTCGTCGCGGGCAACTGCCCCGGCCGGGCCGTGCAGCGCGAGGTCGAGTTGGTAGGGGAGGGTGGCGTTGGTGAGGGCGTAGGTACTGGTGTGCGGCACGGCGCCGGGCATGTTGCCGACGGCGTAGTGGAGCACCCCGTGCAGCTCGTACACCGGCTCGTTGTGGTTGGTCTCGTGGATGGTCTCGATGCATCCGCCCTGGTCGACCGCCACGTCGACGATGACGGCGCCGCGCTTCATCGAGCGCACCATGTCGTCGCTGACCACCACGGGCGCCCGGCCACCGGCCACCAGCACGGCACCGATGACGAGATCGGCGTTGGCGATGTAGCGCTCGATGGCGCCCCGGTTCGAGGCGATGGTGACGATGCGGCCGCGGTGGATCTGGTCGACCCAGCGCAGGCGATCGAGGTTCTTGTCGAACAGCACCACCTCGGCCTCCATGCCCGCCGCGATCCACGCTGCGTTCCAGCCCACGTTGCCGGCGCCGAGCACCACCACCTTGGCGGGCTGCACACCGGGCGCGCCGCCCATCAGCACGCCCCGGCCGCCGTTGTGCCGCTCGAGGTAGTGGGCGCCCATCTGCGGGGCCAGGCGTCCGGCCACCTCGCTCATCGGGGCCAGCAGTGGCAGCGCGCCGCCGGGTAGCTGCACGGTCTCGTAGGCGAACGAGGTGCAGCCCGATGCCACCAGCGCCTCTGCCACCGCTGGGTAGGCGGCCAGGTGCAGGTAGGTGAACAGGGTGAGGTCGGGCCGCAGGAAGCCGAACTCCTCGGCCTTGGGTTCTTTCACCTTCACCACCATCTGCTGGGCCCACGCATCGGCGGCGGTGGGCACGATGTCGGCGCCCGCAGCGCGGTAGTCGTCGTCGCGGAACCCGGCGCCCTCGCCGGCCCCGGTCTCGACGAACACGTCGATTCCCAGGCGTTCGAACTCGCGCACACCGTCGGGTGTCATCGCCACCCGGTGTTCGGCGGTCTTGATCTCCTTCGGGACTCCGACGGTGGCCAGTGCAGGTGCAGCGGTGCTCATGGGCCACATGATCCACCGGCAGACGCCGTTGATCCTGCGGAGTTCGTCGTGCAGACTGCGCTGATGAACGATGAATCAGTGGCAATCGACCCTCTCGACCGACGAATCGTCGATGAATTGCGCCGCGAGGGGCGGATCAGTTGGCGGGAACTGGCCGACCGCGTGCACCTGGCCCCCAGTTCGGTGGCCGACCGAGTGCGGCGACTCGAGGAACGAGGCATCATCCGCGGCTATGCGGCGCAGGTCGACCCGGCGGCGTTCGGTCGTTCGGTACGCGCGGTCATCGACATCGAACTGCCTCCCGGTCTCGACCCGGCCGACTTCGAGGCGCTGCTCGCCGGCCGCGACGAGGTGGCCCTGGCCGTCTACGTCACCGGGCCCGCCGACTACACGGTCATCGTCGACTGCGCCGGGGCGGCCGGGCTCGACGCGTTCATCCGCTGGTTGAAGGCCGAAGCCGGCGCCGCGCGCACCGAGAGCAAGTTCGTCCTGCGTTCCGTCGTCGGCTGACTGCTGCTGCGGCCACTCGACGTCGGCGGCTCGTTCGGCTAGTGGGCGCCCCAGGTGAAGGTCTGCTTCACCAGGTCGAGGTAGATGAACGTCTCGGTCGATACCACGCCCGGCACCCGTCGGATGCGGTTGGTCAGCTCCAGCAGGTCGCGGTCGTCGCTGACCACCACTTCGCACAGCAGGTCGACCGAACCGGCAGTGACCACCAGGTAGTCGATGTCGGGCATCGCCTGCAACGAGGTCGCCACCGTGTCGCTGGGGCCTTCGGTGCGCACGCCGATCATCGCCATGCGGCGGTAGCCGATCGACAGCGGGTTGGTGACGGCCACCACCTGCATCACACCGCTGTCGATGAGGCGCTGCACGCGCTGGCGAACCGCCGCCTCGGACAGCCCTACGGCTGCGCCGAGCCGGGTGTAGGGCATCCGCCCGTCGCGTTGGAGGTGCTCGACAATCGCCTGATCGGTGGGGTCGAGGTGGCTTGCAGCTCGATTCATGCGGTGCGAATCATGTCGGTCCGGCGGGGGTGATGCAAACGGATCCGTTGCCGCGCCGGTTGTTCACACGCGGTTCGCGTGGTGGGATGCCCCGAGCAGCGGCGATGTGCTACAAAGACGTCCAGTGACAGGGCGATCGGATCGCCTCGAACGGATCGACGACATCATCTGCCGGCGTGCCGGCGGGCAGAACTCGGGGGAGTGATCGAGGTGACCCAGCCAGTGCCGACCGGCGCACCGGGGATGAGCGAGCGCGGCAGCGTCGAACTGGTGGGCGTCACCAAGCGGTTCGGCACGATGGTCGCGGTCGACCACCTCGATCTCGTCGTGCAGCCGGGCGAGTTCCTGTCGCTGCTCGGGCCCAGCGGCTGCGGCAAGACCACCACGCTGCGCATGCTGGCCGGCTTCGAACAGCCCGACGAGGGCTTCATCCGCATCAGCGGCGAGTACGTGCAGGGCGTACCGCCCTACAAGCGCGACGTGAACACCGTGTTCCAGGCGTACGCCCTGTTCCCACACATGACCGTGGCCGAGAACGTGGCCTACGGCCTGCGCCAGAAGGGTGTGTCGAAGGCCGACATCGCCACCCGCGTGGCCGAGGCGCTCGACATGGTGAAGATGAGCAAGCTGGCCGAGCGCAAGCCGCGGCAGATGTCGGGCGGCCAGCAGCAGCGTGTGGCCGTGGCCCGAGCGCTGGTGAACCGCCCCAGCGTGCTGCTGCTCGACGAGCCCCTCGGCGCGCTCGACCGCAAGCTGCGCGAAGAGATGCAGATCGAGTTGAAGCTGTTGCAGAGCCGCCTCGGCATCACCTTCATCTTCGTCACCCACGACCAGGAGGAGGCCATGAGCATGAGCGATCGCATCGCCATCATGCTCGAGGGCCACGTCGAGCAACTCGCCGACCCCGAGACGGTGTACGAGCGGCCGGCATCGGCCTTCGTGGCTGGCTTCATCGGCCGGAACAACTTCTGGAAGGGCACTGCCACCGCCGAGGGTGTGAAGGCCGACGACGGCACCGTCTTCGTTGTGTCGAAGCCCGAGGAGAAGGTGCCCGCCGGCGAGCCGGCCCTGGCCGCGGTCCGCCCCGAAAGTGTCGTGCTGCACGCCGCCGATCCCGGTTCGTCGTCCAACACGGTCGCGGGCGAGATCGCCGGTGTCTCGCACTTCGGCGACACGTTGCAGTACGTCGTGCGCACACCCAGCCGCACCATCCTTGTGCTCACGCCGCGTGCCAACGCGGTGCGCCTCCACGCCGGCGACCCGGTGTGGGCCACATGGAGCGCCGACGATGTGTACATGTTCTCGGCCGACCAGGCCGATCTCGTGCTCGAAGAGCCTGCCGCGGCAGGATCCTGAGCACTTCATTCAGTACCCGTGAACAAACCTGTAGTGACCACCACCAGCAAGGGGGAGACCCGATGACCACTCCGAACGAACCGATGCGCATGCTCGCTCCGTCGAGCTTCCGTCAGGCGCTGTCGCGCCGGGCACTGTTCCAGATCGGTGGCGCAGCCGCCGGCTTGGCCATCATCTCGGCTGCCTGTGGCAGCGACGACAAGAGCTCCAGCACCACGGCTGCCGGCGGTTCCGACACCACGGCTGCCGGTGGCGGCGGTGGCGGCAGCGACCTGCTCAGCCAGTACAGCAACGTCATCAACAAGTCGAGCGGCAACCTGGCGATGTTCACCTGGGGCGACTACAACGACCCCGATCTCATCGGTGCGCTGGCCGAGTCGACCCTGGGTGTCACCATGAAGGTCGACTACTACCCCAGCAACGAAGACCTCATCACCAAGCTCTCCAGTTCGGGCGGTGCCAGCGGGTTCGACATCGTCGTGCCCACCGGCCCGTACATCCCGCAGATGGTCGAGAAGGGCTTGTTGCAGAAGTTCAACAAGGACCTGCTGCCGAACATGGTGAACGTCGACCCGTTCTACATGGGCCGCGACTGGGACCCGGGCAACGACTACAGCGTCTGCAAGAACTGGGGCTCCACCGGCTGGTTCTACGACAAGACGAAGATCACCAAGCCCATCACCACCTGGCAGGAGTTCATGGATGCCTGCGCCGGCGAGGCCAGCGGGCGCTGCTCGTGGCTCGACGCCGGCCCGAACGTGTGCGGCCCCTACTTCTGGGCCAACGGCATCAACTGGACCACCGAGAAGGCCGAAGACCTCGACGCCTGCGAGGAGTACCTCGTCGGCACCATCGCCCAGCACATCAAGGCGTTCGACAGCTACCCGTCGTCGGCCCTGGCCGAGGGTGCCTACGACCTGTCGATGGCATGGAACGGTGATGCTCGCCAGGCCTACTTCCGCATCGCCGACGCCGGCGGCAACCCCGACAACTGGGTGTGGGGTCTGGGTGCGCCTGCCACCGAGATCTGGATGGACACGTACTGCATCGCCGCGGGTGCGCCGAACGTCGAGGGTGCACACGCCTGGATCAACTGGTTGCTCGCGCCCGAGATCTCCATCAAGGACCTCAACTACCACGGCTACCACAGCGGCATGAAGCAGATCGACAAGTTGATCGCCGAGTTGCTGCCCGAACTGGTCAGGGCCGACATGATCTTCTTCACCGACG
>JBIIDH010000115.1:0-10155 GCA_044238435.1 Ilumatobacteraceae bacterium | reverse complement strand
ACTCGACCCGCTGCGCGACGAGGGCCTGGCGTACTACCGCAAGTTGGCCGCGGCCGGCGTGCCGGTGGCGGCGCGAACCGTGAACGGCACCTGCCACGCGGGCGATTGCCTGTTCGAGGCAGCCATCCCCGAGGTGTTCCACGCCACCATCCGCGACATCAAGGCGTTCGCCGACTCGCTGTGAGCCGGCTGCGTACGAGCGAGACCCGGCCTGAGCGGTAACTGGATACGGTTGTCCACACGTCACGAAGGGGTGGGTCGATGAGCGTTGGACGGACTCGGAGCGCCAGAGCGGATGCGACGCGGGAACGACTGCTGGTGGCGACCGAGGAACTGCTCGCCGAGCGGGGATCGCACGGGGCCGGACTGAACGAGGTGTGTGCGCGCAGTGGCGTGGCCTATGGATCGCTGTACCACCAGTTCCCGAACGGCAAGAGCGACCTCATCGCCACCTGTGTCCGCCGATCCGGCACGGCCATCGGTGAACTGCTCGAAGCCGTGCTGGGACAGATGACGCTGGCCGAGGCGGTCGCCGCCATGTTCGCCAACGGCACCGCGACGCTTGAACGGTCTGCCTTCGGGCGAGGGTGCCCGGTGGGTACCCCGGCTGCGACGAGCGACGACGAGGCACTGCGCACCGCGGCAGCGGAGGTGTTCGCCCGCTGGCGGCAGGCGATCGCGAAGAGCGCACGCCGTGAGGGGCGCAGCGCCCGCGAGGCCACCGACCTGGCCAGCGCGCTGGTGTCGCTCTACGAGGGTGCATTGCTGGTGGCCCGCACCGAACAGTCGACGCGACCGATGCTGGCCGCTGCCGCTGCCGCCGCAGTGCTGGTCGGCTCAACCGCTGGGTGAGTTGCTCCTAGATAGAGTTATCTATACAGTGAGGCGAGCGCTCTTGGAAAGGCTCGTCTCGTGCAACACCTCTTCTTCTCCGGCCCTGGCGAACTCGAGTGGCGAGAGGCTCCGGACCCGAAGTTGACAGATGACCGCGACGTGCTCGTGCGCCCGGTGGCGGTCGCCCGCTGCGACCTCGACGGCCCGATCGCCATGGGTCTCTATCCGATGCCCGGACCATTCGCGATGGGCCACGAGATGGTGGGCGAAGTCGTCGACCGGGGTGATGCTGCTGGCGGTGTCGAGATAGGCGACCTGGTGATCGTGCCCTTCCAGATCAGTTGCGGCTCGTGCGCGATGTGCCGTCGCGGCTATACGAACGCCTGTGAGGCGGTGCCGGCCGGGTCGGCGTTCGGGCTCGGGCCGCACGGCGGCATCGACTTCGGCGGCGCGCTGGCCGACCTGGTGCGCGTGCCCTACGCCGATCATCTGCTCCTACCGTTGCCCGGTGGTGTGACCCCGGAAGCCGCCGCCGGCATCCCTGACAACGTGGCCGACGGCTACCGCTGCGTGGCCGGGCCGATGCGTGACTGGCCGGTCGAGCCGGTGCTGGTGGTCGGTGGCCTGGCCCAGGCGGTCGGGCTCTACGCCGTGGCTGCCGCCGTCGCACTGGGCGCGCCACGAGTCGTGTACGTCGACCACGATGTCGAACGACTGCGACTCGCGCGACTCCTCGGCGCCGAGGCCGTCGAGTCGCCACTCGATGCGCTGGTGGCGACCGAGCAGTTCGCCGTGACCGTGGATGCATGTGTGCTCGATCGGGGGCGTGACTTCGCGCTCCGGTCGACCCGGGCGTGCGGCACCTGCACCAGCGTGTCGGGAGGGCCCACCTCGCGGGCGTCGTTGCCGCTGCAGGCGATGTACCTGCGGGGCATCCGGTACGAGATCGGCCGTGTGCATGCCCGCGCCACGGCCGAACCGGTGCTCGACCTGGTCACCAGCGGCCGGCTCGACCCGACCGCGCTCGTCACCCGCACCATCGGATTCAGTGAGGCGGCCGAGGCGATGACCGAGCCCGATGTGAAGATCGTGTTCGTGAACGACCACTGACGCGGCCGGCTATTCGATCACTCGTAGTCGGCGAACAGGGGAGCTCCGGGTTCCAGTTCGACTCGTGCTGCGTTGGCCGCATAGCTGATCGCGTGGTACCAGCCGGCGAGGAGGAACAGGTCGAGCGCCTGTTCGTCGGAGAGGTGACCGTGGAGTCGTCGCCAGAGCGCATCGTCGATATCGGCGCCGTCGTGGAGGGCGTCGGTCGCTTCGAGGAGCACCCGATCCCTGTCGTCGACCCAGCAGGGGTCGGTCCCTCGGCCGTGGGTGATGGAGGTGACCTGGTCGCGCGTGAAGCCGGCCCGCTCGGCGAAGAAGGCGATGTGGACGCCCCACTCGTACTCGCACCGGCATCTCGCGCAGGTGCGATCGATGACGATCTCCCGATCACGCAGGCTGAGCGAGAGCCGTCTGCTGAGCTGGTAGCTGCCCCAACCGCCCATGGCGTCTGCCATCGGCAGGTTGCGGACGAACGTCCGGAACAGGGCGATCGGTGGTACGCCCGGTGGCATCATCCGCTCCAGTCGGGCGGCGACATCGCTGTCGTAGGGCGGCTGTGCGGGTTCGATTCGAGTCATGGTTCCTTCTCCCGTCTGTGTTTCGAAAAGCGAAACACTCCGAGGACGGTAGCGTTGCGGAATCAGAAACGTCAACCACCGATTGTCGAGGCCATCACCGTGAGTTCGCGATCCCGTTCCGTTCCGGGACGTCCTGTCCGAGGATCGACGACCGGCCGTCCGCTGATGGCCGCGATGGACCTGCTCGGGCGACGCTGGACGCTACGAGTGCTCTGGGAACTCAGGTCGGGGCCAGTCGGTGCTCGCGCGCTGCTCGCCGCATGCGAGGGTCTGTCATCGAGCGTGCTCTACGAACGGCTCCGTGAGCTGACCGACGCATCGCTGGTCACCCAAGGTGACGGCGGCGGATACCAGCTGACCGCGCTCGGACGGGAACTCGGCGAATCACTGCAGCCACTCGACGCATGGGCGCGCCGGTGGTCCCGTTCACTTGACGCCTGACGCAGGGTCGGGGATCGACGGTGCCCGGTGGAGGCCGCGTTCGGCGAGCGCAAGTTGCAGTTCGACGGCTCGGTCCTCGATCTTCGGTGTCAGGTGCTCGACGGGCATCGACGACATCGGCGGTTCCGTGAGCAGCGTGCGATGGTCGCTGGCCGTGCGAGCCGAGTAGCCGACCTCGAGTCTGGTGACGGTGGAGATCCGCACGAGTCCGCGGTCGATCCGGCTCGCCCACTCGGCGACATCAACAGCGTGGGTGAGGCGGACGAGCGCCGACTTGTCGATGAGCCAGGCGGTCACGTCCAGGCGTTCGACATCACGTCGGGGTCGTCGAGATCGGCGGCCAGCGAGGCGAGTCGTTGGAAGTGGTCGAGCCCGACCGGGCCAGCAGCGCCGGCACGTTCACGCTCGAGCGTCCGCCGCAAGTACTCGGTTCACGAGAGTCCCACCCGCTTCGCGCGGGCATCGATCGCGGCGATCACTTCGTCGGGGATGTCTCGGATGAGGATGTCGGTCATGTCATTCCACCTCCTGATATCTGACGCAATCAGAGGTGCGGCGACACGCGACGTGGGAACCGGCTCCGCTGAGAAGCGCGGCGGACAAGAGCTCGGTCGCGCGGACCGATGCGTCAGACGCGTTCGATGATGAGCGCCGGGGCCATGCCGCCGGCGGCGCACATGGTGATGAGGCCGTAGCGGCCGTCGGTGCGCTCGAGTTCGTCGAGCGCCGTGCCGATGAGCATCGCCCCGGTGGCGCCGATCGGGTGGCCGAGGGCCATCGCGCCGCCGTTCACGTTCACCTTGTCGCGGTCGAGGTCGAGGTGGCGGATGAACCGTTCGGCCACGACGGCGAACGCCTCGTTGATCTCCCAGATGTCGATGTCGTCGGTGGTGAGGCCGGCCTTGGCCAGCACTTTGTGGGCGGCCGGCACCGGCGCGTTCAGCATCAGCGTGGGGTCGTCGCCCATGTTGGCCATGGCCACGATGCGAGCCCGGGGCTTCCAGCCGCGGGCCTTGGCGGCCTCGCGGCTCGCCAGCAGGATGGCGGCGGCGCCGTCGACCACGCCCGAGCTGTTGCCGGCGTGGTGCACGTGCTCGATCTCGAGGCCCGGGTAACGGGCCAGCACCATGCCGCGCAGCGTGGTGCCCTGCTCGTCGAGCGGCACGTCGGCCATGGCGGCGAACGACGGCGCCAGCTTGGTGAGGCTCTCGAGCGTGGTGCCCGGACGCGGGAACTCTTCGCGGTCGAGCGCCAGCGTGCCGTCCTCTTTGTAGACCGGCACGAGGCTCTTGTCGAAGCGGCCCTCGGCGATGGCCACGGCGGCCCGGCGCTGCGACTCGACAGCGAGTTCGTCGAGTGCCTGGCGCGAGATGCCCTCGAGGCTGGCGATGGCGTCGGCGGCCACGCCCTGGTGGGTCTGCGGGTGACGGGCGCGCAGGCGGGCGTTGCCGGCGTCCATCATCGGGCCGCGCACACCCATCTGCGCCTGGCCGAGCGCCGGGTGCAGCGACATCATCTCGCAGCCGCCGGCGATCATCACGTCTTCGAGGCCGGCCATGATCGACGCCGCCGCCATGTTGGTGGTGCTGATACCCGAGCCACAGAAGCGGTCGATGGTGACACCGCTGGCCTTCACGTCGAACCCGGCATCGAGCAGTGCCATGCGGGCGAGGTCGCCGCCCTGGGTGCCCACCTGCATGCTGGTGCCGAAGATGACATCGTCGACATCGGCCGTGTTCAGCTCGTTGCGGTCGCGGATGGCCGCCAGCACGGTGGCGCCCAACTGCTGCGGGTGGATGTCGGCGAGCGCACCCTTGCCGACCTTGCCCACACCACGCGGCGTGCGGCAGGCATCGATGATCCAGGCTTCGGACATGGCAGTCACCTTTCGACTGTGGTTGGGGAGACACGTGGCAGGCACGGCGGCCTGAACCGGGTCAGTCTCACATGCGCGCCGGGCGTTCCTCCAAGCGCACGAACAGGCGCGCCTAGGGGCAGCCGATGCCGTTCAGCGTTGCACAGGTGGGGCACAGTCGTGCCCGGCCGCCGCCGGTGTCCCAGGTGCGCGCGTGCGGCACACCGCACGACTGACACGGACCGTTCGGATCGAACGCCACCGGACCGCTCGCAACCGGACCGGTGATGGTGATGCGGTGCAATAGGCGGCGGTGGCCCTGGTAGCCCCCGGTGGCCGCGTGCACGACGGCCCGGTTGTCCCACATGGTCAGCATGCCCTCGGTCCACGAGTGGCGGTAGACGAACTCGTCGCGCCCCTGGTGCGCGTACAGCGCGAACAGCAACTGTTGGGCCTCGTCGTGCGGCATGCCGTCGATGTCGATGGTGTAGCCGGGCGAGAGGAACAGCGCCTTGCGGCCGGTCTCGGGGTGGGTGATCACCAGCGGGTGCAGCTGCGTGGCCATCGCCGTGTCGGAGTACACGATGGCCATCGACCGGCCGACGTCGTCCTTGCCGTAGCGGCCCTGCGGCGCATAGCCGCGGCGCGCCGAGTGCACGCCCATCAGCCCGTCGAGGCGCGCCTTCATCTCGTTGTCGAGCGCTTCGTAGGCGAGGTACTGGTTGGCGTACAGCGTGTCGCCGCCGACGGGTGGGACGACCAGCCCGTACAGCAGCGTGGCAGTTGGGGGCGATGCCAGGAAGCTCCAGTCGGAGTGCCAGTTGTCGGCGAAGATGGGCGTCTGCTCGTCGGCCTCGCGTTTCACCTCGGCGATGTGCGGGTGGTCGGGCAGGCCGCGCAGGTACGGGTCGTCGCCGAACACGCCGAATCGCAGCGCGACGCGTTCGAACTCGTCGCTCGACAGGTGCTGATCGGGGAACGACACGACGAGGTGCTCGAGCCAGGCAGCCCGGATCTCGGCGATCGTCGTGTCGGGCAGCGGGCGGGCCAGATCGACGCCGCGGATGGTGGCCCCACACGCCTGGCCGGAGGGTTCGATCTCGATCGCCATGTGCGGAGTGTACGAGGCAACCAACTGACCTACGGCACTATCGCTGACCAGCGGTGATTTGCCTGGCAAATATTGACAACAGCAATATCGACTCGATACGGTGACCGGTGGCGAGTGGGCCGCACCTGGGCGTGCCGCACGAGGCCCGGCAGGAGACCCCGATGAGCGACACCGCACCTCCCATCAAGCTCGGCGCCTTCTTGTTCGGCGGCGTGGAGATGACCGACGCCGGCGCCGGTGCCCCCAACCCGATGGACCGCCGTTACAGCAACGCCGAGTGCTGGCAGGCGACGCTCGACTACGTCGACGCCGGCATCGAAGCCGACCGGCTGGGCTACGACAGCTTCTGGACCACCGAGCACCACTTCCAGTACGAGGGCTACGAGGTCATCCCCAACGGTCTGCTCATCTCCACCTGGATCGCCGCCAAGACGCAGAAGGTGCGCCTCGGCGCCATGTTCAACGTGGTGCCGCAGTGGAACCCGCTGCGCCTCGCCGAGGACTTCGCCACCCTGCACAACCTGTCGGGTGGGCGCGGCATGCTGGGCGTGGGCCGCGGCACCGTGCCGCGCGAACTGCTGCACCTCAACAACGACCACATCTCGGTGGGTTCGCACGACAACCCCGAGGCGCAGGCCGACGACACGCGCAACCGCGAGTGGTTCGAGGAGGCCATGGAGATCGTGCGGCTGGCGCTGTCGAAGGACCGCTTCTCGTTCTCGGGCAAGTACTTCCAGATCCCCGTGCCAGGCATTCCCGATCGCGGCTCCACGGTGCAGGACCTCACCCTCATCCCGCAGCCGGTCTTCCCGTACGAGATCTGGCAAGCGGTCACCAGTCCGCCAACCGTCGAGTACGTGCCCGTGGTGAACCACAGCGCCGTGTTCTGGAACCAGCACCCGCGGTTCATCAAGCGCATGTGGGACCGCTACGGCGAGGTCCACGAACAGCACCACGGCGCCGGTCTGCCCACCAGCGCGCAGCGCATGCTGGTGGTGGCGGTGCGCATCGAGGACAGCTACGAAGAGGCCGTGCGCACGGCGCGCCCCGGGCACGACGAGTTCTGGAAGTTCCTCGGTCCCTACGGCTGGAGCCGCGGGTACATGGGCCCCGACGGTCGTCCGGTGCCCCCCGGCCTCATCCCCACGCTCGAGGAGTCGATGGAGCAGCGCACCATGCTGGTCGGCACGCCCCAGGACGTGGCCGCCCAGGTGCAGGAGTTGCGCGATCTGCTCGGCCTCGAACACCTCACGATCTTCCCGCACCTCATCGGCGACCCGTACAAGAAGGCCGTCGAGCAAATGGCGCGCTTCAAAGAAGAAGTGCTGCCGCTCGTAGTCTGAGCCGATGCCGAACCCACCGTCGAAGCCCGACGACTGGCATCAGTTCGGTCGCACCGTCCGCGAACGCCGCCGCGAGCAGCAGCTCACGATGGTCGAACTCGCGGCGCGTTGCGAGCTGTCGCAGCCCTTCCTGTCGCAGATCGAGAACGGGCGGGCGAAGCCGTCGATGGACTCGATCTATCGCATCGCCCACGCACTCGACACCACACCGCAGGCGCTGTTCGGCGACCGGTCGGAGGTGGTGGCCGAGCCCACGGTCGTGCGCCGCGGCGACCCGTCGGTCACCGTGCTCGACCGTGGCCCCGAGTCGCAGGTGCGCTTGGTGCTGCCCGGCGCATCACCGTTCCATGTGCTCGAGTTCGACGGTCTGCCGGCCGAGTTCGAGCAGTTCTGGCGGCATGAGGGATTCGAGGCGGTGTACGTGGTGGCCGGCAGGGTGGAGGTGCGCCTCGACGACGAGTGCACCGTGCTCGACACCGGCGACTTCCTGTCGTATCCGTCCGATCGCGCCCACTCGCACCGCTCGCTGTCGGGTCCTGGCGCTCGGATCCTGCTCATCGAGACCACGGCTGACGCATCGCACCAGCATCGGTCGCGGGCCCACACGCACGACGCCTGAGGCACCCGAGTGTTGTTCGCGCACCCGGGTGCCCGGTGGCACTCGGGTGCGCGGCTGCGATTCGGGTGCGCGGCTGCGATTCGGGTGCGCGGCTGCGACTCGGGTGGGCGGCTGCGACTCGGGGGTCAGAGGGTGGGGCGGGCGCCGGGGTGGACGATGTGGGCGCTCGTGGAGGGGAAGAACAGCGACTCGTGGCCGTCGTCCCAGCGCACCCGGTAGTGCTGGGTCTCGCCGGTGCCGAGCACCTCGAGCACCTCGCCCTTGCGTGGTGGGTGGCCGAGCTCGTTGCTGTCGACCACGATCTCGTCGCCCGCGCGTGCATGGATGTCCATCGCATCTCCTCCGGTGTGTTGCTGAGACCAGCATCGCCCGCGCCTCCCGGCTCGGCGAGTGGCCGACGGCCCTCGTGCCGGTGCCGATCGGCCCGGGCGGTCAGCCGTGCACCAGCGTGCGCTGCAGCCGGACCGTGGCGAGCCCGAAAAAGGCCGTGGCGAATCCGGCGAGCACCAGCAGCGGCAGGGCGATGGCGCCGAGCCCGTCGCCGTCGAACACGAGTTGCTGCCACGCCGTCATCGCCCAGTACTGCGGCACTGCCCGAGCGGCACTGGCCATCGCGGGCGGAAAGACCTCGAGCGGCACCATGCAGCCCCCGAGCGCACCGAGCACGATGCCGATGGGCGGTCCCACGGCCGACACGCGGTCGGGGTCGTCGAACAGGGCGCCGATGAGCAGGCCGGCGCCGGCGCCGACGAGCGCGAAGGTGAGGGTGAGCACCGTCGCTGCGAGCGGGTCGCCCCAGTCGACTCCGAACACCAGCCCGCCGACGGCCAGGATGACGACCGACTGGAACAGGGCGAGCACGAACCAGGCGGCGCCGAGGCCGATGATGATCGAACCGCTGCCCGTGGGGCCGGCCAGGAGGCGGCGCAGCACGCCGGTGCGTCGCATCCGCACCAGCGCGGCCCCACCGGCGAGCGAGTTGATGAACACGAAGAGCACCAGGTTCTGTGGCGCGGTGAGCGAGAAGGCGCTCAGCTCGCTCCGCTGCGCATCGCCCACATCGGAGACGGTGACGACGGTGTCGGGAGCGGTGGCGGCCTGCTGTTCGGCCGCAGTGAGCGCGGTGTCGGCGTCGACCGATGTATTGGCTGCGACGAACCGGCCGGCGTCGCTGGGCCCGGTGACCGACGAGACGGCGGCCACCACCACGTCGCGGGCCGCGAGCGCAGCCTGCGACGAGGGTTCGGCGACGAACACGATGGCGGCTGTACCGCCTGGCACGGCGCTGTCGAGGTCGTCTGCGAGCACCACGCCACCGGCGATGTCGAGTCGCCGGATCGCGTCGTTCATCGCGTCGCGGGAGCCGAAGCGTTCGATCTGCACACCGTCGGCGGCGTCGATCCGGTCGGCGATCGCGGTGCCGAGGCGACTGTCGCTGTCGCCCACCACTCCGATCTGCAACGAGCCGCCGGTGGCGCCGAAGGTGGAGCCGATCACGACGATCACCACCACCGGCAGCACGAGGAAGAAGAACAGCGCGCCGCGGTCGGCGGCGAGTTGACGCATCACCACCCGGGTGAAGCGTCGGCACGAGGTGACGAGGTTCATCGCTGGACCGCCTGTCGGGTGCGCACGAGCCCGATGGCGCCGAACACCACTGCGATGGCGACGAGGGCGAGCAGGTGGTCGGCCACATCGGCGGCCGAGGCGCCGTCGGTGGCGATGGACGTGAAGGCGCGCAGCGACTGGCCATTGGGAGTGAAGCGCGAGAGCCGGTCGAGCAGCGGTGGTGCCTGCCCGGGGCCGATGAAGTTGCCGCCCAGCAGTGCCAGCACGAAGGCCACGGCCGACGTGTACGACTCGGCCTGCTGCGCCGTCCGGGCGAAGCCCGACACGAACATCGCCACACCTCCAACCGCCAGCACCGTGGCCACCATCGTGACGAAGACCGCAACCGGGTCGCCCCAGGTGGCGCCGAAGGCGGCGGTGGTGACACCCCACACCGTGGCGAAACCGGCGAGACCCAGCAGGCTCACCGCCAGTACCTTTCCGGCGACGATCGCTGCTGGGGGAGCGTCGGCCGCCAGCAGCCTGTCGAGCACGCCTGACTGCCGCTCCCGGGCCAGGCTCTGGGCGGCGAACGAGATGGTGAAGAACAGGAACAGGATCGACATCGAGACACCGAAGTAGGCCGTGGCGTCGAGGGGCGAGCCACCAGGTGACTCGTCGACGAGCCGTCCGACGGTCTCGTCGAGTCCGGCGAG
>JBIIDH010000114.1:0-10176 GCA_044238435.1 Ilumatobacteraceae bacterium | reverse complement strand
GTCGCGGCGAACAGCAGCACGACGACGAACAGTCCGGCCTGGTGGAACTGCTCGAAATTGCTGGGCCAGGCAGCGTCGGGGAAGTAGCGGTGGCGTCGCTGTTCCAGCAGTACCGCGGCGCCGAGCGCCGCGGTCAGCGCGGCAGCTGCCCATGCGGCGAGACGGGGGCGACGGGTGACCACCACCGCTGCGGCCGGCGCCAGGGCGATGACAGCCCAGTTCGGGTCGATCGCCAGAGCTGCCGCGACGACGAGCGCGACGGCAGCGGTGGCGGCGTCGATCGTGCTGACCCGTTTGCCGATCGGGCACCAGACCGGTGGGTCGAAGTCGTCGATCGGCCGGGCCGACCGTCGGTCGACGAGGGCGAGCAGCAGGCAGGCGAGCACGCCGAGGGCGGCGATGAGCAGGGCGATGTTCAGCGAGGACTGCGGTGTCCAGGTCGCGGTGACGGTGCGTGTCAGGTCACTCGGTTCGAGGTACCAGCCGTTGAAGCCGCCGCTCACCTGCTCCGGCGCGCCGAGTGAGGTGGTGACGCCGTCGACCTCGACCGAAGCGGTCCAGGCGTCGTTGTAGCCCTCACCGAGCACCAGCCAGCAACCCTCCGGGCAGGGTCCGACGGTTGCGGTGCGTGTGGTGCGGGTGCGTTCCACCTGCACCACCGGTGCAGCGGGCAGGTTGTCGTGCCAGAAGTACGACGAGCGCAGTGTGATGCGGTCGACGTCGATGCCGGTGGTGGACGCGGCGTCGACGCCACCGCCGGTGACGATGCGGTGCGTACCGCTGGTGAGGGCGAGGGGAGCGGCGCCGCACGGGGCGACGTCGACGGCCTCGCCAGCGAGAAGGCGGTCGAGTACATCGTCGGTGATGTCGAGCGCGAGCGGGGTCCCGTCGACGACGACCAGATCGTTCCGGCAGCCGACAGGGCGCTCGACGGGATCGTCGGCTGCAAGGGCGAACCCGCTGATGTCGCCGATGGCGGCCGGTAGTTCGGTCATCTCGCCATAGCGCCGGTCGATGGTGGTGCGTGACTCGACACCGGTGATGGTGAGGGCGACCTGGTCGGCGTCGGCGGGAACGGCGGTGGGTAGTACCACCGTTGACAGGCCGGTGGCATCGGGCGCCGGTACGGGCACGGTGATGTCGAGGTCGCCGGCGACCAGGTTCAGCGTGGTGATGCTGGAATGGAGGCCGTCGATGGGCTGCACCACGTCGATGCGGTCGGTGGCCGTGCCGGGTTGCAGTGCCAGGGTGAGGGTGGAGCCGACGGACTGGCCGAACGGCGTGACCCACGCCGTGGCCGGGTTGCCGTCGACCGCCGCTGCGGCGCCAGCCGACACGATGCCGGTGAGATGCGACGAGGCGGTGGCGACCGGCGTGCGGCCGGCCAGGTGGGCCAGCACGGTGTCGGTGGCGCGTGCATCGAGGCGGAGCGTGACGGTCGCGTCGAAGGAGCGATCGACGGGCAGGGTGAACTCGCGCACCATTCCGGGCTCGGGATCGTCGCGCCAGCGGTCGCTGGGGCGGGTCCGTTCGCGGGAGAGCACAATGGCCAGGCGCGTGTCGGCATCGATGCGGTCGAGCAGGTCGGAGGGCAGCACCGTCACCTCGGTGGCCACCGGGCCGAGTTCGGCGAAGCCCACCGCCGACGGTCCGCTGTCGGTGCCCTCGGCCCGCTCGGCCACCGCGACGATGGTGACGGTGACCGGGCCGGTGCTGCCGAGTTCCACGATCTGGCCTGGCGGACGTAGCGACGACTCGTCGAGGGCGACCTCGCGGCTGGTGCCGTCGGCCTCGTCGATCGCCACGCGGGTGATGACCCGCGTGGCGGTGGGGTCCTGCGGTTGCACGAGGCGCAGAACGCCATCGGTGGCCGACAGTTCGATCGACTCGCCCTCGGGCGAGAACCGGTCGGCCACCACCCAGGCCGTGGCCGGGTTGCCGTCGACCGCCATCGCCGGTCGGTCCTCGGGCCGATAGGCGAACGGTTCGCCGTAGGCACTGGCCCGCACCCGCAGGGTGCCGAGCGCGCCGGCGCCGTCGTCGAGCAGGGCGATGGTCTGGTTCGAGGCGTCCTGCGTCGCGAACACGGCAAGGCGCTGATCGGCCGAGGTGAAGCGGGTGACGTCGGATCCAGGCCCGCCGGTCTCGGTGAGGCCGCTCACGTCCTGCGAACCGCGCCAGTGGGTGGCGCGGTCGCGGTTGCTGTCGGTCACGACCACCGTGGTCAGGCCTGCTCCGCCGGAGTCGGCTGCAGCGATCGCCTGCGCCAGTTCCTCGGGCGTGATGTCGGCGGCGTAGCGGATCAGTTCGTCGCCCTGCAGCAGACCGGCTGCAGCCGCGTCGACGAGGCCATCGCCGCTGCCGGCCACGAGCACCACCCGAGTAGCGGCGCGAACGACGGGCACCGGCTCGTCGACGGCGACGAGCTCCACTGTGGGAAGCGCAGTGCCGATACGTGGGTCGCCGAGTTGCTGCTCGTCGACCATGGGTACATCGGGCACGTTCGGCGCCGGTTCACCGAAGGCCACGGGCGTGCCGAGACCCGGCGGCGTGGCGGCGAACAGGTCGGCCACCACTTCGGGCCGAGGGGTGCGGAAACGGTCGAAAGCGAGGTCGTCGGCTACCCAGATGGTGTCGACCCCCAGCAGTCGGGCGATCGGTGCGATGGCGGCCGGGTCGATGGTGCCCGCTTGGAAGCGGTTGTCGAGCGCGTAGAGGAGGTCCATCGCCCCCGGGCTGCCGAGGGGGAGCAGATCGCGGGTGACGAGCGGCTTGTCGGTGAGGCCCGGCAGCGGTGGATCGACCGTGTAACCCCAGCGGAAGGCACCGAACTCCGAGCCAGGCAACTGCAGCACCCGGTACTCGTTCGAGCCGGCATCGAGGTCGGCGACGGCGTCGAGCCAGGCGGCGGGTGGGTCCTGGTCTCGTTCGAGCGCCGGGTCGACGAAACCGCCCGTCCAGAGCGCGGGCAGGTTCGCCACGGCGAGCAGCACCACCAGGGGTGCGGCGAGGAGGCGGACACGGAACCGGGTGGTGGCGAGCGCGGTGACCAGCGCGCCCGCCCCCAGCGCGAGACCGAAGGTGCTGAGTGGCAGTGCCCGGGTGCTGCTGCGCAGCGCGAGGCCGAGCGCCGAGTCGGCCAGGGGTTTCATCAGCGGCGACGGGTCGGTGATGGGGTGCACGCCTACCGCCAGCACGATGCCGGCCACCACCATCCAGGCCGCGTATCGGCGCTGCCCCCAACGCGCCACGGCGAGGCCGGCGAGGCACACCGCGGTGAGGGCGTAGCCGGCGACGATGACCAGGCTCGAGCTCATGTAGTCGAGCGACGCAGTGGTGGTGAACGCGTACGGGTCGCGGATGTAGAACAGCCAGTAGCCGAGGCCGCGCAGGGTCTCGGTGCTCACCGAGGTGAGCGACACGGCTTCGAGCGTCTCGGAGAACGCGAGCACGTCGGCACCGTGACCGCCCTGGACGACCAGCATCACGATCCACCACATCGACACCGCCAGGCTGAGCGCACCGAGTTGCGCTGCGGTGACGATGGCGCGTCGCCATGTGATGCTGCGCGCCCATGCCGCGTGCAGCAGCCACAGCACCGGTGCGGGTGCGACGAGCGCGAGCGCCGTGGCGTTCACCGCGCCGATGGTGAGCACGACGAGGGCGAACAGTGCGGCGTCTCGCCAACGGGTACGGCGTAGGGCGACTCGTACCGTGAGACCCACCAACCAGCCCACACCGGCCCACGGCAGCAGCATCACCGACGTGCGCGAGATGTACGGCAGCAGGTACGGCGACAGGGCGTAGACGAGACCGGCCACGGTGGCGCCCGTTGCACCGAGGCCGAGATGCCGAGCCGCCCAGCGCACACCGAGGCCGCCGAGGAACACGATCGTGCCGATCCACAACCGGTGGGCCACCCAGTCGGGCACGCCGAGCTGGTCGAACGTCCAGAACCACGGGCCCGACGGCCAGAGGTAGGCGATCGTCTGGTGCGGCACCCAGCCGGCGAACTGGCGGGTGTCCCACGTGAACGGGGCATCGGTGATGAGGCGCCCCGGGTCGAGGTACAGGTAGAGCTTGGTGTCGGTGGGCATCCGCCCGGGCTTGGCGGTGAGCGCCGGCAGATAGGCGAACAGGGCGAGCAGCCACACACCGACCGATGCGGCGGGGCGGTACCGCCGGGTGCTCACGGAATGGCGCCGAGGACGCCGTACAGCCCGGTGAGGGCCACCAGTCCGGCAGCCCCCATGGCTATGGTGGCGCCCCATGCCTCTTCGCGCTCCTCGGGCCACCAGGCGGCGACGGCGATGAATGCCGGGAACGCCGTGTAGAGGAAGCGGGGCCGGGCGGTGACCGTTGCGGGAAGGATCATCAGCGCCAGCACGACGAGCGTGAAGGCCACCCAGGGAGCGGGCAGACGGCGTTTCCACATCACCACCAGCAGGGTGATCATGGTGAGGAACGACACCGCCGTGATGATGTCGGTGGGCGACGACAGCGGGTGGATGAACGCCTCGAGGGTGTTCTTCACCGCCGTCCAGCCGAAGCTCGTCCCCTCGTCCCAGGCTTCGGTCTGCACGCGGAACCAGGCCCATTCACCGGTGCGGGCGTAGAGGTACCACTGGAATGCGATGAATCCGATGGGGGCGAGGGCGGGCGCCACGAGCGCTTTCCATTCGCGACGGTCGCGGATGGCGAACAGTGCCGCCACGGCGCAAGCCGCGACCAGCGCCAACCCGTTGGGCCGGGTGCCGGTGCCGATGAGTGCCAGCACACCCGCTACGAGCCACTGGCGGCGCTGCAGGCACAGCAGGCATCCGGCGGCGACGGCGATGAGCGTGGCCTCGGAGTAGGTGAAGCTGAACACGAAGCTGCCCGGGAAGAACACCATCAACAACATGGCCCGGTAGGCGATGCGCTCGCCGAAGACCTCGCGGGCCAGCAGGCCCACCAGCCAGATGGCTGCTGCGCCGAGCAGCGTGTTCAGCACCAGCCCGGCGAACACATCGCCACCCGGTAGCACGGCGTCGACAACGCGGACCAGCATCGGGTACACGGGGAAGAAGGCCGCCCGCGCCTCGGGCATCTCGTAGGTGATGTCGGGTGGGATGCTGGTGGGGTACCAATCCCGGATGATGCGGTAGTACCAGGCTCCGTCCCACGACGTGAGCACCTGGGTGATGAGGCCGACGGCATTCTTCGGGCGGGGCAGTTCCAGCCGATTGGCTTCGGCAACCTCCTGCGCCGCGACGATGGCGGCGCCGGCCAGCACGCACAACCGCGACAGCACGAAGGCGAGGCCGGTGCGGCGCAGCATCGAGGCCCACTGGGACTCGTCGGTGTGGGTCGGAGCGGTCGCGAGCGCGGTCATCGGCGCAGCGACGCTAACACGGCGGGGGTGTTGCTGCGGGGCCGCTACCAACGGGCCATGGGTAGCACGCGCTGACGCGGCCCGAATTTGGGGGCACCGTGCCCGTCGAGCTGCAGCAGCCGCACCACCCGGCCGCGCTGGCCGCGGTACGGCGCGAGGAGTTCGAGCATGCGTTCGTCGGTTGCCCGGGCCTCGCCGGCGAGGGCGTGGGCGACGGTGTTCTTGAGGTGGTAGTCGCCCACGGCCACCGCATCGGGCTCGCCGAGCGACAGACCGAGCACCACCCCGATGGTCCACTCGCCCACGCCGCGCAGCAGGGCCATCTTCTCGGCCGCGACGGCGCTGCCCTGTGCCGCCCACCGCCACAGCGAGTCGGCGTGGCGGGCCACGGTGATGAGCGGCTCGGCCCGCTTGCGCTCGATGCCCAACGGGTGGAACCACCAGCTCGGCGTGGACGCCAAGCGCCGAGGGTGGGGTGGCAGCAGCAGACCGGCGAACGGACCCGGCGCAGGTTCGCCCAGCCGCTCGCACAGGCGGCGCCACTGGGTGACGGCCTCGCCGGCGGTGATGCGCTGGGCCAGGATGGTGGGCAGCAGGTCGTGGTACAGGCTGCCGCTGGCGCCGAGACGCAGGTGCGGATGGTTGCGCTGTGCAGCGAGGATGGCCGGATGGGCGTCGACGAAGCGGTGCGGGCTGTCGGTGGCCCCGACGAGCGCCCCGACCCTGGCGAGCAGGAAGTCGGCGCCGGGGCCCCAGGCGCGGGCCTCGATCGACCCGGTGTGCCAGCGCAGCTGCACGGTGCCCGGCCCCTGCGGGGTGAGCGTGGCGCGGACGAACTCGCCCTGGGCGAGGCGGGTGGTGGGGTCGTGGCGGCCCTGGCGCAGCGGCGCGAGGGTGACGCCGGGGGAGAGGGCATCGGCGAGCACGACCATGGGGCGACCGTAGCAAGGGGGTCTCGCATCGTTCGCGGACCGCGGTGTGCGCCACCATGTGCACCATGAGCGAACCGTCGTCCACCGTCGAGCGCAGCGAACCCCAGCCGGGTATCGCCCTGCTCACCCTCAACCGGCCCGAGCGACTGAACGCGATGACGGGCGAGCTGGTGCAGAGCCTGCACGAGCACCTGCGTGCCATCGCTGTCGACCCGACGGTGCGGGTGGTGGTGCTCACCGGCGCGGGCCGTGGATTCTGCGCAGGTCTCGACCTGGGCGGCTACGGCACGGCGCCGCACACCGAGGGCATGGGTCGCACCCAGGCCGGGTTCGCGGTGCAGAAGCACATCGCCTCGCTCATCCCCACGTTGCGCTCGTTGCCCCAGCCGGTCATCGCCGCGGTGAACGGCCCGGCTGCCGGGGGAGGGTTCGCCCTCGTGCTGGGCAGCGACATCCGCATCGCGTCGCGTTCGGCGAAGTTCAACGCAGCGTTCATCCGCATCGGCTTGTCGGCGTGCGACATCGGCACCTCGTGGCTGCTGCCCCGCCTGGTGGGCGCCTCGCGGGCGCAGGAGCTGATGCTCACCGGTCGGGTGTTCGATGCCGACGAGGCCTACCGCATCGGCCTGGTGGTCGACCTCGTCGACGACGACGCGCTGCTGGCCGTGGCAGTTGCCAAGGCCGAGCAGATCATGCTGAACGCCCCGTTCGGGGTGGCCCTCACCAAGGAAGGCATGTGGTCGGCGCTGGAGATCCCCGGCATGCAGGCCGCGATCGACCTCGAGAACCGCCAGCAGATCATGGCCTCGGCCACCGCCGACCATCGCGAAGCGATGGCGGCGTTCGTCGAGCGCCGCCCACCCGAGTTCACCAACACCTGACCGAGCCGGCCCACGCCCTTCCCGCCTCCGCTTCACCGCCCACGCTGTCGGCCAGCCGCCACGGAACGTGCTCTCTGTGTCACGACACAGAGAGCTGAGGAGCGGTGCGCCGGGGTGCTCGGCTCGGGGCCGGGGCCGGGGCCGGGGCCGCGGTGTCAGGCGGTGGCGCGTACGGTGACGGGTACTTCGGCGGGGAAGTGGCAGGCGACGAAGTGGCCCGGGGCCATTTCGCGCAGTTGCGGTTCGTCCATCCGGCAGATGTCTTGAGCAGCCGGGCAGCGGGTGTTGAACCGGCAGCCGGGCGGCGGTGCCACCGGCGAAGGGATCTCGCCCTCGATGGCGGTCTTGCGTACGGCCACAGCAGGGTCGGGCACCGGGATGGAGTCGAGCAGCACCCGGGTGTAGTGGTGCATCGGGTGGTGGTACAGGTCGTCGGACGGGGCCACCTCGCACAGCTTGCCGAGGTACATCACCGCCACGCGGTCGCTGATGTTCTTCACCACGGCCAGGTCGTGGGCGATGAAGATGAGCGTGAGGCCGTAGGTCTTCTTCAGGTCTTCGAGCAGGTTCAACACCTGGGCCTGCACGCTGACGTCGAGGGCGCTGACCGGTTCGTCGCAGATGATGAGCGACGGATCGAGCACCAGCGAACGGGCGATGGAGATGCGCTGACACTGGCCGCCCGAGAACTGGTGCGCCTGGCTCTCGGCGGCGCGCTGCGGGTCGATGCCCACCTGCTCGAGGATGGAGTCGACCTTCTGCGACCGTTCCTGCGCGCTGCCGCGCTTCCAGATGTTGAGCGGCTCCATGACGACTTGGCGAACCTTGCGGCGTGGGTTGAGC
This sequence comes from Ilumatobacteraceae bacterium, assembly GCA_044238435.1. GTDB lineage: Bacteria > Actinomycetota > Acidimicrobiia > Acidimicrobiales > Ilumatobacteraceae > VFMC01. The sequence continues at coordinate 2,146 of JBIIDH010000114.1, read as the reverse complement.
GACGAGATGGGGTCCTGGAAGATCATCTGCATGCGCGTACGGGCTTCGCGCATCGGGTCGCCCGCCAGGGCGGTGAGCTCGTTGCCCTCGAAGCGCACCGAGCCGCTGGTGGGGCGGGGCAGCTGCATGATCGCCCGGCCGGTGGTGCTCTTGCCACAGCCTGATTCGCCCACGAGGCCGAGGGTCTCGCCGCGGATGACGTCGAAGCTGATGCCGCTGACGGCGTTCACCTTCAGGCCGGTGCGGCCGACGGGGAACTCGACGACGAGGTTCTCGACGCGCAGCAGCACGTCGTCGCTGTCGCGGAGGTGTGCGGTGCCGGTACCGGCCATGTCAGTTGCCTCCTGCGGCCGCGCCCACCGTGGTCGGTGCGGCGGCGAGTCGTTCCTTGGCTGCCAGGTTCTCGGGACTGCCCACCGGGTACCAGCACGCGTACAGGTGCGTGGGGTCGTCGGCGGCGGCCACGAGGGGTGGTGCCTCGTTGACGCACTGGTCGGTGGCATACGCGCAGCGCGGGGCGAAGCGACAGCCCTTGGGTGGGTTGACCAGATCGGGCGGGCGGCCCGGGATGGCGTGCAGACGGGTGTGGCTCGGGTCTTCGAGCTTGGGGATGCTCTTCAGCAGTGCTTCGGTGTAGGGCATCTTCATGTGTGTGAAGAGCCGGTTGGTGCCGGCCTTCTCGACGAGTTTGCCGCCGTACATCACGGCGATCTCGTCGGTGTGGCCCGCCACCACGCCGAGGTCGTGGGTGACCAGGACGAGGCTCATGTTGCGCTCGCGCCGCTGCTCGCCCAACAGGTCGAGGATCTGGGCCTGCACGGTGACGTCGAGGGCCGTGGTGGGCTCGTCGGCGAACAGCGCGGTGGGGCCGCAGGCGAGGGCGATGGCGATCATCACGCGTTGGCGCATACCGCCCGACATCTCGTGCGGGTACTGCTCGAGGCGGCGCTTGGCCTCGGGGATGCGCACGTCGGTGAGCAGCTTCTCGGCGGTGGCCCAGGCGTTCTGCTTGGTCATGCCGAGGTGGATCTGCAGCGGTTCGGCGATCTGCTTGCCGATCTTCATCACCGGGTTCAGCGAGGTCATGGGATCTTGGAAGATCATCGCCATTTCCTTGCCCCACACACTGCGCATCTCGTTGCGGCCGAGGTTTCCGATCTCGCGGCCCTCGAAGCGCACGCTGCCACCGCGCACAGTGCCGCGTGGCGGCAGCAGGCCCATGATCGAGCGCGACAGGATGGTCTTGCCCGAGCCGCTCTCGCCGACGATGCCGAGCGCCTTGCCGCGGTCGAGTGTGAAGCTCACTCCGTCGACAGCGCGGACGAGGCCGCGCTCGGTCTGGAAGTGGGTGGTGACGTCGGTGAGTTCGAGCAGGGGGCCGTTGATGTCGCGGCTCGCTGCCTGGATGAGGTCGCTCATACGCCCGCCTGTCGGATGTCGAAGCGGCGACTCAATCCGTCGCCGATGATGTTGAACGAGAGCACGGTGAGGAACAGCATCAGACACGGGAAGATGGTGGCCCACCATGCGTCGTAGATCTTGGTGCGGTTCTCCTGAATGAGGGTGCCCCAGGTGGGGGTGCCGATCTCGAGGCCGAGGCCGAGGAAGGCGAGTGCACCCTCGGAGGCGATGAGAATGCTGAGCGCCGTGAAGGCCACGGTGAGCATGGCCGGTACGAGGCTGGGCAGGATCTCGCGGAACATCACTCGTGCTGGCCTGGCGCCCAGGCTGCGGGCTGCCAGCACGAACTCGCGTTCACGCAACGACATGGTCTGGGCGCGCACGATGCGAGCCAGCGGTGCCGTGGCGAGGATGCTGAGCGCGAGCACGATCTGCCACTGGCGGGTCAGCCAGTTCAGCCACTCGGCGGTCTCCTTCACATCGTCGAGTCGGTTGACGAGCAGGATGGCGAAGAGAAGCGCCGGGATGGCGAGCAGGCAGTCGATGATGATCGACACCACCCGGTCGACCCAGCCGCGGTAGTAGCCAGCGAGGACACCGAGGAACCCGCCGGTGATAAGCCCGATGATCGTGGCGTACACGCCGATCTGCAACGAGTACTTGGCTCCGTAGATGCAGCGGGCGAACACGTCGCGACCGAGTTTCTCGGTGCCGAACCAGGCCTCCCAACCCGGGCCGATGCCGT
>JBIIDH010000036.1:0-32184 GCA_044238435.1 Ilumatobacteraceae bacterium | reverse complement strand
CGGTCTGTGTCACGACTTAGACGGCGGAGGTGTGATGAGGGACGGGTGAACTGCGGGACCGGGTCAGGAGCCGAGGAGGGCGGTCATCTGGTCGATCTCGGGGTCTTGTCCGGCCTTGATGCGCGTGGCCAGGTCGAGCACCTCGGGCCCTGCGCCAACGGAGGGGTCGAGTGCCATGTCGGCCATCTCGATCGCCTGCTGGTGATGCGGGATCATCCCCTGGGCGAACATCACATCAGCGGCGTTGAACGCGGCCTCGGGGCTCACCTCGATCGAGGCGGAGGACGAATGGCTCCCGTGATCGGAGCCGCACGCCCCGAGCAGCAACGCACCGGAGACGCAGGACACCACGATCGTTCGCAGACTCACGCAGCACACTCCTTCAGACGAGGCGCAACGGAGCGTAGGTACGGTTCGGGCCGGGTGGACGGTCGGGCAACAACCGGCACATGGCCCGCCGCACCTCTCCATCGATGTCAGGAGCGGCGCGGCGGGCGCTGCATCACCAGCGGGTCGACACCGGGGCGGTACAACTCGTGGGCACGACGCCACTGGGCGAACACGCCGAGGATGTGCGCCGGGTCGCCGTGGATCTCGGTGAAGCCACCGTTCATGGCGCGGGTGTCGAAATACGCCGCATCGACACCGTCGGCGTACAACCGGCACGCCGGTTCGTAGCCGAGGTCGATGAGCCGCTGGTACTCGGCCTCGAAGTCGCGCACGAGATAGGCCTGGTGGTGGAAGCCCTCCTGGCCGGCCGCGTACATGTCGCGGTAGATCGAGGGCGTGTCGTCGTGCTGCACGATGAACTGGATCATCACATCGCCCAGATAGCCGAACGCGTACGACACATCGGCCTCGGCATCGGTGCCGCGGTACATGAAGCGATCGGTGCGGTGATGGTGGGTGACGGCGAACGGGCCGGCACCGTGCACGTCGCTCCAGCGCTGCATCGACACCTCGAGGTCGTTCACCAGGTAGGCCACCTGGAACAGCGTGCGGGTCTCCATGGCGGAAGTCCACCAGGTGAACGCCGGGGCGAACGGACCGGAGCCCACCTGACCGTGACCGGCTGAGGTGCCCGGGGTGGGGTTCGAACCCACACTCCCTTGCGGGAAGGGGGGTTTAAGTCGCCCAGGAGCCGTCCGGCCGGTCCTGTGGAGTCCGTTTGCCCAGTTCAGATGCGGTGCGAACGTCCGTCGAGTCCGCCCGATGATGCCGATGTCGAGCAGTGCCGGAGAATCCCGTGCAGGATCTGTGCAGGAAATCAGCGGCCCCTTCCGCGATCGAGGCCGGTCTCTTCGGCCTACGGGCCCCATGAACGGGCGCTCCGCGTCTGAGGGTTAGGTGATGGGGCTCTACGCAGCGAACGCTGGTTGGCAGCCTCGGATTCTGCGTGTTGGGACGGTAGCCCATTGAATGCCGCAGCCGAGGAGTAGCCGTCGCCTGCAGTTGTTGAAGTTGCGGTAGCCGTGGCCGATGCGACGGATCTTCTCGATGAGGAGGTTCACGGCTTCGGTTGGCCCGTTCGACGCACCGCCGGTCTGGTGGTAGGCGAGAACCTCGGAGGACCAGCGGTCGATTGTTGGCGCTTCGGATCTGAGGGTGGGATGAGGGTGTTGGGGTAGGTCCCCGGGCGCGGTACAGGGGCACTGCGATTCTCAGTGATGTCTGAAGTCGTCGAGTCTCGAGGAGCCCGACTTTGGAAACTGATGCTACGTGTATGTGTGCGCTGCTGGTCCTCCTGTCCGATGTCGTCGTGGTCGGCGTCGGCGATTAGCCGTCATGGCTTCGCGTCGTTGCCACGATCGATGGCGAACGGCCGACATGTGAGTGCGGTGGTGCCGTGCATCGTCATGGCGTCCGCGAGGTCGTGCTGGTGGACTTGCCGGTGTAAGCCGAGGCCACGCGCAGATCACCCGCTCCTCACGCCTACGCTGAGAGCCCTCCTACGACGGCCGGTGCACCCCGGCGATCCCCACACATGTCCCTGAGAGCGACATTCGAGTGGAAACAGGGTGCTCCATGTTTGGCTTCCCCTGCATGTCAGAAGTCGTACAGCGTGCAAATCGTGATCAGGCGAGGGCCAGACGTTTGCGCATTCATGTAACGGCTAATGGGCTTCGAATGTCAATCTCCTCAGAGGGGCAGCTTCGGTACTACCCCCGCTGGCGGCAACAGATGCGATTACAGCGGCAAGTGCCAAACCAAGGGAGGGACCAAACCCTTCAGCGATGGTCGCACCGAGGTCTCCCGAGGCCCACCAAACAATCGCAGCCGCGCTAGCCGAACTCGCTGCAGCGATCATGCCTGAGGGAAGGAGGTGAAAGACGAACAGATAGCGGCGGGATTCGCGCGTGCTGAGTCCAAGGACTTCGAGTTGGCTGATGACCGTCTGGTGCGACCTCCGAGCCAGAATCGCTGACACATAGTAGAGCAGCACCAGCGCAAGGGGCGCTAGGAGTGTAGCCGCGACACGTGCCGTTTGAACGAAGTCCGGAAGGCGCCCTGGCTCGAACTCACCCAACACACCGGGCGATTGGTTTACGGCACCTTGTACTCGGCTTAGCGCTTCCGCACCACCGAGTCCGAATATCACTACCCCGGCGTATCCCGCACCGCTGGAGTCTTGGACTACGTCACTCGAAGATCGAAGCAGGAGCCCTGGTACCTGACCACCTAGTCCTCTGGCCACCATAGCGCCGTCGAGCGCTCTCACGTCCTCCACCTTGCCCGTCGTACGATTGAGTTGAAGGACCACGGGATCACTCCCCAGCTGTTGCGACACTAACGCTTCGGTCCGCGCTGACGAGTCCGGCACCAAGACTTCTCTGAGCCGGTTAAAGGCAGCCTCCTCTACTACCCCCACCTCGACGACACTGCGTATCTCTCCCTTGGTGGCGCATCTCTGGAATGCTTCGCTCCCTTCACTCGCTAAACAGCTTGCTGAGATCGCATCTGCGCCACGCAGTACTTCTCCATCTGGTGCGCCTACAACATCCCATCGGACTCTGGACAACTGCCTAATATCTCTATTAGTGTCAAGTCGTGCCTCAAGCGCGTCAATCTCGCTAGCGGTACCACTTGCAACGTATGTTTGCAACGGCAGGTTCACATAGCCAACGGATCGCTCAAGGCGTAGTAGAACGCCGGCGCCCAGCCCTACGATCGCAACTATTGAAACCAGCAGTGTTGTCAGAGCTAGCATCGGGGTGCTCTGGAATGTGAGCATGCCCGCAAACAACCGCAGGCGAAGGCTCTTCCGTGACGCATAGAGGCGCGGTGCCCTGAGAACTAGCAAAACAAGTGCAAGACAGCTAGCCATCACGGCAGCAGGCATGGCGAGTCCTGATCGCAATGCGGCGACAACCCCGAATCCGAGTGCAGAAGCCGCTGCCATTTGGATATAGAAGGGTACACGCCTCGCTCTGAAGCCTGACGAACTGTTCGCTGATCGCAGGTGCGCGAGATCCCAAAGAGATGCTACACCAAAGCAGAACGCGAACAACATCGGCGCGAACAGCATGACTATACGACCCCACGGAATGCTTGCATTCAGCCAGTACTGATTAGCAACCGACTGTGTAAGTCGCCAACCCGCCGCTGCAAGTAGACATCCGAGTGCCAGGGAAGCGATTACCAGAAGGAACCCCACCAACAACCCGGCCAGCGCCCCTGCCGTTCGCCCCCTATCCGGCGACCATCCTGTTGCACTGAGGGCAACGACGTCATCCGAAAGCCGAATGGCCAATAGCCAGATTACGACGAAGACCGCAAGAACGGTAAGGATGGCGGTCAGCAGCGACAGTGCTCCGGGACCCAGCGATGGTAGGAGAGACTCTGCTTCCGGGACGCCCTGTCGACCGACATTACTCCTCTCCAGAACACTTCCGCGCAGTTCAAAGGAGCCCAAGGTGTTGTATGCCTCGGGTCCGAGCATGAGGGCGGCGTCATCCGGCGGCGGACCGTCCATGACGATCCGACTGGCGATTGCATCTGCGCTACTGGGAACTGCGAAGATCCCAACCACAGTGAATGCTTGCTCGAGAATGTTGAGTCCATCACCCACCTGGAGCCCAAGCAAACTGGCAAGTGTTATCGAGACTTCCGCCTCGCCGGGCCTACTCGGATGACGTCCGCGCACCGTCGTGCGTGGGTCGAACATTCCGACCACCGCACCCGTACTCCAGTAGACGTCTACCTCGGCGGAGAGTGCATTGCCGCTCTGCCCAAATGTCTCGGTCGACGTCGAGTATCCGACCCGAACGAAAGGCTCCAGAGTCGCTAGATCGAGGCCGGGGTCCGGCGATAGGCGATACCAGCCCTGCGGGAACCCGTCCGCTGCCGTGATGGTCCCAGCTGAGCGGATCTGTGTCTCCAAGATGACCGCCGCGACGGATAGGGCTCCTGCTAGGATAGGAAGGGCGAGGAACACGACGAACAAGCGGCGCTGAAACCTGAGGAACCGGAGGGTTATCAGGAGCACGTGAGAGTTCCGCCTCCAAGCGCCAGGTTGAGGTCGGCAAAATCCGCGATCCTCGGGTCATGAGAGGCGGCCAATACAGCGGCCCCCCGACATCTAACCTCGCCTAGTGCCTCGAGCACGCGGTCGACACTCTCATCATCCAAGGCACTCGTTGGCTCGTCGACGATCAAGATTGGTGCAGGTCCGAGAAGGCACCGCGCGATCGCGCATCGCTGACGCTCACCTCCTGAGATTTCGGACGGATAGCGCTCCGCGAGGTGCTCAACCCCGAGGCACTTCAGCGCCTCGATGCAGTCCTTGGTAGAGAATCGCGGCCCACCAAAGGCCTGTCGAAGCTTCATGTTGTCAACGATGCTAAGGAATCCCACTAACTCAGCCGCCTGCGATACGTAAACCACGGAATCCCGGCGCATCACTGCGAATTCGGCATCTGTGGCCATTCGCATCCCGCGAAACGACACGACTCCGTTTCGCTCCACGGCCTTTCCGATGTCTAGCCCAAGCAGCATTCGCAAAAGAGTTGTCTTGCCTGAGCCACTGCGACCTCCGAGGGAGACCATCTGGCCCGGTTGGATGCTGATACAAACTCCACGGAGAACGGTAGAGATTCGATCGCCATCGGTGAAAGAAACACTTAAACCAGTCCCGGTCAATACTGCAGATGGTTCGGTCATTTCTGGATGTGGTGCGACGCTATAGAGCGAACTGGCACTAAAGCGACCTTAAGCCAGCGTACGATTTCGTTATGGTCCAGTTGAACACACAGTTGCCCGTTTCGTATGACACCCACTGCTGACGCTTCCAGCCCGTGTGTCGATCAGGAGACGCGGGGCAATCTGCAGAAATGCGGAACTCTGCATTCAAGAGGAAGCTTGCAAAACCTACAGCGTACTTTCCAGTTGGCGAGCCATGGGATATTTCACCCCCATAGGCGGCATTGCTCGATGACGCTCCGAACGCGACACCGAGAATGAGTGCGAACGACAAGAACAGACGTCGGATCATGAAAGCTCAATCCTTGTTCCTCGCGCCGTGCTGAAGCACGTATTCGACGAATGAGCCGTCGACGGTGCTGTTGAGACCCAATGGGTGTTTGGATCAGGCGCGAATCGGCAGTCAAGCGTTCCCCGGACTCTCTCACCGCCTGTGATCTTTGTGCAGGTGAGCGAAACGCCAGCACCTACTACCCAGCCACTACCGGGCACCCAAACGTATCCATAAACCTTGTGGGTTTCACATAAGGCGGTGGCGGAGGCCCGGTCCCCGAACACTACGGTTGCAGCGCTTCCAGCCGCCAGGGTACACAGAAGCAATGACACCACCTTGCGACGTCGACCAGTTATAGACTTCACGGGACCCCCATTCCTCCGTGCAACTGCGATAGATTATCGACTTCGGTCTCGTTCCTGTCAAGTGATTTGTTGCGTGCCCACTCTGCGTTCGCAGGGCGCTGAAAATCGGGTGATGGTGCTCGCGTTTGGCGGCGCGATCAGAAAGACTGTGGTTATGCCTGGGAACCCCGATCCGCAGGTTAGCGATGTTGACGACGCCGTCGACCGAGGACTTGAACCCAGCGGATCACCCGATCCTCGAGGCGGAGGTCGCGGATGAGTTCTGCGAAGCGGCCGGGCGCGTCGCGAAGCTGCGCTGCTACGTTTCGTCGGAGCACTTCTCCGTCGACGGCACCCTGTTGAAGGCGTGGGCGTCACACACGAGCTTCAAGCCGAAAGACGGTCCCCGGTCGGACCAGCCTGCCGGCCGGAACACCGAGGTCGGCTGGCACGTCGAGAAACGCATGAGTCGACCACGGACCCTGAGGCGCGGCTCTACGGCAACAGCAACAGCACCGCCGCCACGCTCTGCTACTCGGGGCATCGGTTGATGGAGAACCGGTCCGCGTTGATCGTCGACGCTGAGCTGACCTTCGCAGATGGTTTCGCCGAGCGAGCGACTGCACTCGAGATGCTCGCCCGGCTCCCGAGAACGAAGCGGCGGCGCACCGTCGCGGCGGTGAAGCTTACGACACCAAAGGTTTCGTCGCTGACGCACGAGCGTTGGGGTTCACGCCGCCTTGTTGCGCAGAACACGAAGGTCACGGCGATCGATGGCCGAACGACACGGCACGCTGGGTCATGTGAGTCAGCGAATCCGCAAACGCATCGAGGAACCCTTCGGGTGGACCAAGACCATTGGCGGCGGACGGCAGCTCCGCTACCGGGGCCGAGAGCTTGACCGGGCCTCGTTCAAGATCACCGCCGCCGTCTACAACCTGATCCGCATCACCGCACTCGACACCCAACACGCCACCGGCTGACCGGCCGCGACGCGAGCCCAGCCGACCGCCCCGAACGAGGGCCCAGCAACAAGCGACAGTCAACGCGCAACCGCCCGCCGACCCCCTCAGGCGCCGAATTTCAGCACCCTGTTGGGGCCCTCGTCAGCCGGCGTTGACCTGCGCTGGCTCAGTTGGTGGTGCCGCTTCTCTGCGCCACGTGTTCCAAACCTCTGGTAGCTTCCCCTCGTGTTGTCCGACGGAGAATCGCCTCGTTTCGCACGCACAAGTGCGTTCGTTCATGAGAGGCCGCCGTCGCTTCGCCTGGGCGATGCAGGGTTTGCGGTGGTTGTCGAGTCGCACGGTGATCCAGAAGTGGCCCTTGGTCCGTTGCTCACCTCCGGCGAGGCAAAGCGGTATGTCTTGGTGCGTGCGGCAAGTCGCCGGCGTCATTCGGAGGTGAAGGCTGTGGCAGAGGCCCTTGGAATGACGTTGTCGCCTTGTCACCCACGTGAGCTCGCTCCGGGCGGGGAGAAGCTCAACTCCATCGTCCTACCTTTCGCGGTGCTTATCTCTCTAGTGGCGCGTCTCTTTGGCCGCAAGTCCTCGGTCTACCGAGTCGAATGACCGCGGCAGGACGGCGGACGCCGATAGGCATCCCGAGCACGCGTCGTTGCTTCGACGGCGGACGAATGATCGAGTGCAGCTTGCACCGCGAGCGCAGGCGGGTCGCTATGCATCGGCGAGCTTGCGGATGATCTGATCCGGCGTATGCCGCCCGCTCTTGCTCGTCCATGGCCATGTCAAGGTCCTCGCTGGTGGCCAGGGACAGTCCTCGCCGTGGTGAGTAGGTAGATTCACCGTGCGGGCCGCCTCGAGCGTGGCGATCGAGGGCCATTTCGATCTCAGCGCAGTCCGAACTCATTCGACGGCTCCAGCTCAGACTCGGCCTTCGCTGACGAGGTTGACAGTCCGCTCGCTGCACGCCGAAATTGCGGCCTCAGACCGTGTCACTTACCGCCGGGAAGTGGCGCCGTCGTTGTGCGCTTTTGGGGGAAACCGTCGAAGCGAGCCGATCAGGCAGCCGAGTACCAACTTAGTCGCGGCTCGACAAGCTAGCTACAGCGATAAGTGCAACGGCGGCACCAACCAGCATGCGGGGGCCGCCTGCTGCAGCGCCGAAGTGAAAGCGGGCGTGCCAGCTGTCGGGTGACAGGGTTGGACACGTACTCGTGGACAAAAACGGCAACGCCCAGTGCGATCAATGTGCAGGAGCCGCCGACGAGACCAGCCGCCCATCGGAGCGATCGCCTTCCCTGCAGTGCTCGCCGCAGCCCGACGTATGCAGACATGGCCGCGAGAATCCCCGAACACATCAGCAGGACGGCAACTTCTGTGGGGCCATCGACCATCCGGAGCCAAGCGACCGACTTGATCCGATCGGTCAACAAGAGATACCCGTAACGACCGCTGCAGGCAAGCGTGGCGCCGGCAACGAGCTGGGCAAACCCAATCGCAGAGATGAACAACCAGCCACCGAGCAGCCAGCTGCTCCGGCCGATCAAGACGTACTGGCGTTCAGCCACTCGGAGAGTCTCCCACGGCGGGTGGCGAACCACGGTAGTTCGGCGAGGCGACCGGAACGGAGCGGGGTAGCGCTAGATGCCCGGTCGAGCAACGCCGCGCAAGGCGCAACCGAGCGCGATCATCTCATCCGCCTGCCCTTGCGCTGCGGCGCCCGACGAGGTTCCAAGGCAGACGTGTGAACATCGCGGTGAACAACGGTGTGAACAGCGCGTCGACGACCGCACCATGAACACAGCCGGTGTCGGCGGACGTGTGAACTTCACACCATCGCCTTCAACCGTCGAGGTAGAGCTCCTCGACGTAGTCGCCCTTCAGGTGCCCGGCGAGGAGTTCTACCCGACAGCGGTCGTACAGGCCGAGCGTGACCAAGGTCTCCATCGCGAAGTCGACCGGGAAGTTCGGCAACGCTGAAATCAGGTTTCCGTCGCGCACCACCCCGACCGTGCGGTCCTGGTCCACCATCGCACCGGCCCACAGGTTGGCCGACCGCCTCGACGAGCTCGGGCGGTGCCCAAGGCGACCGGTAGCTGTGCGTGATCCGACGACCCACAGCAACTCCGGCCGACGCCGCGAGCGCCACAGCGGCGCAGATCGCACGACGAGCACCCCGGCCTCGTTCGCTCGCCGCAGCCAGCCAAGCACCACCGGATCCTCGATTACCCGAATCCGGGTTGCCGCCCGGCACGATCGCCACGCTCAGACCGGCCGGATCAACGTCGTCGAGCGACCTGTCGGGCAGCATCCGCAACCCCAACTGGTCACGCAGCTCCTCAACCTTCCGAGCCACGAACTCGACCCGCACGTCCCAGTGGGCCAGCCGTGTTGCGATCTCGGCCACCTTGGTGATCGTGCAGCCGTCGTACAGCAACACCGCCGCGGTCATCGACTCCCCCTACACCAGCCGATCCTGACAGCGCCTCACGACGCCATGCTCGAGACCTTCGATCGACCTCCGGTCGATCGACCACAGGTTCACACCCGACTCGCTCCTCCAAGGGTCTGTATCCCTCACAGAAAATCACCGTGGCGGTGCACGGTCGCTGCAGCGGCCTGAGCAGGGGTTCCGGGAGCGTCGGCGACGGCCGGGGCGACACACCGAGATCGGGACCCGCAGATCGACGAGGCGCGGCCCGAGCTCGGGACTTTTCACCGCGAGGCAGTCTCGCTGTCCAGTTGTACGGGAGAGGAGTGCGACCGTGGCGACGGCGCGTGAGGGCGAGAGAGCCAGAGGCAACGACAGCCGGGCGGGAGCGGTGACTCGATGGGCCGACGAACACGAGAACCGAACGGAGCGAACGATGCAACAGGAGACGGCGCCCGCGGTGCGGCGGACATACACGATCACCGAGACGGCGGAGATCCTCGGGATCTCGCGCACGACGGCCTACGAGTGCGCGAAGGCGGGCGTACTGCCGGTGCTCAAGCTGCGGGGCCGGCTCGTCGTGCCGGCGGCTGCACTCGAGGCGATGCTCGCTCCGTGACCGGGGTGGGCTCAGCGGCGGATCTTCGATGCGACCACATCGGCCGCATCACGTGCGATCGATGGGGTCACGTGCGAGTACAGGTCGAGCGTGATGCCCACGGTGGCGTGACCGAGTCGTTCGCTGACGACCTTCGGATGGACTCCCGCCTTCAGCGCCACCGTTGCGTAGGTGTGGCGCAGGTCGTGCAGGCGGATGCGGGGCAGGCCCGACTTCCGCACGATCGTGTCGAACCGCTTGCTCACGCTGTTGGGATTCACCGGCACGCCGACTTCGTCAGTGAACACGTAGTCCTCGTCGGCGTTCCAAGCCGGCCCCGCGGCGAGACGGTCGGCGGCTTGGCTCCGGCGCTGAGCTCGCAACACGTCGAGCGTCCACTCGTCGAGGAACACCTGGCGACGGCTGCGGGCCGTCTTGGGCGGACCGGTCACGATCTCGGACTTGACCGGCGTCCGCGTGTTGGCGATCGCCAGATCGCCAGCATCGAAGTCGACGTCACGCCACCGCAGCCCGAGCACCTCGCCTCGACGCATGCCGGTGGTGGCGAGCACCACGAACACCGGATACAGACGATCGTCGCGCACCGACTCGAGGAACTCGCCGAGCTCCTCACTGCTCCACGTCACACGATCGATGTGGTCGATGGCCGGCGGCCGTGCCGCCGCTGCAGCATTGCGGATCACGAGCTCGAGCCGCTCGGCGTCGGCCAGCGCCTTGCGGAGCACGGTGTGCGTATTGCGGATCGTCTTGGGCGAGTAGTCGCGGCCCAGACGGGCCGACGTGAGCTCGCGGTAGAAGCGCTCGACCTGCAACGGCGTCAGCGACTGCAGCTTGGCCGACCCGAGCCCGCTCTTGATCCGGTTGACCGCCATCGCGTAGCTGTGGTGCGTCGTAGCGCGGAGTCGCGGCTGTTGCATCTGCAACCACTCGTCGAGATACTCCCCCACCGTGCGATGGGTCCGGTTGGTGACCGCTCCTTCGGCGGCGGCCTTCAGCACGGCCTGGGCCGCCTGCTCGGCCTCGCGTTTGGTGCGGAAGCCCTGCTTCGACACCTGCCGTCGCTTGCCCGTCGCCGGGTCGGGGCCGAGGTCGACCCGATAGCCCCATCCGTTGTCGTGCCGCCGCACGGAACCCCTCGCCATGCCGGCACGCTATCGAAATTCTGTGCAGGATTTGTGCAGGAATCGCCGCTCGAGGCAGTTATCCACAGACGGTGAGGCTCACCGACAAGCTCATCATCCCAGCTCAGAGGCGGTGCCCGGGGTGGGGTTCGAACCCACACTCCCTTGCGGGAAGGGGGGTTTAAGCCCCCCGCGTCTGCCAATTCCGCCACCCGGGCATGCATCGGGAGGCTACCCGGCTGCGTCCCACCGGGCCGCGGGTACGCTGCCCCGATGCGACCCGAGGCGGCGAGTCGATGACCGGGGCGAGACTGCGCTGGGTCGTGGCGACGACGCTGCTCGCCCTGCTCGCCGCCGCGTGCTCGAACGACGGGCCTGCGGTCTCCGTCCGGCAGTCACGCTCGGCGCCCGAGGCACAACCGTCGACGCTGTCGTGGGAGTCGTGCGACGACCCCGCCGTCACCGAGGACGAGTTGGAGTGCGCCACCCTCACCGTGCCGCTCGACTACGCCGAACCCGACGGCGACACCATCGACCTGGCGTTGGTCAGGGTGCCTGCTTCTCGCTCGCGCGACGGGGCGTTGCTCATCAACCCCGGGGGACCGGGTTCCTCGGGCTTCGACTTCGTCGCCTACAGCGGCACAGTGCTGCGCGACGAGATGGGCCTCGACGAGTTCGACATCATCGGTTTCGACCCACGCGGCGTCGACCGATCCGGCGGCCTGCGCTGCCTCTCCGATGCCGAGGTCGATGCCTCGGTGTACCTCGACTACACCCCCGACACTCCGGCCGAGCAGGAACTGCTCGATGCATCCGCCGAGTTCGAGAGCGCCTGTCTCGAGACCTACGGCGACACGCTGCGCCACTACTCCACCGAGAACACGGCCCGCGACATGGATGCCATCCGCGCAGCACTTGGCGACAGCCAGATCAGTTACCTCGGCATCTCGTACGGCACCTACCTCGGCGGTGTGTACGCCACGATGTTCCCCGGTCAGGTGCGGGCGATGGTGCTGGACGCAGCCTTCGATCCTGTCGGCGACACCGTGGAGGAGAACTACAGCACCCAGTTGGTGGGCTTCGAGGAGGCGTTCGACAACTGGGCGGCCTGGTGCGAGGGCACCCCCGACGAGTGCACCTTCTCCACCGACGACGTGGGGGCAGCTTGGGACCAGCTCTACGCCGACCTCGACACCGAACCGGTCGAGAACGGCGATGGTCGACTGGCCAACCAGGCCGTGATGGACACCGCCACCACCGCTGCGCTGTACAGCGAGTCGACCTGGCCGGTGCTCGCCACTGCGCTCGAACGGACCACCCAGGGCGACCCGGCCGGATTGTTCGAACTGGCCGACGGCTACATGGGCCGCAGTCCCGACGGCACCTACTCAACCGAGCAACAGTCGTTCGCCATCATCAGCTGCGCCAGTGGGTTCACCTCGCCCACCCCCGACGACCCTGAGGCGCTGGCCGAGGAACTCCGCGAGAAGGCACCCCGGTTCGGGGGCGAGATCACCGCCGACGACTTCTCCGGTGACGACGGGTGCAGCACCCTCACACCAGGCGCCGAGGCCAAGGAGATCGCCTACACCGGTGACGCCCCGATCCTGGTGGTGGGTGGCGAGAACGACCCGGCCACCCCCATCCGCTGGGCCGAGGAGATGACGGCGTCGATGGGCGACAACGCCCGCCTCGTCAGGTACACGGGCGAAGGACATGGCTTCGTCCTCATCTCGCGATGCGTCACCGAGATCGAGGCAACCGTGCTCGTGCGTCTCAAGCTGCCGACCGACGGGACCTCGTGCGACCCCGACCCCGACATCGAGCGCCCCGTCTGGTGGGACGGCCTGCCGCTCCCCGACGGCGTGAGCCCGTGGCGCAGCGACCCGGCGGTGCTCGGAACGTTGGGGATCCCGCCCTCGTTCGCGTACGCCCAGATCGCCTACACCTCACTCGCTGCACAGGCCACGATGGACGCGTTCGATGCGGCCATGCAGGGCGCCGGTAACGATCTCTTGGATCGCCAACAACCGTTCGACGGGATCGATCAGTCGGTCTACGCAGTCGGCGACGACGTGGTGAGCATCATCGTCATCGAGCCCTCCGACCTCGACAGCCCCGACCTCGCCGGGCTCTCCGAGGTGGTCGCACCAGGAATGACGCTGATCGTGCAACTCTATTTCCCGTCGTAGCACACCCCGGATGTGATCAATTTCCTCCGTCGGTAGCCTCCTGTCATGTTCAATGCGGGAGCATCCTCGATCGGTTCGTCGGCGCTGGTGAGGAGGGTTGCGGCGCTCGTCGCAGCGACGACGCTGGTCGCGTCGTGCTCGTCGTCCGACGGCGACCCGAACACGGGCAGTTCGGCCGCCACCAGCGCTGCGTCGTCCACCGACGCGCCGGCCACCACGGCTGAGGCCACCGCTACCAGCGCACCCGCCGAACCGGAGTCGAGCCTGGCGTGGGAGGCCTGCGACGACCCGAGCGCGCTCGACCCGTCGCTCGAATGCACCACACTCACGGTCCCGCTCGACTACACCGACCCTGAGGGCGACACGGTCGACCTCGCCCTCATCCGGGTGCCCGCCAGTGGCACGCGGGTCGGTGCCGTGCTCACCAACCCCGGCGGACCGGGTGGTTCAGGGTTCGACTTCGTCGCCAACGCAGGCAGCACGATCCAGCTCACCCTCGGCCTCGAAGGGTTCGACATCGTCGGCTTCGACCCTCGCGGCGTCGACCGTTCCGGCGGCCTGCGATGCCTCACCGACGCCGAACTCGACGCCACCGCCTATCTCGACCCCACCCCTGACACCCCCGAGGAGCAGGCGGCACTCGACGCATCGTCCACCGCATTCGCCACGGGATGCACCACCAAGTTCGGCGACAGCCTGCGCCTCTACTCCACCGACAACACCGCCCGCGACATGGACTCCATCCGTGCCGCCATGGGCGACGAACAGATCAGCTACCTGGGCATCTCGTACGGCACCTACCTCGGCGGTGTGTACGCCACGTTGTTCCCCGACCGGGTTCGCGCGATGGTGCTCGACTCTGCGTATGCACCGGAGGGCGACACGGTGGAACAGCAGTACAGCACCCAGTTGGTGGGTTTCGAAGGGGCCTTCGACGATTGGGCGACATGGTGCGAGACCACGCCCGACGAATGCTCGTTCAGTTCCAGCGACGTCGGTGCAGCGTGGGACGCGCTGCTGGTCCAGCTCGACGACTCGCCCGTCACCCACACCGATGGCCGGCAGGCGAACCAGGCGGTGATGGGTACTGCCACCATCGCCGCGCTCTACAGCCGTGCCACGTGGCCACAGCTCGCGCTGGCGTTCAGCACCGTGCAGGCAGGCGACGCAACGGCGCTCTTCACGCTGGCCGACGGCTACATCGGGCGAGCCCCCGACGGCACCTACTCCACCCGGCAGCAGTCGCAGTCGATCATCGACTGTGCCAGCGGATTCGAGAACACACCACCGGAGGACCCCGAAGCCCTGCTGGCCCGGCTGCAGGAGCTGGCACCACGCTTCGGTGGCCTGCTGACGGTTGACGACCTCACCGGCGACGGCACCGGAGCGTGCGACACCCTCATGCCGAACGTCGAGCCCATCGAGGTGGCCTTCACTGGCGACGCACCGGTGGTGGTGGTGGGCGGCACCAACGACCCGGCCACCCCCATCCGCTGGGCGGAGGAGTTGACCGCAGCGATGGGACCGAACGCTCGCCTGGTCACCTACACCGGCGAGGGACACGGCTTCGTGCTGGCGGCGCAGTGCGTGAACGAGGTGGAGGGGGCGGTGCTCGCCTCACTCGAGCTTCCCGACGCAGGCACTCGGTGCGACCCCGACCCCGAGGTGGAACGACCCGAGTGGTGGGACACGATCGTGACGCCCGAGGGAGTGAGCGACCCGATCGACTCGCCGGCATTGCTGGGTGCACTGGGTCTCGGCCCCTCGATCGCCTTCGGCGAGGTGCGCGACACCGAACTCGACGTCGACTCCGCGCTCGACGCCTACGACGACACCCTCACGACCGCGGGGTTCACCCTGATCCAGCGACAGACACCTGCGGGCTTCACCCAGGCGATCTACAGCCTGGGCGGTGAGACGTTCGCCATCCTCGCCCTCGGTCCCGACGATCTGGCTGCACCCGAGATGAGTCCGTTGGCCGGTCTGGTGAATCCGGACCGCACCCTGCTCGTGCTCATCTACGTGCCCACCTGAGCACGCTCGGGCCGAGGGTTCAGGCCACCTTGGCGCTGGGCGCGCCCAGCGCATCGGGCCACTCGAGGCCGATGGCCTCCCACAGGTCGGTGCGCAATCGATCGGAGTCGGGCGGGGTGAGCCGGTTGGCGACGATGACCCCTTCGATCATGTCGGCCACCACCGCCACCCACGGCCGGTCGCGCAACTGCACCGCCACCACCACACCACCTGCGTGACGCCGCACCGTGCGCTGCACGCCCACCACCCGCGGCGGGCAGCGGAAGCTGGGGGCCACCAGCCGACGCCGGCGGGCCTCACGCGCCAGCATGCGTGCGGCGTGGGAGAACTCGACGGTGGTGCCAGGCGACGACGGGGACTTCATGGCTGCATCGTGCCAGCGGGGTGTGGCAGGGTTTCGTCGATGGAGAGCCCACGCGCCCTCACCCCCACCCAGCAACGGCTGGTCGAGCAGATGCGCCGCGATGCCGAGCCGCTGGTGTTCTCGCCCGCCTTCGTCGACGAACTCGTCTCACGGGCGCGCGAGGGATTTGCCGAGCTCTCGGCCGCTCTCGGCGGCGAGAAGTTGTGGGTGAGCAAGCACTTCGTCACCCGTGCCCTCGGCTGCGAGGCGTTGCACCTCGCGCCCGATCCATTCGAGTGGACCACCTCCAATGCCCGAGGCTCCATCACCCACAAGGCCGTCGAACTGTTCGTGAACTGGCGCGGCGAACCGGTGCCGGCCTTGGTGGTCGACGAGGCGATCGCCAGGCTGGCCGGCCAACCGAACTCGCTCGGCGACTGGCTGGCCCGCCTCGGCGAGGCCGATCTCGCCGAACTGCGCGGCTACGCCGTCGAACGGTTCACCCGGTTCGTGCAGGACTTCCCGCCCATCGACATGCGGGCCGAACCGATCACCGAGGCCGCCGGCAAGTGGCGGGCCAGCCAGTGCATCGAACTGAGCGGCCGCGCCGACCTGGTGATCGGCAAGCCCGAGGGCACCGTCAGCAAGCGGCTGATCGTCGACTTCAAGACCGGCTCGCGCTCACCCCAGCACCGGCTCGACCTGCGGTTCTACGCACTCGTCGAGACGTTGCAGCGCTCGGTGCCACCCCGCAAGCTCGTCACCTATTACTTCGACTACGCCGAGGCGGAGGTGGAGCAGGTCACCGAGGGCATCCTCGACTCAGCCCTCGACCGGGCGCTCGGTGCCGTGGCACGACACGCCGAGCTGGTGAACGGCGAGCGCACGCCGGTGAAGCGACCGAGCTACTCGTGCCGCTGGTGCCCCCTGCTGGCCGACTGCACCGAGGGCACCGATCACCTCGCCGCGTTGGCCGACGACGGCAGCCAGGGCTTCGACGACTGACCGGGCGTCCGGCGAACCACCGCCTGCTCAGGGCGTCATCAACGCGATGGGCAGGCCGAGGCCTGCGCCAGCGCGGAACGAGGCGATCATCCGCCCCGGCTGCACCGCAGGTTTCGGCTGCGACACCAGGTCGTCGCCCAGTCGGGCGCAGGCTCCCTCGAGGTCGTCGACGATGAGCACGAACCCCCAGAACGAGGCGGTGGGCGCCATGACCCGCTCGCTCTCGACCATCTCGATGATGAGGCCGCCGAGGCGGTGGAAGCCCTGCCTGATCGGCCCGGCCTCGCGGATGCGCTTCAGCGGCTCGCCCGTGGCGGCCTCGATGGCGCCGCAGGTGCGCTCGAGCGACGACGTCATCACGACCAGGTGGTCGAACCGGGTGGCGCCCAGCGGGTGCTCGATCGCGACTGCAGGAGACACGGTGTCGGTGTGGGCCGTGGCGAGGCCATCGATGTCGGCCACCGCCTGCGGGCAGTCGGCCAGCACCCAGCGGTCGATCCGCACTGCTTCGTCACCGATGGGCACACGGAAGCGCAGTTCGATACCGCCCACCGAGGCGCGCCCGTCGACGACGTGCAGCCCCACGGCCTGCCACGGCTCCACCGGCGACACCACCTCGAGCGCGACGACTGCGGTCACGACACACCACCGAGGCCGAGTTGCCATGCCAGGAACGACAGTGCGTCGACACCCTCGGCGATGCGCATGGCCGCCGGCTTGCCTGCGCCGTGACCCGCCCGGTCGGCCTGCAGCAGCAACACCGGCCGCTCATCGGGCGCGGCGGCCGTGGCGTACTGCACCAGCGCCGCCATCTTGCGGGCGTGCAGCGGGTCGACCCGCGTGTCACCCTCGGCCGTGGTGAACAGCACCGCCGGATAGTGCGTGCCCTCGTGCACCCGGTGGTACGGCGAGTAGGCGTGCAGCCAGCCGAACTCGTCGACCACCTCGGGGTCGCCGTACTCGTCGGTCCAGAGTCGGGCGATGAGGAACTGCGGGAAGCGCACCATGTCGAGCAGTGGCACCGCGCACCACACGGCCCGAGCCAGATCGGGTCGCTGGGTGAGCGCCGCGCCCACCAGCAGGCCACCGTTCGAGCCGCCGTGAACCGCCAGGCGCTGGCGCGACGCCATCGACGTGGCCACCATCCAATCGGCCGCACTGTGGAAGTCGTCGAACACGTTCTGCTTCGTGTCGCGCCGCCCGGCCTGGTGCCACCGCTCGCCGTGTTCCAGGCCGCCGCGCAGCCCGGCAATGGCCCACACCCCGCCCTCGGCGCACCATGCAGCCAGGTTGGGCATCCACGTCGGCGACTCGGACAGCGCGAACCCGCCGTACCCGTTGAGGATGGTGGGCGTGTCGGGCGACGGCACCACATCGGCGCGGTGCACGACGAACAGGCCGATCGCCGTGCCGTCGAGCGATGGATACGTGGTGCGGCTGACCGTGAGCGGCGGGAGTTCGTGGGCTGCGGGTACCTCGGGGCACCACCGCTGGACCCCGTCGCGGTCGATGCGCCACACGGCGGTGGGCGCGGTGAAGGAACTCACCAGCGCAAAAGCGGCCGTGCCGTGCTCGTCGGCAACGAGGTTGCCCACCGCCACCAGGCCCAGTCCGTCGATCTCTTGCAGCAATCGGCCGTCGAGGCTCCAGCGCTCGACCGTGTCGACCCCCGCCCGGCTGGCCGTGACGAGCACGTCGTCGCCCACCAACGCACAGCCGCCCAGCACGACGTCGGCGCGTTCGGGCACGACCGTGCGCCACGACTCGACCCCCGGTGATGCATACGGCGCGGCGACCAGCCGACCGTTGGGCGCATCGACCGTGGTGACGGCCACGATGCCATCGGCACCGAGTTCCACGCTGGTGTCGGCCGCCCGTCCCTCGATGACGACCTGCCACTCGCCGGTCGTCAGGTCGCACAGGTGGACGTCGTGACGACCCCATCCCACCATCACATGCACGAGGAGGTACCGCCCGTCGGCCGACACGTCGACATCGGGCCACGACTCAGCGGTGGGGAAGCGGTCGAGCACCACCGGATCGTCGGCCGGATCGGTGCCGATGGTGTGATGGCGAATGTGGCGGTGGTACTCGTCGCCCGCCGGGTAGCGCGTGTACCAGAACCCGTTGCCGTCGGGCTGCCACGCCACCGATGCCGCTCGCGTGCCGGCGATGCGCAGCGCCCGCAGCGTGGCCGTGTCGACGTCGAGCAGGTGCAGGGTGCTGTTCTCGGTGCCACCCTCGCTCAGACCGAGCGCCACGACGCTGCCGTCGGACGACGGATGGAACCAGTCGATCGCCACCGCTGCATCGGCCGCCAGCGCGGCCGGATCGAACAGCACCCGGGCGGGTGCCGTTGCGTCGACGGCCGACCGCAGCACCAGCGCGAACTGGCCGGCGCCGCGGCCGCGCTCGAGGACGAAGAGTCGCTCGCCACGCACCCTGCAGGCCATGACCGTGGGCAGGCCAATGAGCGCGGAAAGGCGCTCGAACCACCGTCCGCGATCGGGACGGGCATCGAGCGCCTGGCGCGTGTATTGATTTTGGGCGGTGGTCCATTCGACCACCTCAGGCGAATCGCCCGCTTCGAGCCACCGGTAGGGGTCGGCTACTGCCACCCCGTGCCACACGTCGACCACATCCTCGCGCCGGGTGGGCGGAGGTGCGGACGGTGGGTGAGGTGTGTCAGCCACGCCCCATGTTCGGGCGCTTACCGTGGTTGGCCTTCGAGCGGCGCATCTTGGCCTTGCGCTTCTTGGTCTTCTTCGACATAGGTCTGCGACTCTACCGGCACTCCCCCGTCGGCTCCACCTCGATGCGCGCCGTCACCCCGGGTGACTGCCCGGTAGCCTCGGCCCTTCGCTATGGAACGCTTCGGCCTCGTCGGTCTCCCCAATGCGGGCAAGAGCTCGCTGTACAACGCACTCACTGGCGGCGGCGCGCTCGCTGCGCCTTATGCGTTCGCCACCAAAGATCCCAACATCGGCGTGGCCAAGGTGCCCGACGAACGACTCGACCGGCTGGCGGCCATGTCGAAGTCGCGCAACGTGGTGCATGCCGCCGTGCAGGTGGTCGACATCGGTGGCCTCGTCGAGGGCGCCAGCAAGGGTGAGGGCCTGGGCAACAAGTTCCTGGCCAACATCCGCGAGGTCGACGCCATCGTGTTCGTGCTGCGGGCCTTCGAGGACGACGACGTGCCCGGCCCGTCGGATCCGCTCGAGCACCTGCGCATCGTCGAGATCGAACTGGCCCTCGCCGACCTCGAGACCGTCGAGAAGCGGCTCACCCAGGCAACCCGCCAGGCCAAGCTCGACAAGGGCGCAGCGGCCGAGCTCGACGCGCTGCAGGCCGCGTACGACGCGCTCAGCGCCGGCCTGCCCCTGTACCGCGCCGGCCTGAAGCCCGAGTGGCGCGAGCAGCTGGTGCCGTACTTCCTGCTCACCAACCGTTCGGTGCTGGCGGTGGTGAACGTGGGCGAGAACGAACTCGACCGTATCGCCGAGATCGAACAGCGTGTGCGCGACGAGTTCACCTCCGCCGGCGACAACGTGGAGGTGATCGGCATGTGCGTGCAGCTCGAGGCCGAGGCTGCCACCATCACCGACCCTGCCGAGCGTGCCGAGATGCTGGAAGGGTTCGGCCTCGGTGAAGGCGCCCTGTTCCGCATGGTGCGCAGCGCCTACCACCTGCTCGGCCTGCGCACGTACTTCACCACCGGCGAGAAGGAGAGCCGGGCGTGGACGTTCTACGCCGGCTCCAGCGCCCCCGAGTGCGCCGGGCGCATCCACTCCGATTTCCAGCGCGGCTTCATCAAGGCCGAGGTCATCCACTGGGACGAACTGCTCCAGATCGGCTCGTGGACCAAGGCCAAGGAACTCGGCAAGATCCGCATCGAGGGCAAGGAATACCACCCCATCGACGGCGACGTCATGGAGTTCCGCTTCAACGTCTGATCCAGCCGTAGTCTGCGTCGATGAGC
Organism: Ilumatobacteraceae bacterium; assembly: GCA_044238435.1. Lineage (GTDB taxonomy): Bacteria > Actinomycetota > Acidimicrobiia > Acidimicrobiales > Ilumatobacteraceae > VFMC01. The sequence goes on along the minus strand of JBIIDH010000036.1, from coordinate 11,684 downwards.
ACGCTGCGACTCGCGACGTTGGACGACCTCGGGCGGGTGTGCCGCACCCTCATGCGCGCCTTCGCGGCCGACCCACTCATCCGGTGGATGCTGCCCGACGACGCTGCCTACGCCGAGTGGCAGGGCGAGGCGTTCTTCCGACTCGTGGTGCGGCGGTGGATGGACGTGGGCGAGGTGGTGATCACCGACGACTGTGCCGCTGTCGCCGTATGGGGTTCGCCAGACCCCGCACACCCGTCCGATGCCGCCCGCGCCGACATGATCGACACCTACCAACGCTTCGACGAGGCCAGCCAAGCGCTGATGGGCCGGGTGGGTGACACCGTCGATGCCCACCGTCCACCCCAGCCCTACTGGTATCTGCAGTTCCTCGGCACACACCCCGACTGGCAGGGCCAGGGGTTGGGCAGCGCGTTGCTGGCCCACCGCCGCGAGCACTGCGACCGGGAAGGCACGGTGCAGTACCTCGAGACAGCCACCGACGATGACATCGCCTACTACCGGGCCCGCGGCTTCGAGGTGTGCGAGACGTTCGAGGTGCACGACCCGACGCACCCCGTCACCCCCTCGTGCACCATCACCACCATGTCCCGCTCCCCCCACCGTTTGTGAGCAGACCCGGGTACCACAGGGCTGCGCTCACAAACGCTCCGACACCGCCGCAGCGATTGTGAGCGGACCCTGCTTCAAACAGGGGTGCGCTCACAAACGCAGGGGGTGGGTGGGGTGATCGGTGAGAATGGCGGGGTGAGCACCATCGAGCACTCCCCTGCCGCGCTTCGGCCGATCGAACTGCGCAGCGACAATGCCGCGGGTGTGGCGCCCGAGATCGTGGCGGCCATCGCCGACGCGAACACCGGCAGCGCCATGGCCTACGGGGGCGACGACTGGTCGGGCCGGCTGCGCGACCGGGTAACCGACGTGTTCGAGCACCCCGAAGTGAGCGTGTTCCCCGTGCTCACGGGTACCGCGGCCAACTCGCTGGCGCTGTCGTCGGTGTGCCCGCCGTGGGGTGCCGTGCTGTGCCACGAAACCGCCCACATCATCCGCAACGAGTGCGGCGCCACGTCGCTGTTCGGTGGCGGCGCCGTGATGCGCGGCCTGCCCGGTGCCGACTTCCTGCTCGAACGGGCATCGCTCGAACAGGCCTTCGCCACCACCAACTGGGGCGACAACCACCACTCGCAGCCGTCGGCCCTGTCGCTGACCAACCCCACCGACTACGGCACCGTGTACCCGGTCGAGCGGATCGCCGATCTGGCAGCGATGGCGAAGGCACGCGGCATGCGGGTGCACATCGACGGGGCGCGGGTGGCCAACGCAATCGCCTCGCTCGGCTGCACCCCGGCCGAACTCACGTGGCGTTCCGGGGTCGACCTGCTGTCGCTGGGTGCCACGAAGAACGGGGCGATGAGCACCGACGCCATCGTGTGCTTCGACCCGGCACTGGCGGAACAGTTGAGCTACCGGGTGAAGCGCGCCGGCCAGGTGGCGTCGAAGATGCGCTTCCAGTCGGTGCAACTCGACGCGTACCTCGCCGACGGTCTGTGGCTGCGGTTGGCGGCGAACGCCAACGCGGCGATGGCTCGCCTCGCCGAGGGCCTCACCGGGCTCGGCGTCACGATGGCCACGCACCCGCAGGCCAACATCGCCTTCGTCCACGTGCCCGACGCAGTCGCCGACCGACTGGAGGCGGCGGGCCTGTTCTTCTACCGCATCGCCCCCGGCGTCATCCGGTTCGTCACCAGCTTCCAGACCACGCTCGACGACATCGACGAGGTGCTGCGCCGCATGAGCGCAGCACTGACTGCTGCTCCGTGAGTTCGACCCGCATCCCCATCGTCGCGTCGCTGCTCGCGCTCGGCGCAGGCGCCGTGTGGAGCCTCGGCGGCATCACCGCCAAGGTGGCTGATGGTGCCGACCCGTTCCAGTACCTCGTATGGCGATCCGTCGCGGTGATCGTGGTGGTGGAGGCGCTGTCGTTCCTCCAGCGCAAGCCCGCCCCCACCCTCACCGCCTACCGGTCGGGCCGGACGATGATCATCGCCAACGTGATGCTGTTCATCGCCTCGTTCGGCTTCGTCTACGCGGTGAAGACCACGTCGCCCGCCAATGCCGCCTTCCTCGGCTCGACGGTGCCCATCTTCGGCGCCCTGCTCGCCTGGGTGATCCTGCGCGAACGACTCAACTGGGTCACGATCGTTGCGATCGTGGTGGCCTTCATCGGCCTGCTCGTCACCGTGGTGGGCGACCTCGGCAGCGGCACGATGGTGGGCAACCTGGCGGCGCTGTCGTCGGCGGTCGGCTTCGCCGGCTACACCGTGTGCGTGCGTTCCGACCGCGCCCGCGACTGGTCGCCGGTGCTACCGGGCTACGCCGTGATGATGATCGTGGTGTGCGGCGCGGTCACCCTCGCCAAGGGCAACTCGCTCGTGCCGCCCACCGGCGACCTGCTGCTCGCCCTGTTGCACGGCGGGGTGATCATCGTGCTCGGCACCTACATGTTCAACCACGCGTCGAAGCAGGTGCCTGCGGCGGTGATGACCCTGTTCGCCCAGACCGAGATGGTGCTCGTGCCGGTGTGGTCGATCACCTTGCTGGGCGAACGACCCAAGACCATGGTGCTGCTGGGCGGGTGCATCATCTTCGTTGCCATCCTCGGCAAGGCGATCTACGACGCCCGCACCGCGAACCAGGCACCCGTGACGGCGCCCACGCTCGTCTGATACGAACACAGCCATGAGTTCCCCCATCGACACCCCGGTGAGCCTGTCGCAGCGCGCCCACCGGCACCTCTGGATGCACTTCACCCGGCTGGCCGGGTTCGGCCCCGACGAGGTGCCCGTCATCACCCGCGGCGAGGGCTGCACGGTGTGGGACCAGCACGGCAACCAGTACCTCGACGGCCTCTCGGGCCTGTTCACCGTGCAGGTGGGCCACGGCCGCGCCGAGCTCGGCGAAGCCGCCGCCCGCCAGGCCAGCACGCTCGCCTACTTCCCCACCTGGTCGTTCGCCCACGAGCCGGCCATCGACCTGGCCACGCGGTTGGCGGCGATGGCGCCCGGCGACCTGAACCGGGTGTTCCTCACGCCCAGCGGCGGCGATGCGGTGGAGACGGCGATGAAGATGGCCCGCCAGTACTGGAAGCTGCGCGGCCAGCCCAGCCGCACGAAGTTCATCTCGCGCTACCTCGCCTACCACGGCACCTCGATGGGGGCCCTCAGCCTGGGTGGTGTGCCGTCGATCCGCACACCGTTCGAGCCCCTGGTGCCGGGGGCGGTGAAGGTGCAGACCCCGTACCGCTACCGCTGCCACGACTGCGGCGACCTGCCCGCCTGCACCCTGCGCTGCGCCGACGACGTGGCGCTGCGCATCGAGATGGAGGGCCCCGACTCGGTGGCCGCCGTGTTCATGGAGCCGCTGCAGAACACCGGCGGCGCGTTCGCCCCACCCGAGGGCTACTGGCAGCGGGTGCGCGAGATCTGCGACCACTACGACGTGCTGCTGGTGAGCGATGAGGTGATCAGCGCCTTCGGTCGCCTCGGCCACATGTTCGGCAGCCAGCGCTACGACTACCAGCCCGACATGATCACGTTCGCCAAGGGCGTTACCTCCGGGTACGCACCCCTGGGCGGCGTGATGATCAGCGACCGCATCGCCGAGCCGTTCCTCGCCGACACCACCGCCTTCCTGCAGGGCCAGACCTTCGGTGCGCACCCGGTCAGTTGCGCCGTCGCCAACGCCAACCTCGACATCTTCGAGCGCGAAGACATCTGCGGTCACGTGCTCGCCAACGAGGGCGCGTTCAAGGCGGCCATCGAATCGCTGCGCGACATTCCCATCGTGGGCGACGTGCGCGGCGAGGGCTACTTCCTCGCCATCGAGCTCACCACCGATCAGGCCACCAAGGGCATGTTCACCGATGCCGAGGCCGAGTGGCTGCTGCGCGGCCTGTTGTCGCCGCGCCTGTTCGCCGCCGGGCTGATCTGCCGAGCCGACGACCGCGGCGAGCCCGTCATCACCCTCAGCCCGCCGCTGATCGCCGGCCCCGCCGAGTTCGAATTCATCCGCTCGACGCTGCGCACCGTGCTCACCGAGGCGAGCGACGCCCTCGCCTCCCGCCGCGCCTGACCCGCCACTCGCACCAGGTCGCAACTGCACTCACCCCGACGCCCACGACAACGAACGCTACCCAGACAGGCTCGATCGGCCGGTCGCGCACGAAGGCAGGACTCGCCATCGACCAGCCGTACATCGCCAGTCCTGTTCCTAGGGCCATCACCACACGCAACCGCCACACATCGCGGAACGTCACTCGACACTCGCTCGGCGAGAGCTGAGGACGGTTCATGACGTGGCCGAGCGGCGGATGAAAGCGACCACATCGATCACGAGCACTGCGATGCCAGCGCCAGTGAGCAGGAGCCACTGAAGACGCCATGGTTCGTCCAGCTCTCCGGCCCCCACGAGGATCGACACCCCGAACGCCGCAGAGGCACCGGCCAACCCCACGATCTGCGGGCCAAGTCGGCCACGTCGGCGGGGTGCCGGTTCGCCCGGCGCGGCCCTTGTTGCGCTTCGTTGGCGCATGACAGAGGTGGTCGTTCGAACTGCGACGATGAGCCAGCCGAGCATCAGCATGCCAGCCACCGCCTCACCGATGTCGGGCGCGATGGCATCCGTAGCGGCCGCCAGCCTCAGGGATCCAGGTTGCAGCGCGATCATCTCGAGCAAGGGCCACCCGCTTCGCTCGAGAGAGCGCCGCTCATGCGTCGTCGAAGACCGGTGCGCATCTCGCCTACGGCAGCCTGCGCTCGAGCGCTGAGTCTTCCTCAGCCCATCTCGGGACAACCACGAGCAACAGGTAGCAGGGGACGACGAGGAGCGACAGCGCCACGACTGGGGCGACGTACTGGAGCATGATGACGAGCGCAGTGAGAGGAAGCATCACCGCCATGAGCCGACGGCGGCGGCCGTGGCGGCGAATCGTGTCCATGAACCGAGTCTGGTCGAGGAAAGGCTGGAGAGACACCCTCATGTGCTGCACGTCCCCTGTGTGTAACTGCCCGCGATCGGAGGTACGCCCGAAGCATAGACCCGTACCTTGAGGCACTGTTTCGAGACTCACGAAGCGCAGGGTCCGTGAGCGTGGACCACCGCCCGGGGGGTCTCGGCTCACGGACCGGGCGGGTGGGGGTCCGCCCTACAACGGTGGGCGGGGGAGGCCGTTGGGCCAGAGGGCCTGCTCGACGGCACGGCCGATGCGCAGCACGGTGTCGTCGCGCCAGCGGTGGCCGACGATCTGCAGCCCGATCGGCACACCCGTGTACGGCGCCTCGGTGTGCGCACCGCACGGCACGCTCAGCGCCGGGCACGGGGCGACGAGGTTGAACACGCCGGTCATGTCGGGCGAGTAGTACAGCCCGTCGTCGGGCTGGTCGAAACGGTCGCGCACCGACTTCTCGGCGCTGACCGGAGGGGTGGCCATCGTGGGGCACAGCAGCGCATCGCGGCCCGCCAGCACACCCGCCACCTTGCGCCACGTGGCCGAGCGCTCGATCTCGAGCCGCTTGTACTCGGTGGCGCTCATCGAGTTGCCGAGCTCGATCAGCCGCACCACATCGGGGTCCATGCGGTCGCCCCACTCGTCGACCAGGTCGCCGAAGTAGGCCGACATGAACACGCCCCACATCCGGATCCACAACCACTCGTCGTCGCGCCCCAGGCCAGGGTCCACCGGTTCGATGATGGCGCCCGCGTCGGACAGCGCGTCGGCGGCGGCGCCGACCGCGGCGGTGATCTCGGGGTGCACCCACCACTGGCCGAGGTCGATGCTGAGGCCGATGCGCATGCCACGCACATCGCCCGACAGCGGGCCCGACAGGTCGAGGGGCGTGGTGACCGACAAGACGTCGGCGTCGTCGGGGCCCTGTGTGACGGCGAGGAACAGGCGGGCGTCGTCGACCGTGCGGGCCAGCGGGCCGTGGTGGCTAATGGTGTCCCACAACCCGGGCAGCACGTCCATCGGGATGCGCCCGAGACCGGGCTTCAGCCCGACGGCTCCGCTCCACGCCGCGGGGATGCGCACCGAACCACCCATGTCGCTGCCCTCGGCCAGCGCCACGCATCCGGTGACGGCGGCGACGGCACTGCCACCCGACGAACCGCCCGGCGCCAGTGCCCGGTTCCACGGGTTGCGGGTGGGGCCGTGCAGCGGGCTGTCGGTCTGCAGTGCATGGGCGAACTCGGGCGACGTGGTGGCGCCCACCACCACCGCCCCGGCACGTCGCAGCGCACCCGTGATGTAGGCGTCGCGGTCGGCCAGCGTGTGCTCGAACACGCGCGAACCGAGCGTGAACGCCCGGCCCTCCACCTGCGTCGTCTCCTTCAGCGCGATGGGCACACCGTGCAACGGGCCGAGCGCCGATCCGCCCGATCGAGCCCTCGCCGCGGCGTCGGCAGCGGCTCGCGCCTCGGCCCGGGCCTGGTCGGCCCACACCGTGGCGAACGGGTTGAGTTCGGGCTGCACCTGCTCGATGCGAGCCAGCGCGTGGTCGACCAGTTCCACCGGCGACACCTCGCCGGCCGCCACCAGGCGGGCCTGTTCGACGGCGGACAGGTACTGGAGTGCGGGGTCGACCGACATGGCCCGACCGTATCCCAGCGTCGCGGTGGGACCAACGGCGCTGCGCCGCCACCGTGCCGGCGTGGCATCCTGTCGGTATGGCGTGGCTGCTCAGCGATGGCACGGTGATCGCATCGGCAGAGGTGGCCGACAGCAGGTCGGCGCGGCGCAAGGGGCTGCTCGGGCGCACCGGTGTGGAAGGCGCCTTCGTGCTGCCCCGCTGCCGCTGGGTGCACACCGTGCGGATGCGGTTCCCACTCGACGTCGCCTACCTCGACGACGATGGCGTCGTGATGAAGACCGTGCGCATGCACGCCCATCGTGTGGGGGTGCCGGTGTGGTCGGCGTCGTGGGTGGTCGAGGCCGAGGCGGGCGCGTTCGCCCGGTGGGGCCTGCGGGTGGGCGACACGATCGAGTTGCGTCGATGACCGGCACCCTGGTGCTCGTCGCCACGCCCATCGGCAACCTCGGCGACCTGCCGCCGCGGGCGGTCGAGGCGCTGCAGGCCGCGGCGCTCATCTGCTGTGAGGACACCCGTCGCACCGGTCTGCTGCTGCACCACGCCGGGGTGCGGGGTGTGCGCATGGCGGTGACCAACGAACACACCGAGCACGGCCGTATCGGCGAGGTGCTCGATCTGCTCGCCACCGGCCAGACGGTGGCGGTGGTCACCGACGCCGGCACCCCCGGTATCTCCGACCCCGGCGAACGCCTGGTGCGCGCCGCGATCGACGCCGGGCACTCGGTCAGCGCCGTGCCCGGGCCGGCCGCGTTCGTGATGGCCCTGGTGGTGAGCGGCCTGTCGACGAGCCGGTTCGTGATGGAGGGCTTCCTGCCCCGTTCGGGCCAGGAGCGCACCGCCCGACTGGCCGACGTGGCCGCCGAACGACGCACTGTGGTGCTGTACGAAGCGCCCCACCGCGTGGCGCGCACCATCACCGACCTGGGCGAGCGCTGCGGCCGCGAGCGCCGTGTGGCGCTGGCCCGCGAACTCACCAAGATGCACGAGGACGTATGGCGCGGCACCCTGGCCGATGCCGCCGCCCACCTCGCCGCCACCGAGCCGCGGGGCGAGTACGTCGTGGTACTGGAAGGCGCTCCCGAACCGGCCCCGGCCGACGACGCGGCAATTGCCGCGGCCCTCACCGACGCCATCGCGAATGGCCAGTCGCGGTCCGACGCGGTGGCTACCGTGGTGCGCACGCTGAGCGTGCCGAAACGCCGCGTCTACGACATCGCCACGAGCCTCCCCCGATGAGTGAACTCACCGACATCGCCAGCACCGGGCCGAGTGCCGCGTTCTTCGATCTCGACCGCACCCTCATCAGCGGCTCGAGCACCTTCGTGCTGGCGATCGCCGCGTGGCGCAACGGGCTGATCGACCGCGGTCAGTTCAGTCGCGACGCCGTCGAGGCGCTGAAGTTCCGCCTCACCGGTGCCAGCGACGAGACCAGCCACGGCGTCCGCGACCGCATCCTCGCGGCGGTGAAGGGGGTGCGACGCGATGACCTCGTCGGCCTCAACGCCGACACGGTGCCCACCCTGCTCGAGAAGGTGCGGCCCGAGGCACTCGCCCTCGTCGAACGCCACCGCCAGGCCGGCCGCGCCACCTACATCGTCTCGGCGGCCCCGGTGGAACTCGTCGACCCGTTGGCACGGGCGATGGGCATGACCGCAGGCATCGGCACGGTCAGCGAGATCGTCGACGGCGCCTACACCGGTCGGCTCGTCGGGTCGTTCTGCTACGGCGAGGGCAAGGTGGAGGCCATCACCGAACTCGCCCGCTGGGAGGGCCTCGCCCTCGACCAGTGCTACGCCTACAGCGACTCGGCCAGCGACCTGCCGATGCTCGAGGCGGTGGGCCACCCGGTGGCCGTGAACCCCGACGCCAAACTCGAACGCCACGCACACCGCCACGCCTGGCCCATCGTCATCTTCAGCCGCCGCACCAAGGCCGTGGTGCGGCGCACCAGCGAGGCCCTCGGCGCCACGGCACTGGCCGCCGGCTCGTTCGCCGTCGGTGTCCGCTGGGCACGCTCGCGCTGAGCCCGGACCCCAACCGGTCCTTCGTCAGACCAGCGGAGTTCAGACCAGCGGCGTGAGGCCGAGCTGCCGCGACTGTGCCACCAGACGGCCCGCCGAGTCCCACACCTCGCCGTCCTCGTTCAGAAACCCGCCCTGCACCACCTGCGACCGGAACACACAACGCACCGGGCCGGGAGCGGGCACCCCGCGCACGTGCACCGTGTACTCCACCGTCGGCACCCATCCGGCCGGCATGTCGAGGTGGAACACCGCTGGTGGCAGCGCATCGCACACCAGCAGCAGCGCCAAGGTGTCGATGGGGCGACCGTCGGCGAAGCCGAACCATCCGGCGATCTCGGCCACACCCCGCTTGCGGCCCTCGACCCACCCCATGTGTTCGGGGTGCAGCCGTACATCGAGTCGGTCCATCAACGCCACCGGCACACCGCCCTGCGATGCGGTGCGAGGCACGCACTCCTCGAACGGCGGCAGATCGGGCGGGCCGACAGCGAGGTGCTCGTAGGGGCTCGTCATCTGCGCCAGGTCGCCGAATGCACCGAGTACCTGGATGATCGGCGCGCCACCGCGGTGCAGACGGCCGGTCACCGTGGCGAAACGACGACCCTCCTTCACCACCTGGCCCTCAACCTCCACCGGCCCGGGGCGCCCGGGCGACAGGTAGTGGGCCGTCACGCTGATGGGGTCGGGGCGGCCGGCGAGGACGCGCAGACCGTTGGCGGCCAGCGCCAGCAGGTAGCCGCCGTTGGCGTTGCCGCCGATGTCCCAGCCGTCGTGCAACTCGGCGGCACCGTCGGCGACGCGGGTGGCCCGGTCGAACTCGAACTCGCTCATCGACGGCAATACTGCTCGCCGCGCGACTCGACGACCCCATTCGCGAGGAGGCGATCGAGGTGCTGCTGGATGGTGCGCCGCTCGACCGACTCGCCGAACACCGCGGGCCTGGTGCCGGCGCGGTACACGATGCCGTCGCTCACCAGGTCGTCGAACGAGCGGGGCTGCTGCAGCAGGGCCAGCAGCGCGTCCTCACGGCGCTGGAACGAGTCGGCATAGGCATCGACTGCAGTGACGAAGGCGGCATGGCCGTCGATCACGCCCTTGTGGTGGAACGTCACGTAGTGGTCGGCCACCAACTCGCGTGCCATCCGCAACGTCTGCTCGAACGAGTCGAGGCTCGACGCCGCATCGCCGTAGTAGGCGCCGAAGCCGGTGAGGTCGATGTCGCCCGTCACCACCACGCGCACACCGTCGTCGCCCTCGACGAGGTACAGGCTGTGCCCTCCGGTGTGACCGGGTGCGTGCACCAGCGTGACCGTCACCCCACCGAGGTCGATCACCTCGCCGTCGTCGATGCCCTCGGCCTGGGGCCACCCGAGGAACTGGAACCGCTCGGTGACGAACTCGGTCATCTGCGGCCACAGCGGCTGCGGCAGGCCGTACAGCGCCATCAGCCCGTCGACCGACCGCAGCGCCTCGAGGTCGTTGCGGTGCACCTTCAACGCGCCCCATCGCACGGCTGCCACGCCCGCGGCATGGTCTTCGTGGGTATGGGTGAGCAGCACGGTGTCGACCGCCAGCGGCGGCTCGATGTCGCGCACACTGAGCGACGGGTCGATGAGCACGCTGCCCGTGGTCCCCTGCACCAGCACCGAGTTGCCATCGGGGTACTTGCCCTGCTCGTGCCCGAACAGCACCGTCGTGTACCGGCCCAACTGGCGACGATGCGCGTCCATACGGCGAACGTAGTCGGAACGTGCTTGCCGCCCCGTGGCCGGACCGGCGTATCCTGTGCCCCGTGACGACCCTTCGTACATCGGGTGTGGCCCGCTTCCGGGCCACTGCGACCTCCCGTCGAATGCGCACCGGCAACTGACCCCCGCCGACGCCCGCCATTCCTCGAAAGGACCCGCCGTGAGCAACTTCTACCTCACCACACCGATCTACTACGTCAACGCCCGCCCCCACCTCGGGCACGCCTACTCCACCATCATCGGCGACGCCCTGTGCCGCTGGCACCGACTGCTCGGCGACGACGTGCACTTCCTCACCGGCACCGACGAACACGGCCTGAAGATCCAGCAGGCAGCCGATGCCGCCGGCAAGACGCCGCAGGAGTTCGCCGACGGCATCGCACCGCTCTTCCAGGATGCGTGGCAGCGGCTGAACATCTCGAACGACGACTTCATCCGCACCACCGAGCCCCGACATCGGGCCGGGGTGCAGGAACTGCTGCAGCGCTGCTACGACGCCGGCGACATCGAGCTCGGCGTCTACCAGGGCAAGTACTGCGTGGCGTGCGAGGAGTACTACACCGACGAAGAGCTGCTGCCGGGCGACCAGTGCCCCATCCACAAGCGGCCCGTCGAGTACTTCGAGGAGGAGAACTACTTCTTCCGCCTCAGCCGCTTCCAGGACCGGCTGCTCGACTGGTACGCCGCACACCCCGGCGCCATCACGCCCGAGTTCCGCGGCAACGAGGCGCTCGGCCTCATCCGCTCGGGCCTGCGCGACTTCTCGGTCAGCCGCACCAGCCTCACGTGGGGCATCCCGTTGCCGTGGGACCCCAAGCACGTCGCCTACGTGTGGTTCGACGCGCTGGCCAACTACATCACGGCCATCGGGTACGGCACCGACCACGAGCGCTTCGAGCAGTGGTGGCCGGTCGACTACCACCTCATCGGCAAAGACATCATCCGGCACCACTGCGTGTACTGGCCGGCCATGCTGATGTCGGCAGGCCTCGAGCCGCCGAAGGGCTGGGCCGTCGGCGGCTGGCTGCTCGTGGGCGGCGAGAAGATGAGCAAGACGTCGGGCAACGTGGTGAACCCGCTCGACCTGATCGACGAGTTCGGGGTCGACGGGTTCCGCTACTACGTGCTCGCCGACACCACGTTCGGCCAGGACGGCGACTTCACCTACGAGGGCCTCACCGGCCGCTACAACAGCGACCTCGCCAACAACTTCGGCAACCTGCTGTCGCGCGTGGCCACCGTGGTGGGCAAGAAGTGCGACGGTG
>JBIIDH010000113.1:0-10214 GCA_044238435.1 Ilumatobacteraceae bacterium | reverse complement strand
TGGTGCCAGGGCTTCAGCGAGCCCAACAGCGGTAGCGACCTCGCCTCGCTGAAGACCCAGGCCGTGCTCGACGGCGACGAGTGGATCATCAACGGCCAGAAGGTGTGGACCACCGGCGGCCACCACGCCGACTACTGCTTCCTGCTCACCCGCACCGACCCCGAGGCGCCCAAGCACAAGGGCATCAGCTACCTGCTCGTGCCGATGCGCCAGCCGGGTGTGGAGGTGCGCGGCATCGTGCAGCCCGATGGCACCGCCGAGTTCTGCGAGGTGTTCTTCACCGATGCCCGTTGCCCGAAGGACAACGTCGTCGGCGGCGTGAACAACGGCTGGAAGGTTGCCAACTCCACGCTTGCGTTCGAGCGCGGCATGAGCGCCACCACCGGCTATCGCCGCTTCGAGGAGGAGTACAAGTTGATGGTGGCGACGGCCGAGGCCAACGGCGCCATCGACGATGCCGACGTGCGCCAGCGACTGATGCGGTACTACACCAAGATCCAGATCCTGCGCATCAACGGCCTTCGCTCGCTCGCCACCACACTCGCCGGGCAGAAGGACGCGGGCATCATGGCGCTCGGCGCCAGCAACAAGATGTTCTGGAGCGAGATGCACAAAGAAGCCATGGAGTTGGCGCTCGACATCTTCGGAGCCCACGCCATGCTCGTGAACGCCGGTCCCGAGGGGTCGTGGCCGGGCACGGCACGCGAGAAGCGGCGCCCGGGCTATCCGGTCAGCGCGATGATGAGCGCCTTCTTCTTCAGCCGCAGCGAGACCATCTGGGGCGGCACCAGCCAGATCCAGCGCAACATCGTCGGCGAGCGGGTGCTCGGTCTGCCGAAGGAACCCCAGGTCGGCCAGGGCTGACCCCGCCGGTGGCGTGATGACCGAGCTGCTCTACCTGCGCGACGCCTATCTCACGTCGTTCACCGCCACAGTGGTCGACGTGCGCGGCGGCGACGGCGACGATGCCGCTGCGATCGCGCTCGACCGCACCGCCTTCTATCCCACCGGTGGCGGCCAGCCGCACGACACCGGCACTCTCGCGGGCCGCGATGTCGTCGACGTGCGCAAGGAGGGCCAGCAGGTGTGGCACACCCTCGCCGCGCCGGTCGACGGAGCGCTGCCGGCCGTGGGCGACACGGTGTCGGGCGAGGTCGACTGGTCGAGGCGGCACCAACTGATGCGCACGCACACCGCGTTGCACGTGCTGTGCGGTGTGATCTGGAACGAATGGCGGGTGCCGGTCACCGGCGGCAACATGGAGCCGTTGGCGGCCCGGATGGACTTCGAGTTCGACCCGGTGCCCGACGGCTTCGGGCCGCGCATCGAGCAACTGGTGAACGAGGCGCTCGCCGCCGACCACCCCATCGAGGTGCTGTTCCTCCCGCGCGACACGGCTGTGCAGGACGACGATCTCATCCGCACCAAGGTGAGCCTCATTCCCGAGTCGGTCACCGAGATCCGCGTCGTCGACATCGTCGGCCTCGACAAGCAGGCCGACGGTGGCACGCACGTGCGCAGCACCAACGAGGTGGGCCGCATCCGGGTGACCAAGCTCGAGAACAAGGGCAAGGGCAACAAGCGCGTCCGCCTCGAGATCGTCGACGTCTGATCGCGCTGGGCCGCAACCGCAGGCCGGGCGCTCGCAAGACGGTGGCGAGTTCACGCGCATGACATAGTTCCGGCACGGTGGTGAAACGCTCGACCGCCAGCATGAGGAGGTGACGATGCAGCGTGTGCAGGCTCTGCCCGACGTGTTCGACGAACTCGTCGCGCCCGATGGCTCGCCACGCCCGGCAGCGGTGGCGCTGGTCGAACACCTCCGTGCCCTCGAGCCGGCCGAATTACGCGAGCGCCAGAACCTGGCCGAGATCGACATCCTCGCCCAGGGCATCACGTTCACCGTGTACAGCGACGGCCGGGGCATCGATCGCGCCTGGCCGTTCGACATCATCCCGCGGGTCATCGCGGCGAGCGAGTGGCGGCGCATCGAGGCCGGGTTGACGCAGCGTCTGCGCGCCATCAACCACTTCATCGACGACCTCTACCACGACCAGCGCATCGTGGCCGACGGGGTGTTCCCCGCCGACCTGCTCGAGCACTCGGTGAACTTCCGGCCCGAGTGCCGCGGGGTGAGCCCGGCGCACGGGGTGTGGGCGCACATCTCGGGCAGCGATCTGGTCCGCGGCGCCGACGGCACGATGTACGTGCTGGAGGACAACCTGCGCGTGCCGTCGGGCGTCAGCTACATGCTCGAGAACCGAGCCATCTCGAAGCGGGTGTTCGCCGACCTGTTCGCCGAGCAGAGCATCTGGCCGGTCGACAGCTACACCGACGAACTGAACCGCATGCTCGTGTCGATCGCCCCGCAGGGCATCGACGCGCCCACCATCGCCGTGCTCACCCCCGGCATCTTCAACTCGGCCTACTTCGAGCACTCGTTCCTCGCCCAACGGTTGGGGGCCGCGTTGGTGGAGGGCGCCGACCTGGTGGTGGGCGACGACGACTGCCTGTACATGCGCACCATCGGTGGGCGCGAGCGGGTCCACGTCGTCTACCGGCGGGTCGACGACCAGTTCCTCGACCCCGAGGTGTTCCGCCCCGACAGCATGTTGGGTGTGCCCGGCCTGATGCGTGCCTGGCGGGCGGGCAACGTCGGTATCGCCAACGCACCTGGCGCCGGTGTGGCCGACGACAAGGTGGTGTACGCGTGGGTGCCCGACATCATCCGCTACTACCTCGGTGAGGAAGCGCTCATCCCCAATGTGCCCACGTACCGCTGCTACTACCCCGACGAGCGCGAGTACGTGATCGAACACATCGACCAATTGGTGGTGAAGCCGGCGAACGAGAGCGGCGGGTACGGGTTGCTCATCGGCGATCGCGCCACTCGCGCCGAGCTCGACGCGCACATCGCCCGCATCGAGGCCGATCCGCGCAACTGGGTGGCCCAGCCCATCTTGGCGCTGTCGACGGTGCCCACGCTGTGCGACGAGGGCATCGAACCGCGCCACGTCGACCTGCGCCCGTTCATCCTCAGCGGGGCCACCCAGTCGGTCACCGCCGGCGGCCTCACCCGCGTCGCGCTGCGCAAGGGTTCGCTCATCGTCAACTCGTCGCAGGGTGGCGGCAGCAAGGACACCTGGATCGTCGAGGTCGACTGATGCTGCTGTCGCGTGTGGCCGACAACGTGTACTGGGGCGCCCGGTACCTCGAACGCGCCGAGGACACGGCGCGCATCGTGCGCACCTACACCGAACTGATCGTCGACCTGCCCGTCAGCGTCACCTCCACCTGGGAACCGCTGCTCGCCGTGGTGGGCGGCCGTTCCGCGTTCGACATCGCCCATCCGGCGGCCACCGAGACCGCCATCGTGTCGTTCCTGGTGGCCGAGCGCACCAACTCGGGCAGTGTGGCCAGCAGCATCGACCAGGCCCGCGAGAACCTGCGCACCACCCGCGAGGTGCTGCCCCGCGAGGCGTGGCAGGCGGTGAACGACCTCTACCTGTTCGCCCAGGCGAGCGCGCTCGACGCGGTCGACCGACGCGGCCGGGCCCGTTTCCTGAACCGGGTGATCGGCGACGCGCAGCGCGTGGAGGGCGTGATCGGCACGGCGATGAGCCGCGACGAGGCGTACCACCTGTGGTGCCTCGGCAAGGCGCTCGAACGGGCCGACATGACCACTCGGGTGGTGGGTGTGCGCGCTGCAGCACTGTTGGCTACCGAGCACACGGGCGGCCAGGTGTACGACGACGTGCAGTGGATGGGTGTGCTGCGCTCGGTCAGCGGGTTGCAGATGTACCAGCGTGCCACCCGCGGGCCCATCGACGGCGCAGCGGTGGTGCGATTCCTCCTGTTCGATCCCGCCTTCCCGCGTTCGGTGGCGAACGGCGTGGCGACGGCACGCGCCGCGCTGCAGCAACTGCCGCGGGCCGACGTGACCGTGGCGGTGGTCGACCGCGTGGTCGCGCTGCTGGCCGGTCTGCCCACCGTGGCCGACGACGGTGCCGCGCTCGATGCGGTGATGGACGATGTGCAGATGGGCCTCGCCGCGGTGAACGACGCGGTGGTGGGCACCTTCGTACGATCGAGCGGGTGATGTGGTCGTGAGCTCCGGCGAGATGCAGTACCGGCCCGACGCGAGCCGCTACGACGAGGCCGTCGGCCCCGACGGCCTCGTGCGCCCGGCGTGGCGCGAGCTGGGTGCGGCGGTGGGTGCGGCCGGTCCGGGCGAACTGGCCGAACGGCAGCGCCAGGCCGACCGCATGCTCGACGCCGAAGGTGCCGGTCATCTCGTCCACGACCTCACGGGTGGCACGTCGGCCAGCCGTCCCTGGCGGCTCGACCCGGTGCCGATGGTCATCGAGCAGAGCGAGTTCGATCTGCTCGCCCGGGCAGTGGCGCAGCGCACGCGGCTGATCGAGGCGGTGCTCGCCGACCTCTACGGCGACCGCCAGCTGGTGCGCTCGGGGGTGGTG
The DNA here is from genome assembly GCA_044238435.1 of Ilumatobacteraceae bacterium. Taxonomy (GTDB): domain Bacteria; phylum Actinomycetota; class Acidimicrobiia; order Acidimicrobiales; family Ilumatobacteraceae; genus VFMC01. Next base: position 5,736 of record JBIIDH010000113.1, on the reverse strand, counting down.
CGGGCCGCCGAGGTGGCTGCCACCCCGGCGCTGCGCATGTCGGCCGGGCTGCAGCGGCCGGCGCGCTGGTTGGTGCAGCACGCGGTCGACGTGGTGCGCACGGCCGAGGGCGGATGGCGGGTGGTGGCCGATCTCACCGACTCGCCCACCGGCCTCGGGTACGCGTTGCTGAACCGCTCGATCACGGCACGCGTGATGGCCGAACCGCTGCGGGCCGCGGGCACCGCCCCGGTGGTGGCGGCGCCGGCCATGCTGCGCCGGGCATTGGCGGCACTGGCCCCCGCAGGCCGGGTCGACACCCGTACCGTCGTGTTGTCGGGTGGCCCCGAGCACCCCAGTTACGTCGAGCACTCGTACCTCGCCGTGCAGATGGGCCTGCACCTCGCCGAGGGCGCCGATCTGGTGATGCGCCAGGACCGGCTGTGGCTGCGTGCGCTGGGCGGCCTGGAACCGGTCGACGTGGTGTACCGGCGCCTCGAGGACGGCGGACTCGACCCGCTCGAACCGCGCGCCCAGGGCGTGCACGGTGTGCCTGCCATCACCTGGGCGGCTCAGCGTGGTGGGGTGGTGCTGGGCAATGCGTTCGGTACCGGCCTGGCCGAGTCGGCGGCGGTGCAGGAGCGTCTCGGCGCGCTGGCCGAGTCGGTGCTGGGCGAGGCGTTGTTGCTGCGAGCCTTCGACGGCGAGGCGATGGCGACGACGCCGGTCTTCGACGCCATCACCGGCCTGGTGCCGGGTCGGGTGGTGCTGCGTCTGAATGCCGTCGCCGGGCCCGACGGGGTGTGGGTGATGCCGGGCGGTGCAGGGCGCGTGTTGGCCGAGGGTGACCATCCGGCTGCACCCACCGCCGAGCGCACCAAGGATGTGTGGGTGGTGGGCGGTGCCCGGGCGGGCCGGGGCTCCACCGGCGCGGCGCTGCAGGTGACGGCACCCCAGCAGGTCGACTTCGGCGCGTCGGTGCCCAAGCGTGCCGCCGACGCGCTGTACTGGATGGGTCGTGCGGCCGAACGTGCCGAGGTGGCGGCGCGTGCAGCGCGTGTGGTGGGTGGCCAGGTCGAGCAGGACCCCTATCTGGTCACGCTCGCTTCCGGCGGATGGGCGACGGGCGCGGTGGCGCTGTTGCGTGCGGCCCAGGGTGCGCCGCACATCACCGATCCGCTCGACGGTGCGCCCTTGGCCGAGGTGCTGCAGCGCGAGTTGGCCGCGACGCGGGCGACGGTGGCGACGCAGGTGTCGTCGCTGGTGCAGGAGGCCCGTTCGGTGCGCGAGTACCTGTCCACCACCACCGGTCGGGTGCTCGGCCGCCTGGCGCGGGTGGTGAGCGATCTCGTCCGCACCGATGCCGCCGTCGACGATCTCGACCTCATCCTCGTCGACCTCGCCGCGCTGGCGGGCCTGGCCACCGAGAGCACGGTGCGCGGTCCGGCCTGGCGGTTCCTCGACCTCGGTCGCCGCATCGAACGCGGCATCGCGCTGCTCGGTTCGGTCGAGGCCGCTGTCGGGCAGGCGGTCGATCCGCTCGCGTTCCAGCCGCTCATCGAGGCGGTGCTGGCGGCCAACGAGAGCCTGGTGGCCTACCGCCGCCGCTACCGCAGCGATGTGGAGTTGCACGCCGTGGTCGACCTGTTGGTGCGCGACGACGTGAACCCGCGGGGTCTCGCGTTCCAACTCGACCGACTGCGCGAGCACCTTGCGTCGCTGGCGTGGCCGGAGGGTGCAGCGCTCGTCGAGCAGGCGATGCGGGCCACGTTCGCCGACGTCGACGACGTCGTGGTGCGCGGTCGACGCCTCGCGGTCGACGGTCTCGTGCTGGCGGCTCGAGGGCCGTTGCTGCAACTCGACGCGGCGGTGGTGGCGCGGTGGTTCGCCGATCCGGTGAACCCGATGATCATGGGTGGCCGATGAGCGGTAGGGGCCAGCGCTTCGCGGTGCAGCACCGCACCGAGTACCGCTACGGCCGGGCGATGAGCGACGGCTACACGGTGGCGCACCTGCTGCCGCGGGCCACGCCGTGGCAGGTCGTCGAGTCGACCGAGTTGGAGCTCGATCCCGTCGCCGACGAGCAGGCCGAGCACATCGATGCGTTCGGCAACCGGGTGATGCGGATCGGCATCCATCGGCCGCACGACCATCTCGTCGTGACGGCGCGCAGTGTGGTGCGGGTCGAGGTGCCTGCGCTGCTCGCCGCGGACGGGCAGCCCACGTGGGAGCAGGTCGCTGCCGCAGTTCGTGAGGCCCGCGACGACCTGGCGTGCGACGTGGGCCCGTTCGCGGCGCGTACACCGTCGACCCCCGCCCTGCCCGAGTTGGACGAGTTGTGCACCGGGGTGATGGAGTCCAACCGACCGATCGGGGAGGTGGTGCAGGCGCTGTCGACGCGGATCTTCGCCGACTTCGCATTCGACCCCGAGTTCTCCGACGTGTCGACGCCGCTGGCCGAGGTGCTGCGTGCCCGGCGCGGTGTGTGCCAGGACTTCGCCCATCTGATGCTGGCCTGCCTGCGCGCCCACGGGCTGGCTGCCCGCTACGTGAGCGGCTACATCGAGACCGACCCGCCGCCCGGCCAGCCGAAGTTGGCCGGAACCGATGCATCGCACGCCTGGTGCGGGGTGTGGGCGCCGGGTATCGGCTGGTTCGACGTCGACCCCACGAACGACCAGATGCCGCCGCGCCGTCACGTCACGTGCGCCTGGGGCCGCGACTACACCGATGTCGCCCCTGTGCGCGGCGTCGTCATCGGCCCGGCCGCCGCCCAGTCGTTGCACGTCGGTGTCGATGTCACCGCCCTCCCCTGAGCCGCCCACCCCCCGTGCCCCACCACGTACGCGATGAGCGAGTTGCGCACGGGCTGCGCATCCTGCTCATCGCGCCCGCACCGTGGGCGGGCCGGTGCCAGGACGGGACGGCGGGAACGGCGGGTGTTGCGGTGTCTGATTTCCGCTAGGAAGGACCGGAGCGGAGCGGCACACTGGGCGATGTGGACAGCGCCGACCGCGACGAGCAGTACTACCGGGCCGTGGTCAGCCGCGACAGCCGGTTCGACGGCTGGTTCGTGACGGCCGTGCACACCACCGGTATCTACTGCCGCCCGTCGTGCCCGGCCACCACACCGCGGCGGCACAATGTGTCGTTCTTCGCCACGGCAGCCGCGGCCCAGCAGCGTGGCTTCCGGGCCTGCAAGCGCTGCCGACCCGATGCCTCGCCCGGGTCACCCGAGTGGAACGTGCGGGCTGACGTGGTGGCGAGGGCGATGCGCTCGATCGCCGACGGGGTGGTCGACCGCGAGGGCGTGCGCGGCCTCGCGGCGCGGCTCGGCTACAGCGAGCGGCACCTGAACCGGCTGGTCTCCGACGAGTTGGGCGCCGGCCCGCTGGCCATCGCCCGGGCCCAGCGCGCCCAGACGGCCCGGCTGCTCGTCGAGACCACCACGCTGCCGTTCACCGACATCGCGTTCGCCGCTGGGTTCGCCAGCGTGCGGCAGTTCAACGACACGGTGCGCGAGGTGTTCGCGGCGACTCCCACGGCACTGCGGGCCGGTCGCCGCCCCGATGCTGCGACCGCGGCCGGCGAGGTGTCGCTGCGCCTGGCGGTGCGGGGTCCGTTCCACGTCGAGTCGCTGTTCGGCTACCTGGCGGCGAGAGCGGTCGCCGGGGTCGAGTCGGGTGATGGGCTCGAGTACCGGCGCACGCTGCGGCTCGTGCACGGCACCGGCCACGTGACGCTGCGGCCGTCCAGCGATGTACAGGGCACCGCGGTGGTGTGCACGCTTCGGCTCGACGACGTGGCCGATCTGCAGGCCGCGGTGCAGCGGTGCCGTCGCCTGCTCGACCTCGACGCCGACCCGACGGCCATCGACGCCCACCTCGCCACCGACGCCCTGCTGGCACCCCTGGTGGCAGCGCGGCCGGGTATGCGTTCACCGGGGGCTGTCGACGGCACCGAGGTCCTGGTGCGCGCCATCGTCGGCCAGCAGGTGTCGGTGGCCGGGGCGCGCACGGTGCTGGGTCGCATCACCGCCCTGGTGGGCGAGCGGTGCGCGCACGGCGCGCTGTTCCCGTCGGCCGAGGCGCTCGCCGGCACCGACCCGACGGCGCTGCCGCTGCCCGCCGCTCGAGCCCGGGCCGTCGTGACAGCCTGCGCGGCAGTGGTCGACGGCAGGGTGCGCCTCGACGTGGGAGCCGACCGGGCCGTGCTCGAGCGCGAACTGCTGGCCCTGCCGGGGGTGGGGCCGTGGACCGCTGCCTATGTGGCGATGCGCGCCCTCGGCGACCCCGACGTGTTCCTGCCCACCGACCTCGTGCTGCGCCGCATCATGGAGGCGCACGGCGTGGCGGCGCGCGAGGTGGCGACCCGCGCCGCCGCCTTCAGCCCGTGGCGCGCCTACGCCGTGCACCATCTCTGGCACGCTCACTCACCTGTCCCGAAAGGACCGTCGCATGACCGCTGACCTCGCATCCACCACACTGCCCTCGCCCATCGGCACGCTCACCGTGGTGGTCAGCGACACCGGGTTGCGTGCCGTGTGGTGGCACGACGACCCACGCCCGACGAGCGACGCGCCGATGGGTGAGGCAACCGCTTCGCAGCGGGCACTGCTCGACACCGCCACCCGGCAACTGGGCGAGTACTTCGCCGGCACACGCACCGAGTTCGACCTGCCGCTCGACGCGCAGGGCACACCGTTCCAGCACAGTGCCTGGGGTGTGCTGCGCAGCATCGCCTACGGCACGACGATGACCTACGGCCAGCAGGCGGTGGCACTGGGCGATCCCAACAAGGCGCGCGCCGTGGGTGCGGCGAACGGCCGCAATCCCATCGGCATCATCGTGCCGTGCCATCGCGTGGTGGGCTCGTCGGGCGCACTCACCGGATTCGCCGGTGGGCTCGATGCAAAGGCATGGCTGCTCGACCACGAGCAGCGGGTGCTGGCGAGCCGCTGACGCAGCCAGGTCTCTCTGGCCTGGCGGCTCAGGCCCGGTTGCGGGCGCGGGCCTGCTGCTCGCGTCGGATGCGGGCCTCGGCCTGCTTGCGCTCCTTGGCCGCCTTGCGCTTGGCCTTGGTCTCGTCGTCGGCCTCGCGGGTCAGCACGACCGGGGCGGTGGTGACGGCCTCGCGGGCGGGCAGGCCGAGCTCGTCGTGGCTCTTCAGCAGCCGCACCAGCATCACCGACGCTGCGGCCTCGCCGGCCACCGACGTGGCGAGGGTGAGGCGCACCGTGGGCAGTCCGTGGCGCTCGATGAGGCCGGGGGTCACCTCGAGCAGTTCGGCCTCGGTGGGGTTGTCGGCGTGGTCGCCGAGCTGCTCGATGCAGTCGGCCAGGCAGGTGTCGGTGAGCACCGTGGCCACCTGCTCGAGCGCACCGTTCATCCGGCCCCGGGCCACGGTGGCGCGCACCGCCACGGTGCGGGCCGCAGGGTCGGTGAAGCCGTCGTCGCCGGCACCGCAGATGGAGTCGAGGGCCGAGCGGTGGTCGTCGGGCAACGCCGCCACCCGGGCATCGAGTTCGTCGTCGGTCATGGCTGCCATCGCCCGGTCGAGCAACGTGAGCGCCTGGAGGCGGTTCTTCATCTGGTTCACGGGCCGCAACGCTACCGACTGGCAGCGGCAAGGGGCGCGACACGGACGAACGGCTGGCGCCCCCGGAAGGATTCGAACCTCCGACACATGGTTCCGGAAACCATTGCTCTATCCCCTGAGCTACGAGGGCGGGATGCGACGAGGATAGCGACTGCAGCC
>JBIIDH010000035.1:0-32431 GCA_044238435.1 Ilumatobacteraceae bacterium | reverse complement strand
ATCCATGAAAATCAGGTTCACAGCACTCGCTACTGCGGCTGCGCTCGTCTGGTCGCTCGCCGCGTGCGGCGACGACGACGGTGCCAGCACCGCCACGACCGCGGCTCCGGCGGCAACCACGGCACCTGCCCCGAACGACACGACCGCCCCGGCGCCCGACACCAGCGCAGCGGGCCCCGTGCCCGAGCGGATCGTCAGCCTGTCGCCCACGGCCACCGAAATGCTGTTCGCCATCGGCGCCGGCGACCAGGTGGTGGCCGTCGACGAGATGAGCAACTATCCCGACGAGGCGCTGGCGAAGGCCACGGCGCTGTCGGGCTACACCCCCAACGTGGAGGCGATCGCCGCCTACGAGCCCGACCTGGTGGTGCACGACGGCAGCACCGACCTCGGCGCGCAGCTCGATTCGCTGGGCATCGCCAACTGGGTGGGCGCTGCGGCGATGTCGTTCGACGACATCTATGCGCAGATCGAACAGCTCGGCGCCGCCACCGGCCACGTCGACGAAGCCACCGCGCTGGTGGCGGAGATGCAGGCATCGATCGAACAGGCGGTTGCCTCGGTGCCGCAGCTCGACCAGCCGCCGCGCTACTACCACGAGCTCGACCCCACCTACTTCAGCGTCACGTCGAACACGTTCATCGGGCAGGTCTACGGCCTGTTCGGGCTGCGCAACATCGCCGACACCACCGAGGGCACCACCGACTACCCGCAGTTGAGCGAAGAGTTCATCATCAGCCAGAGCCCCGACCTGATCTTCCTCGCCGACAGCAAGTGTTGCGGTGAGTCGCGCGACTCGGTGGCCCAGCGGCCCGGTTGGGCCGCCACCAGCGCCGTGTCCACCGGCAGCGTGTTCATCATCGACGACGACATCGCCTCGCGCTGGGGACCGCGTGTCGTCGACTACGTCGAGTTGGTGGCCGACGCGATGGCGTACGTGGCCGACCTCTCGGCGGGCTGACAGCGATGGCCGAGCAGCACACACTCCCGACGACCCGTGGTCGATGGTGGCTCCCCGTGAGCCTGGTGGTGCTGCTCGGCGCGCTCGCGCTCGGGGTGATGGTGGGGCCCGCCGGTTCGTGGGGCACCGCCGACTGGAACATCATCTGGAACGTGCGCATGCCGCGTGTGGCGCTGGCCGGCATCGTCGGCTCCATGCTGTCGCTCGCCGGCGCCAGCTATCAGGGCGTGTTCCGCAACCCGCTCGTCGACCCGTACCTGCTGGGTGTGGCGGCGGGCGCCGGCCTGGGGGCCACCATCGTGTTCGCCCTCGGTCGGTCGAGCACCTCGGGTTGGCCGGTCGACCCGCTGCCGGTGGTGGCGTTCGTCGGCGGCCTGCTGGCCGTGCTGCTCACCTACCTGGTGGGCGCATCGTTCGGTGCGGGCCGCAGCGGCGTCACCCTGGTGCTGGCTGGCGTGGCGGTCACGTCGCTCGCCACCGCGGTGCAGGCGTTCGTGCTGCAGCGCAACAACGACGTGATCCGCGAGGTGTACAGCTGGATCCTCGGTCGGCTCACCACCGCCACGTGGGGTGACGTGCGCCTGGTGCTGCCCTATGTGGTGGTGTCGAGCATCGTGCTGCTGCTGCACCGGCGCCATCTCGACGTGCTGCGGGTTGGCGACGACGAGGCCGCCGCGCTGGGCACGCAGGTGCAGCGGGTGCGGCTGGCCGTGGTGATCGCCGCCACGATGGGTACGGCAGCGGTGGTGAGCGTGAGCGGTCTGATCGGCTTCGTCGGCATCGTGGTGCCGCATGCTGTCCGTCTGCTCGCCGGTTCGTCGTACCGCCGCCTGCTGCCGCTCAGCCTGGTGATCGGGGCAGCGTTCCTCATCCTCGCCGACATCCCCGGCCGAGTGCTGCAGAACCCGGCCGAGACCCCCATCGGTGTGGTGACGGCATTCCTGGGAGCACCCTTCTTCATCCTCGTCCTGCGCACCCGGAAGGTGGCTGCATGAGTTCGCTGGCGTTCACCGACCTGGCCGTCCACTACGGCAAGCGCACCGCTCTGGCCGCGTTCACCGACACGGTGCGGCCCGGCGAGTGGCTGTGCCTCATCGGCCCCAATGGTGCGGGCAAGTCGTCGATCCTGCGGGCCGTGGCCGGGCTGGTGCCGCACACGGGCAGCATCGAGGTCGACGGCTCGCGCCTGGAACTGCGTTCGGCGCGTCGCCGTGCCGAACTGGTGGCGTACGTGCCGCAGAGCCCGGTGCTGCCCGACGACATGACCGGCGCCGAGTACGTGCTGCTGGGCCGCAACCCGTACATCTCGTACTTCGGTGCCGAGTCGGCGCACGATCGGGCACTGGTGGCCGAACTGCTCGAACGGCTCGACCTCGGCGAACTGGCCCCCCGCTATCTCGGCACGATGAGTGGTGGCGAGCGGCAGCGGTTGGTCATCGCCCGGGCGCTGGCGCAGGAGGCACCCATCCTGTTGCTCGACGAACCGACCAGCGCGCTCGACATCGGCCATCAGCAGCAGGCGCTCGAACTGGTCGACCGGTTGCGGCACGAGCACGGCCTCACGGTGGTGAGCGCGATGCACGACCTCACCCTGGCCGGCCTGTACGCCGACCGGTTGGCGCTGCTGCACCAAGGGCACGTGGTGGCGAGTGGTGACGCGGCGCATGTGCTGCGCCCCGAGACCCTCAGCGAGTTCTACGGGGTGAGCGTGGTGGTTCACCACGAGGCCGACGGCACCGTGGTGGTGGTACCCCGCCGTACGCGGGGCTGACGCCCGCTCAGCCCGCGGCCCACAGGTGCGCGGCCACCAGGTCGGGCACCAGGGTCTCGGCCAGCAGGCGCACGATCGGGTCGTCGCTGCCCGGGTGGGTGATGGTGAGCGCGGCGCCGGGGAACTCGCCGACAGCGACGACGGTGCTGGCGCGCTGGGTGAGCCAGTCGGCCGCCGGTGCATCCCACCGCGACCCGCTGAACACCAGGGCGCGGTAGTCGAGGGTCTTGGTGAGGTACACCTCGACGTGGCTCCAGTCGCCGGTCTCGGTACCCACCGCTGGCCGCCGCGGGCCTTCCCGGAACATCAGCGCGCCTTGCATCGCGCTGCTCAGCCGTTCGGCGGGGGCGAGCACCCAGGAGCCGTGCGGGCCGGCCAGCAGGCGGGCGGCCTCGGCGGCCCAGTCGCCGCGTGTGTCGAGCAGGTGCTGCGCGGCATCGGCGGCGGCTCGGATGCGCTGCGGCAACTGCAGGTCGACACCGGTGAGCTGCTGCTCCAGCACCAGCAGTGCGGCGAGGGTGTGCACGAAACTGCGGCAGGCCACGCCGCTGGTCTCGCGTTCGGCGTGCAGGTGCACCACGGCGTCGGCAGCGGTGGTGATGGTGCTGCCGTCGGTGTTGGTGAGCGCCACTCGTCGGGCACCGCCGCACTCGGCGAACAGGCGGTTGGTCTCCACCGAACCGCCACCGGCCGAGATGCCCACCACCAGGTCGTCGGGCGATCCGGGCCAGGTGGCCTCGACGGCGCCGCTCTCGGCCACCGCGGCGATGCCATGGTGGCGCAGACGCAGCGCCGCCACCTGGGCCGCGTACAGCGACGAGCCCATGCCCATCAGCAGCACGCGGGCGGGTGGGGGCGTGACGGGCCACATCACGTCGCCACGCTCGATGGCGTCGGCGAAGGCGGCGAGTGCGACGGGTGACCGTTCGAGGTCGGCGAGGAAGGTGGTGGCGTCCATGGGGTCTCAGTCGAGGGGGAACATCGCCGCGAGCGCGGCGTCCGGAACGTACAGCCAGACGGGCAGGGCGCGGGCCGCGTACACGAACTCGTGCAGTTCCTGCACGGCCCGCAGCGCGGTGAGCGCCTCGTCGTGGTGCGGGGCGATGCCATCGGGCCATTCGGCGCGATAGGCGGCGTGCGCGGCGTCGATGGCATCGCCGATCCACGCCCCCACATCGGCGGCCCGCTGCGGGTTGCGCTTCACGACCATGCGGCCGACGTGGTCGATCGACTGCAGCAGCCCGGCCAGGTCGACCAGCGTGCTGCGCGGGCGTCGCTGCTCGACCGGGTCGATGAGCGGGTTGCCGTCGAAGTCGGTGACCACGATCGTGTCGCCCGAACGCAGGAACTGCCCGGCGTGCAGGTCGCCGTGGATGGGCTGCACCGGCACCGGGCCGACGTGGTGCAGCGCATCGATGGCGGCGCGCACCAGCGAGGCGCGTGCGGCCAGTCGTTCGCCGGCCTCGCCCGCGGTGCAGCCGAGCGCCTCGTCGAGCAGTGCCTCGCCGCGACGGGCCTCGTCGAGCAGGGAGTCGGTGACGACGGGTGCGGGGATGATGCTGCTGGGGGTGGCGAGGGCGCGGTGCAGACGTGCGGCCAGTGCACCGAGGCGCGCCGCAGTGGCCAGCGCAGCGGCCGGGCGCTCGGTGAGTTCCTCGACGTACCAGTCCCAGCCCTCGCGGGCGTGGGGGATGTACTGGCTGAGCATCGCCACCACCCGGCCGTCGTGCTCGTGGGTGCCGAGGAAGCGGGGCATGTCGGTGAAGCCCACCTCGGTGAGATGGGCCAGCACCTCGGCGCCGCGGTGGGGCAGTGGCGCCGGGGGCATCAGCCACTTCACCACCACGGCATCCAGCGCCACGCCGTCGCCCACCAGCCCGTCGCCCACCAGAACCGTGTGGTTCACCTGATCGGTCGAGATCACCCGCTCGGCGGCACCCGCGACCAGGGTCGGCACCAGGCGCCGGGCGAGTGCGGCGCTGGCGCCTGCGGCGGGAAGGTCGCCGGCGGGGTGTTGCGTCATGCTGGCCGGAAGCCCTCGCGTGGTGTGGGTTCGGCGTGCTTTACCATCACGTGGTGGCCGACGGTGAAGTCGGCGACCGCATCGTGGCCCATGTCCTTGCCGAAACCCGACGCGCCCCGGCCGCCGTGGGGCATCTCGCTGGCGATGGGCAGGTGGTCGTTCACCCACGTCACCCCGGCGCGCAGTTGGTGCGCCACCCGCAGGCCGCGATCCACCTGGCCGGTCCACACCGACGAGGCCAGGCCGTACGGGCTGTCGTTGGCGAGCTCGATCGCGTGCGCCTCGCCGTCGAAGGGCAGCACGGCCAGCACCGGGCCGAACACCTCGTCGCGCACCAGCTCGCTGTCCTGCGCGGCATCGACCACCAGCGTGGGCGGGTAGAACCAGCCCTCACGCTGCAGTGGGTCGCCACCGCACAGCACGCGTGCACCGGCGGCGCGGGCCCGGCCGACGAAGCCGTGCACTCGGTTGCGGTGGGCGGCGGTGATGAGCGGGCCGATGTCGGCGCCCTCGTACGGCCCGCCCAGGGTGACCGACCGCATCGTGGCCTCCAGCGCATCGACCACGCGCAGGTACGCCGAGCGTTCCACGTACACCCGGGTGGCGGCGGTGCAGTCCTGCCCGCTGTTGTAGGTGGCGGCCAGTGCGGCGGCGTGGCCGACGGCGTCGATGTCGGCGTCGGCGAACACCACCAGTGGCGCCTTGCCGCCCAGTTCGAGGTGCAGTCGTGCCGGGCGGCCCGAGGCGAGCGACATGATGCGCCGCCCGGTGCCGGTGCTGCCGGTGACGGTGATCATGTCGGTGAGTGGGTGGGTCACCATCGCCTCGCCCACCTCGGCGTCGCCCGTCACCACGGTGAGCACGCCCGCGGGCAGGCCCGCCTCACGGGCGAGTTCGGCGAGGCGGATGGTGCTGCGCGGTGTGGCGGGCGCCGGCTTCAGCACCACGGTGCATCCGGCGGCCAGCGCTGCGCCGATCTTCCAGATGGCCATGATGAGCGGGAAGTTCCACGGGGTGATGGCGGCCACCACGCCCGCCGGACGGCGCAGCAGCATCGACGTGTAGCCGGTGCTGAACACGCCGGCCGCGGTGCCGTCGGTGCTGCGCGCGGCGGCGGCGAAGAAGCGCAGGTTGTCGAGCGCGAAGGGCAGTTCGCCGTCGCGCATCACGGTCCACGGTTTGCCGGTCTCGGCCACCTCGATGGCGCACAGTTCGTCGGCGTGGCGTTCCACGGCGTCGGCGAGGGCCAGCAGCGCGGCGGCGCGTTGCGACGGCAGGGTCGACCCCCACTCGCGGCCCGCTACCGCTGCGGCGCGCATCGCTGCGTCGACGTCGGCCGCCGTGGCGTCGGTGACCGTGTCGATGGAGCGGCCGGTGGAGGGGTCGATGATCGTGCGCTGCATGTGCTCTCCGGCTCGGGCCGCGATGGACGGGACACTACTGCGGCCGTCGTACGATCACAGCCGACACGAACCCGTCGACGGTGAGGTGACCATGGCTCAGAAGACCTTCTTGTTCATGCCCGAAAGCGCGTACGGGCCCACGAACAACTGCATCGGCATCGGCAACGAGTTGTTGCGGCTGGGGCACCGAGTGGTGTTCGCGGCCGAGCGGTCGTGGGAGGGTCGCCTGTCGTCGCTCGGGTTCGTCGAAGACCTCGTCGACCTGGCCCCACCGCCCCCGCCCGATGCGCCCGAGCAGGCGGCCGGCCAGTTCTGGACCGACTTCATCCGCGACACCTCGCCCGAGTTCCGCAAGCCCACCATCGAGCAGCTCACCACGTTCGTGCAGCCCACGTGGCAGGCGCTCATCGACGGGGCGATGTACTGCGAACCGCAGCTGCGCGAGATCGTCGCCCGCAACAAGCCCGATGTGGTCATCGAGGACAACGTCAACTGCTTCCCCGCGTTGGTGACTGCCGGTGTGCCGTTCGTGCGGATGATGAGCTGCAACCCGCTCGAGGTGCGCGGCCCCGACGTGGCCCCCGTGTTCAGTGGGTACGCGGCCGACGACCGCAGCGGGTGGGACGAGTTCCGCGCCGAGTACGACCGCACGCACCGGCCGATGTGGAGCGCCTACGACGAGTGGGTGCAGTCGTGCGGCGCACCGGCGTTGAACGACCTCGACTTCATCCACACCTCGAAGCACCTCAACCTGTACCTCTACCCGGGTGCGGCCGACTACGTCGATCGTCGTCCGCTCGACAGCACCTGGCACCGCCTGGACAGTTCGGTGCGCACCACCGACGCCGCGTTCGAGGTGCCCGAGCACCTGCGCGGTGGCGAGGGTGCGCTCATCTACCTGTCGCTCGGCTCGCTCGGTTCGGCCGATGTGGAGCTGATGAAGCGGCTCGTCAGCGTGCTCGGTCGCACCCCGCACCGCTACATCGTCAGCAAGGGCCCGCTCGCCGACACCTACGACCTGCCCGACAACATGTGGGGCGCCCAGCAGGTGCCGCAGACCAACGTCTTGCCGCTGGTCGATCTGGTCATCACCCACGGCGGCAACAACACCACCACCGAGTCGTTCCACTTCGGTAAGCCGATGATCGTGCTGCCGCTGTTCTGGGACCAGTACGACAACGCCCAGCGGGTGCACGAGACCGGCTTCGGGCTGCGCCTGCCCACCTACACCTTCGCCGACGAAGAGCTGACCGGTGCGGTGGAGCAGCTGCTGGCCGACACGGCGCTGCGCGCTCGCATGGACGCCGTCGGCGCCGACATCCGCACCCGCTCAGGCGTCGCCCGCGCCGCCGAACTGCTGGCCTCCGTGGCCTGAACCGCGCCCGTCGTCCTCTCAGCCCGAACTTGTTCGAGTTTCCGTCGTCTACAACCGAAACCCGACCAAGTTCGCCGGGCAGCCCTCAGCCCGCGGGTCAGGACGGTTCGAACCAGGGGTCGCCGCCGAGGATGCGGTCGGCTTCGGCAGGGCCCCACGAACCCCGGAAGTAGGGGTGCACCGGGCCCGGATGATCGAGGACCGGTTGCACCACACGCCACGTCTGCTCGACGATGTCCTGCCGGGCGAACCGGCGGGGCGAGCCGGCGATGGCGTCGCCGAGCAGGCGCTCGTAGGCCTCGCTGCGCTCGCCGAGGGCAGCGGCGAAATCGACCCCGAGATCGACGTTCTGGCTGTCGAGGTGCGGGCCGGGAGTCTTGGCCTGCACGGTGAAGGTGACCCCGTCGTTCTTGCCCAGCCGGAACCGGATGAGGTTGCGCAACGGGGTGGGCCCGGCCACCTCGTCGAACAGCAACCGGGGTGGCTCGCGGAACTCGACCACCACCTCGGTGGCGGCCCGGGTGAGGCCCTTGCCGCACCGCACGAACCAGGGCACACCCGCCCAGCGCCACGAGTCGATCTCCACCCGTGCCGCCACGAACGTCTCCACCTCGCTGTCGGGTGCCACGCCGGGCTCGTCGCGGTAGCCCACGTACTGCCCGCGCACCAGGGTGGAGGCGTCGATGGGGCGCATCGCCGCGAACACCTTCACTTTCTCGTCCTGCAGGAAGCTGGCCTCGGGCCCGACCGGCGGCTCCATCGCCACCAGTGCCGCTACCTGCAACAGGTGGTTCTGCAGGATGTCGCGCACCGCACCCACCCCGTCGTAGAAGCTGCCGCGGCCCTCCACCCCGATCGACTCGGCCATGGTGATCTGCACACTGCGCACGTAGTTGCGGTTCCACACCGGCTCGAGCAGCGTGTTCGAGAAACGGAACACCAGCAGGTCTTCCACGCTCTCCTTGCCCAGATAGTGGTCGATGCGGAAGATGCGCTCCTCGGGGAACACCGCGTGCAGCGTGGCGTTCAGCTCGCGGGCGCTGGCCAGGTCGCGGCCGAACGGCTTCTCCACCACGATGCGCCCGCGTTCGTTCAGGCCCACCGACGCCAGCGACGTGGCCACGGCCGGGAACATGCCCGGCGGGATGGCCATGTAGAACACGGCGTTGCGGCTGCCGCAGCGGTCGAGCGTGTCGCGCAGTTCGCTCCACGTGGCCGGATCGGCGTAGTCGCCCTGGATGAGGTCGAGTCGGTGCATCAGCGCATCGATCACCTCGGGCGCGGCCTCGGGCTCGGCAGCCACGACGGCCTCACGGGCGTGCTCGCGGAACGAGTCGTCGGTCCAGTCGCTGCGGGCCACACCGATGACGGGCACGTCGATCGCGCCACGTCGCTCGAGCTGGTACAACGCCGGGTAGAGCTTGCGTCGGGCCAGATCGCCGGTGGCGCCGAACAGCACGAGTGCGTCGGCAACGGGTTGATCGCTCATCGTCTCGTCCCGCCCGACTTCAGTGCTTCACTTCGCTGTGGCCGCCGAACTGCGACCGCATGGCCGACAACACCTTGTGCGCCACATCGCCACGGTCACGCGAATAGAAGCGATCCCACAGCGCAGCGCCCAGCACCGGTACGGGAACACCCTCGTCGACCGCCGCGTGCAGTGTCCAGCGGCCCTCGCCGCTGTCGCTCACCCGGCCCGCGAACCCGTCGAGCGCCGGGTCGGCGTGGAACGCCGCCGCAGTGAGGTCGAGCAGCCAACTCGACACCACGCTGCCGCGACGCCACAACTCGGTGATCGCCTCGAGATCGAAGTCGTACCGGTAGTACTCGGGGTGGGCGAGCGGCGCGGTCTCGGCGTCCTTGGCGTGCGACTCGGCACCGATGTTGGCCTTCGCTAGCACGTTCAGGCCCTCGGCGTAGGCGGCCATCAACCCGTACTCGATGCCGTTGTGCACCATCTTCACGAAGTGGCCGGCGCCGCTGGGGCCGCAGTGCAACCAGCCGCGCTCGGCGGGCACAGTGGGCCCGGTGCGGCCGGGGGTGCGCTCGGCGCTGTCGGCGCCAGGGGCGAGCGCGTCGAGGATGGGCGCCAGGCGGTCGACCGCCGCTGCATCGCCACCCACCATCAGGCAGTACCCGCGCTGGAGGCCGAACACACCGCCGCTGGTGCCCACATCGAGATAGTGCAGACCCCGCTCGGCCAGCGGGCCGGCGCGGTCGACATCGTCGCGGTACCACGAGTTGCCGCCGTCGATGATGGTGTCGTCGGGCGACAGCAGCGGCGCCAACCGCTCGACCGTGTCGGCCACGAACGCCGCCGGCACCATCACCCAGATGTTGCGCGGCGGGGTGAGCGCAGCCACCAGTTCGTCGAGCGACCGGGCACCCTGTACGCCCTCGGCCTCCATCGCGGTCACCGCGTCGGCGCTCACGTCGTAGGCCACACACTGGTGGCCTGCGGTCTGCAGCCGCCGAACCATGTTGGCGCCCATGCGCCCGAGGCCGATCATCCCGAGTTCCATCCGCCCAGGTTGCCACGCCACCCGGCGAGTAGCGTCACTCCCGTGTCGATGCGGGAACTCGAGATGGCGCTGGCGGGCTGTACCGAAGCGCACCGCGGGTTGCTCGCCTCGCTCGACGGCCTCACCGACGAGGTGGCGGCAGGCCCCTCGCTGCTGCCCGGCTGGAGCGTCGGCCACGTCCTCACCCACATCGCCCGCAACGCCGACAGTTTCGTGCGGCTCACCGCCGCTGCCGTCGACGGCCGGGTGGTACCGCAGTACGAGGGCGGTATGCCGTCGCGCAACGCCGAGATCGAGGCCGGTGCCGGACGCAGCGCGGTAGCCCTGGTTGCCGATGTGCGCGAGTCGGCCGCGGCGCTCGACGCCTGCTGGGCCTCGGCGCCCGAATCGGTGTGGGCGTTCACCGGTGAGACAGCGTTGGGGCCGGCGCTGCTGTCGGAGTTGCCGGTTCGTCGCTGGCGAGAGGTCACGGTGCACCGCAGCGACCTGGGCTTCGGTAGCACGCCCGCCGACTGGCCGAACACGTACGTGCGCATCGACCTGCCGCGGCTGACGATGCTGTGGGCCAGTCGCCGGCCGATGGGTCTCACCACGTTGCCGCCCGAGGCGCTCGCCGCCACCCCGCAGGCGCGACTCGCCTGGCTGCTCGGCCGGGCCTCGATCGACGGCCTCGGGCCAGCAGGAGTGTTGTGATGAAGCGTCGTCTGGTCGTGGCTGCCGCACTGGCAGCCCTGGTGGGTCTGGCACTGCCGGCCACGCCCGTGTCCGCCCACGCCGGGCTCGAGTCGAGCACCCCATCGGCCAGTTCGGTGCTCGAGGAGAGCCCCGAGTCGATCGTCCTCGACTTCGACGAAGCGGTGGAGGCGCCGCTCACCACGATCGGCCTGTTCGACGCCGAGGCCCGACCGATCGAGATCGGTGCGCCGGTCGCCGTCAGTGGTGACGGCTCCATCGTGCAGGCCTCGCTGCCCGATCTCGCCGACGGGCTCTACGCCGTCTCCTGGCGCATCACGTCGGTCGACGGGCACGTCGTCGACGGCGCGTTCAGTTTCCAGATCGGAACGGCTGTCACCGACGCAGGCGACGCCGACTCGCTGCTCGGTCAAGTCGCCGACGGGGTGTCTGCGACGTCGGCGGTCGAGCGACTGCTGTCGGTGGCCCGCCTGCTGGCGTTCCTCGGAGTGGTCGTGCTGCTGGGTGCCGGCCTGTTCGCCGCGGCGGCGCCTGCACACCTCGCCGAGCGACGGGGCACGATGGTGCTGCTGTGGTGCGGCGCCGTGTCGCTGTTGCTGGGCAGCCTGCTGCAGTACGGCTTCCAGGCGGCATACGCGGCTGCTGGCACGGTGGGCGATGCGTTCTCGCCATCGGTGTGGGGCCTGATCGACCAGACCGGCACCGGTCGCACCATCCTGTTGCGCATCGTCCTGGCGGCGGTGCTGGTGGGTCTCCTGGCCCTGTTCCGCCGCCGGGCCACGGCATGGTGGCGGTCGCTCACCCTCGCCACTGCACTGGCCACCGTGGTGTCGTTTCCCGCGGGCGGACACGCCTCGTCGCTCTCGCCCCGTCTGCTCTGGACGGCGGTCGATGCACTGCATCTCGCGGCGATGGCCGCGTGGTTGGGCGGGTTGGTGCTGTTCACCGTCGGTCGGCGTGTCTGGCTGCACGACGAGGCCGCAGCGCCGCTGGTGCGACGGTTCTCGGCGGCGGCAGCCGTGTGTGTGCCGGTGATCGTCGCCACGGGCGTCGCCCAGACCTGGAAGCTCTCGGGCGGGTTCGACGGCATCACCGACACCGCCTGGGGTCGCACGCTGTTGGTGAAGGTCGCCGTGGTGACCGCATTGGTGGCGGTAGGTGGTGTGTCGCGCTGGATGCTGCGGCATGCCGGTGTGGCGTCGCTCGGGCGCACCGTGGCCGTCGAGGCAGTCCTCGGCGTGGCAGTGGTGGCACTGGCGGCGGGCATGGTGGGCCTGGCGCCGCAACCGGCCGCCGAGAGTCAGGTGTTCTCGAGCACGCTCACCACGGCCGGGGTCATCGTCGACGTCACCGTCACGCCCGGTCGAGTGGGCGGCAACGAGATGCACCTCGTCATCACGCCCCCCGGTGGCAGCCTGCAGCCGGTCACCGGAGCCAGTGCCCGAGTGTCGCTGCCCGAGCGCGACATCCCCGATGCCCCGGTCACCCTCACGGCCGATGGCCCGAACCACTTCAGCGGTCCGCTCACGCTGCCGTACGCAGGGAGCTGGACCCTCGAACTGATCATCGAGACCGAGCCGGGGAACTCGGTGCTCCTGGTCGCTCAGGTGCCCATCCCCTGACGGGTGGGGCACCCGGATCGGGTGCTGTCACGAGTCGCAGCGGGCCTCCTCGGTGCCGTTGTTCACGAACGCGTTGAGGACGCCGATCAAGAGATGCCGGTCAGACGGCTCGGCATCGAGCAGATCGATGGCCGCTCGCAACTCTTGGGCTGCTGCTCGTGTGCGGCAGCCATCGGTTTGGTGGAGTTGCCCGTCGAACACGTCGATCGCGTCGGGTGGCAGACGTCCGAGCTCGATCAACCGGTCGACCATGGCCAGCACCGCGGCGATCGCCACCGCAGCGGTCGTCTGATCTCGCTGCGCCTGTTCGTCGGCGGTCACTTCCTCGACCGTCGGTGGCAACAGGTCGAGTCGGTCGAGCGTCGATTCGAGGCCGTCGCGCCCGAGTCCGCGTGCCATCCCTGCCGCACGCGAGGCCACCGGACCGGCAACCGGGATGAATGAAGCGGTCGCCTGCGCCACATCGAGCACCAGATCGATGCAGCCGCGCGTCATCGCTGCGTTCTCGATGGCGCTGTCGTAAATGGCTCGCTGGATCAACCCGATGGTGCCGGCCATGTCGTACAGGAGTTCCTGGTCGAGTCCGCCGTCGGTGTCGACGATCGCCTCGGTGCTCAAGCGTTCCGTCCAGCTGCTGAGTGCGCCGGCCAGTGCGGTGCTGCCCGCGTCGTCGGCGAACATCGCCAGCGCAGCCTCGGCGCCGTCGCGACGGCTCCAACCGAAGGCGTCGGCGCGGGGACCGAACCAGGGCAGCCACGGGGTGGCCGCCGTGGCGACGATGGGGCGTGGATCGGCGATGTCGGGATTCCCGAACGGGATCGTCAGCAGGCCCACGGTGAACGTCCACTGGGTGAACGGCCGCACGATCGCACCGGCCGTGGCGGGCGCGAGGTGTGCGGGAAGGGCAGCGTCGAGCAGCGCGGCGAGTGCCTGTGGCGAGCGAGCCGACAGCAGCACCACCTCTGGTCGATCGGCGCAACGCAGCACGAAGGCCGTGGCGGCGGCCTGATCGGCGGCGAGCAGCGCGAACAGCACGTCACCGGTGTTGTCGCCGGCGAGCGATGCATCGGTCCACTGTGTGCGGCCGTCGTCGGTCGGTGGGCCGTCGTGCCAGCGACGCAGTGTCTGCGCGCACGCTGCCGCCAACGCATCGCCGCTCAGCTGGAGGTGGCGGAGCAACTGGGCCGCTGCGTACGGGTCGAGTCGGTCGAGGACTGCCGGGTACCCGTCGGGAGTGAGCGGGCCAGGGTTCTGGCTGAGCCAGTCGGCGAGGTGGGCGTAGGTGGCGTCGACCAGCCGCAGTTGAGCGGCCAGTGCGTCGTCGGATTGCCCGAGCAACTGCCACACGATCAAGGCGCGCGAGGCGGCCAACTGCTGGGCGCGCAGTGCGATGTGGTCGATGGTGGCATCGACGGTGACGAAGGTGAGCGGTGCCGACGGATCGAGTGCCGCCGACGGGAGTGGATGCCGCACACCGATCAATGCATGACTGAGCGCATCGAGGCGGGGCAGCCACCGATCGAGCAGCGTCGAACGCGCCGCTGCGATGGCGGAACCGACGACAGCGTCGACTTCATCAGCAGTGCTGCTGAGGGCGACGCGGCGCAGCCGGTCGAGGTCGTCGGCTGCCTGGCGGATCGCGATGCGCAGCAAGAGCACACCGTCGGGATCGAAGCCGAGTAACGACATCGCTAATCGCTCGGGCTGAGCATCGCGGCTCGACGACTGGTGTCGTACTGATCGGCCTGTGCCTCCAGGCGGCGCGCAGCGGTGTATGCCGCTGCGGCCGCAGCGCTCAGGTCGCGGGCGATCCGGCGGAACTCGTCGAGGCATTGCTGCGCGGCCGGGCCGGCCCAGACCTCCGGCCCGGCACGCAGCGCCAAGGTCGTCGCCGGGGAGCCACCGAGCTGACGCCCGAGCCGACGCAGCACCTGGGCACGGTGGCGCAGCTCGAGGGCGTGCGGGTGGGGAGGGAGGGGTGACGACGACATGGCGTCGCCAATGACCGACAGCGTCGTGACCGGTCCGGAAAACGTCGTGTCAGGACGTGGGTCGGTCGAGCATCCGCACGATCACGTGGTGCGGCAACTCGGTGACGGCCTCGATGAAGCCATCGCTGTCGATCTCGAACCCGTGCCGGAGGTAGAACCCGAGCGCGGCGTCGCGGGCATTGGCCCACACGAGGTGTGCGCCGCCGGCGGCGGCCCGGGCGCAGCCGGCCTCCACCAACTGCGCCCCCACTCCCTGCCCCTGCAGCGACTGCATCGTCGCCATCCCGCGGAGCTGGACGGCCGGCACACCTGGGTGCGTGGCGCGTTCGCGCGGGATCCAACTGCTCACCGCGACGAGTTCGTCGGTGGCGTTCCGCACGCCGAGATGCAGCGCGCCGGGCCAGTGGTCCTCGGCGAAGTCGACCACCTTGCGCACCGTGTCGGCGCGCAGTACGGCAAGGCGCACCGGATGAGTCTCGTCGGCGGTCAGCTCGACGACGCGGTATGCGTCAGCCATCGAGTCGCACCAGGTCGCCGCCGGTCGAGGCAGAGCGGTACATCGCGTCGACGATGCGATGGGCCTCGACCGCCGTGGCGAAATCGGGGTGGGCAGCGCGGCCCTCGCGCACAGCGCGCACGAACTCGGCGTCGGGGTTGATCGATCCGTCCATCAACGGCTCGACCGCTGCTGCGAGCGCGTCGCCCTCGAGGCTGCCGGTGGTGCCGTCGCTGTCGGTCCAACTGACGGGCCCGAACCAGTCGTCGCCCTCGATGACGATGAAGCGGCTGCGGCAGAACACCTCCACACGGCGCAGGCTGGGGCGAGCGAGGTTGTCGTGCCAGATGCTGGTGAGCGTGCCGGTGGCGCCGTTGCTGAACACGAGCGTGGCGCTGGCGACGTCTTCGATGCCGTCGTGTCCGTGGAAGTTGGCCGTGTGCGCACTCACCCGGTCCACATCTCCGACGAGGAAGCGGAGCATGTCGACGTCGTGGATGCTGTGCTCCATCAGCGTGCCCGCACCGGCGAGGTGGCGCTGGGCGCGCCACGTCGAGGCGTAGTGGCCCTGGATGGGGATGAACTGGTCGTCGCGGAACACGACGCTCATCACCCCGCCCGCCGCCGGGTCGGTGATGAGGTGGCGGGCCCACTGGTAGGCGGGCGAACGGCGCAGGATCAGGCCCACCTGATTGGTGACACCGGCCTGGTCGACCAGCGCGGCCATCGCTGCCGCCTGGGCGTGGCTGATGGCGAGCGGCTTCTCGCAGAACACGGCCAGTCCACGCTCGACCGCAGCCTCGACGAGGCGGGGGTGCTCGCTCGTCCAGGTGCACACGTAGACGGCGTCGCAGGTGTCGAGCACCTCGTCCTCGGTTGCGCACGGGTGATGGCCCGAGGCGGCGGCGAAGGCGGCGGCGCGCTCGGTGTCGGGGTCGAACACGCCGGCCCGCACCACCTCGTAGGTGGCCTCGGCGCCGCTGCGGCGCAGGCTCTTCGAGTGGTAGGTGGCGATCAGGCCGGCGCCGAGGAACCCGATGCGCAGCGGATGGTCGTAGCGGGCGCTCATCGCCGCCGACTCTAGGCCCAGCCCCAGCAGCGCGATGAGCGGGTTGCGCACCTGCTGCGCAGGTTGCTCATCGCGCTGGCGTCAGGAGCGTGCGGGGAGGGAGAGGGTGCGGTCGGCGATGGTGGCTGCTTCGGTGAGGTCGTGGGTGACCATCAGCGCCGTGGTGCCGGTGCGACGCAACAGCGCAGCCAGGTCGGTGGCGAGGCGGTCGTGCAGTTCGGGGTCGAGGCCGGTGAGCGGCTCGTCGAGCAGCAGCACAGCGGGGGCCGGCGCGAGCGAGCGGGCGAGGGCGACACGCTTGGCCTCGCCACCGCTCAGCGAGGTGACCCGGCGGTCGCCGAAACCGGGCAGGCCCACCAGCGCGAGGAGTTCGTCGACCCGTACCGCCTGCTCGTGGCGGGTGCGGCCGGCCATGCGCAGACCGAAGGCCACGTTGGCGCGCACGTCGAGGTGCGGGAACAGTTGCTCGTCCTGGAACACCAGGCCGATGCTGCGGCGGTGGGCGGGAACGCCGTCGAGTGATCGCCCGTCGAGCAGCACCGTGCCGCTGTCGGCGGGCTGCAGACCGGCGATCACCCGCAGCAGCGTGGTCTTGCCCGAGCCCGACGGTCCGAGCAGTGCCACCACCTCGCCGGTGGCCACGTCGAACGACACCCGGTCGAGCACCGGGCGGCCCTCGAACGCGACGCAGAGGTCAACGACCGACAGCATCGCTGTTCCGTTCGGCGGCGAACATCAGCACCATCGTCGCAGCCGCCAGCAGCACGGCCAGTGCATCGGCCTGGGCGCGGGGTACATCGCCCGTGCGGCCGAGCAGGCGGGCGATGGCCAACGGCAGGGTCTCGTGGCCGGTGCGGCTGAGCAGCGTGGTGGCGCCGAACTCGCCCAACGAGATGGCTGCGGCCAGACCTGCGCCCGCGGCGAGAGGACGCACCAGCAGTCGTGCGTCGACCTCCCACCAGGCGCGTGCGGGCGACGCCCCCAGGGTGGCCGCCGCATCGATCCAGCTGTCGGGCCGCGCCCGCAGCACCGGCAACGCAGCACGCACCACGAACGGCACCGCCACGAGCGCGTGGCCCAGCGGCACCAGCCACCACGAGGCCCGCCAGTCGACGGGTGCGTGGTCGAACGTGATGAGCATGCCGAAGCCGATGGTGACGGCCGACGTGCCGAGCGGCAGCATCAGCCCCACATCCAGCAGGCGACCGCGCCGGCGGGCCGCCCCGATGGCAGCGGTGGCCAGACCGCCGATCGCCACGCTCAGCGCCGTGGCAGCCAGCGCGTACTGCAGCGAGGTGGTGAGCGCGGCCCAGGTGTCGACCGGTGCTCCGGCGCCGGGTCGGGCGGGGTTCCCGCTGGAACCGAAGACGGCCCGCCATCCGGTGAGCGACCAGTGGCTGCCCGGTCGCAGCGACGACACCACGAGCGCGGCGACGGGCGCCACGGTGAACAGTGCCGTGGCGAGCGCCAGCAGCGTCACCGCCACCCGCTCACGCGGCGAACGCGGCTGGCGGCGACGGACCCGCGCCACCACCATCGGCACCGCGGCCCGTCGCTGCGCCCAGGTGCTGGCCGTCACCAGCACGCCCAGCACGAGCAACTGCACCACCGACAGCACGGCTGCACCACCGATGTCGCCGAGGCCGGTGGCGCGCCGGGCGATCTCGACCTCGAGCGTGGGGTTGGCTGCGCCACCCAGGATCTGCACCACGCCGAACGAGGTGAACGTGAACAGGAAGGTCACCGTGGCCGACGCCACGATGGCGGGCCGCAGCAATGGCAGGGTGACGTGGCGCATGGTCTGCCAGGGCGAGGCGCCCAGCGTGCGCGCGGCGGCCGCGAGGTCGTCGGGCAGTTGCTCCCACAGCGTGCCCACCAGCCGCACCACCACCGACACGTTGAAGTAGACGTGCGCCACCACGATGGCCGTGGCGGTGCCCAGCAGACGGTCGGGCAGCAGCCGGGTGAACGCCGCGCCCACCACCACGGTGGGCAGCAGGAAGGGCACCACCACGACGGCGGCCAGGGCGCGCCGGCCGTGGAACTGCCAACGCGCCAGCAGGTAGGCGGGCGCCAACCCCACCACGACGGTGGCGAGGGTGCTGAGCGCCGCCTGCCAGGTGGTGAACCAGAGCACGCGCCCGAGACCCGGCCGGCCGAGGGTGTCGGCCACGGTGGAGCCGCGCACCACCTCGGCCAGCAGCGTGACGACGGGCCAGACGTAGAACACCGCCAGGAACACCAGCGGCGGCACGACGAGCACCGCCCTCAGCCAGGCGGGGAGCCGGTGAGGGGGCCGACTCGTCAGCGCAGCACGAGCGTGGTCCACTCGTCGATCCAGGCCTGTTGGTTGGCAGCGATGTCGGCAGGCGCAACGGCGAACGGGTCGGCCGCCCGGCTGCCGTAGGTGGTGAACGCCTCGGGCAGCGCCACGTCGGTGCGTGCCGGATACACGAACAGGTTGAGGGGCACCTCGGCCTGGAACGTTGCGCCGGCGAGGAAGTCGATCAGTTGCCGTGCCTCGTCGCGGTGCTCGGTACCGCGTAGCACCCCGGCGAACTCGACCTGACGGAAGCAGGTCGCCCCGATCGACGCTGTGGGGGCATCGGTCCGCGGCGGGTCGGCGAACAGCACCTCGGCGGGCGGACTGGTGGCGTAGCTCACCACCAGCGGCCGCGGGCCCTTGCCGCTCGACCCGCTGAACCGTTCGTAGTACGCGGTGGTCCACGAGTCGACCACCTCCACACCGTTGGCGCGCAGGTCGGCCCAGTACGGCTGCCAGCCGTCGGCACCGAAGGCGGCCACGGTGGCCAGGAGGAAGGCGAGGCCTGGCGACGACGACGCCGGGTTCTGCACCACCAGCAGGTCGCGGTAGGCGGGATCGGTGAGGTCGGCGAGGGTGGCGGGCGGTTCGAGGCCGCGCTCGGCGAACCAGGCGATGTCGTAGTTCAGGCACACGTCGCCGCTGTCGACCGGCGTGGCCTCGAAGCCCGGCACCAGCGCGGTGAGCGCCGGCTCGATGGCGGCCAACTCCTTCGACTCGTAGGGGTCGAACACCTCGGCCGCCAGGGCCCGTGACAGCAGGGTGTTGTCGACGCCCCACATCACGTCGCCCTCGGGGTTGCCGGCGGTGAGGGCCGCCTTGCTCACCATCGTGCCCGCATCGCCGGCCACGACAATGCGTACGGCGATGCCCGTGTCGGCGGTGAACTCGGCGAGCGCAGTGTTCAGCGAGGTGCCTTCGGCAGGGAACGAGTCGTAGGTGACGAGGGTGAGGGTGACCGGGCCACGGGGCTCGTCGTCGCCGCAGGCGGCGGTGCCGGCGGCCATCAGCACAGCGATGAGGGCGAGCGCAGCGCGGCGGGTGTTCACGAGACGACCTCCGGGACGATGACGGTGACGATGCCGTGGGCGACTGCGACGTCGACAGTGGCCGGCACGGTGTCGCCGAGGGCTTCATTGCTGATGCCTCGGGTGCTCGACGCGGCGAGCGAGGCGTGGTCGAGCGGCCAGCGGGCGCCGCCGAGCGTCACCCCGTCGCACGGGCCGTGCGCCGCGACGAGCGAGAACACGGCGCCCGGCCGCAGTCGCAGGGCGATCGACCGGCCGGGGTGCACCACGTGCAGCGCCGTGCCGCCCACGTACGCGGTGACCGACTCGCATGCCGCCAACGTGGGCGAACCGAGTGCGGCGATGGTGCCGAGGAGGTGGTCGAGGCGATGACCGGTGCTGCCCGCACCATCGGACGCGAGCAGGGTGATGTGCCGGCCGCCCAACCCCACGGCCCGGTGCAGGGCGAGGTCGGTGTCGGTGTGGTCCTTGTCGGCCGGGTGGGTCTCGATGAGCACTCCCTCGGCGCGGGCCCAGGCGAGGCCGGCATCGCTGATGCTGTCGAGATCGCCCACCAGGATGTCGGGGCGCAGACCTGCCTCGCGGGCGGCGTCGAGGCCGCTGTCGGCAGCGATGACGAGGTCGGGCGCGGTCGCCGCCACAGCCGCGGGTACGCGAACGGGCCCGCCGCCGACGACGACGAGGATGGATTCGGGTGGTGTCATGAGCATCCCTCCGCTGGCATTACCCAGATCAGGTTCTCGGGTCGATGACGGATCGGCCACCCTCTCAGCCCGCCGTGCCTGCGAGCTCCCCTGCAGTTGTCGGGGTGATCGTACCGTCAGCCGTCGGCCGGTGTGGTGCCGGCAGTGAGCTCGGCGTCGATGGCAGCGGCAGCCCGTGCATCGGCTGCCGCGCCCCGCCGGGTGATGGTGACGACGGCGATGATGCCGCCGAGCACCATGGCCATGCCCAGCAACTGGATGGGCAGGATGGTCTGGTCGAGCAGCAGGTAGGCCCAGAGCACGGCGAGCGCCGGCTGGGCCACCTGCATGATGCCGATGGTGCCCACCGGCACGGTGCGCTGGGCGAACACGATCATCCCGTGCGCCAGGGTGCCCGTCAGAAGGGCCAGGATGACGATGTACGGCAGCGAGTGCACCGTGAGGTCGTCGAGGTTGCCGGTGACGAGCGTGATGGGGAACACCGTCGCGGCAGCGATGGGCATGATGGCGGCCATGATGGCCTGCACGCTCATGGTCTCGCGGAGCCGCCGGCTGGTGAGCAGGTAGGCGGCCCACAAGCAGACGGCCACCACGATGAACATGTTGCCGGCCCAACTGGCCGAGCCTCGTGGGGGAGCGTTGAACAGCACGATCGTCAACCCGACGATCGACAGCACGCCGAACCACAGCGCCTTCGCGTTGATCTTCTCGTGGAACAAGATGGCCCCGGCGGGCACCACGATGAGCGGGGTGAGTGCGCCGATGAACTCGGCATTCGCCACGCTGGTCTTGGTGACACCGGTGAAGAAGCAGACGATGTTGAGGCCGAACACCACGCCCGGCACCAGCGCGCGGCGCAGTTCGGCGCGCGTGATGGTGCGGTGTTCGGTGAACCACAAGATGGTGGTCCACGACGCAGCCGTCAGCAGCATGCGCCAGAACGCCATCGTCGGGCCGGGGATGCCGGCCATCTTCACCAGGGTGGAACCGAGGCTGAAGCACACCACGGCGATGCCGAGCGCGAACAGCCCGAGTGGCCGGGCCGGCGCTGCTGTGGCGCCGTCCCCTCCGGCCGCTGCGGTCATGCTGGGTCGATCTGCCGGCGGATGTCGGGCTCGATGTAGATGGTCATGGCCGTCGGCGCGGCGGCACGCATCGCCATCTCGGTTGCGTCGATGGCTGCGGCGAGTTCGGCGACGCTGAGCTGATGGTCGAACTCGACCTTGGCGGCCACCAGGAGTTCGTCGGGGCCGAGGTGCTTGGCCCGGAGGTGGATGATGCTCATCACGCGCGGCGTGGTGGTGATGGCCTGCTCGATCGCCTGCAACGAGTCGTCGAGCGGCGCTTCACCGATGAGCAGACCCTTCATCTCGATGGCGAGCACGATGGCGATGACGACCAACAGCACGCCGATGGCGATGGAGCCGACTGCGTCCCAACGCGGGTCGCCGGTGATGTCGGCCACGGTGAGTCCGGCCAGTGCGAGCACCAGACCGATCTCGGCGCCGCAGTCCTCCAGCAGCACCACGGGCAGTTCGGGCGACTTGGCGTTGCGGATGAACCACCACCAACTCTTGTCCTTCGGTCGGACATGGTTGGCTTCCTTGATCGCGGTGCGCAACGAGTAGGTCTCGAGCGCGATGGCGATGATCAAGATGGCATAGGCCACGCCGATGCTGTCGACCTCGTGCGGGTCGCTGAGCTTGTGGATGCCCTCGTACAGGGCGAACAGGCCGCCCATGCTGAACAGCACCAGGGCCACGACGAACGACCAGAAGTAGCGCTCGGCCCCGTACCCGAACGGGTGCGTCCGGTCGGCGCGCCGCACCGCCCGGCGGGAGCCGAACAGCAGCAGCGCCTGGTTCCCGGTGTCGGCCAGCGAGTGGCCCGCCTCGGCGAGCAGGCCCGCCGACCCGGTGATGATGAAACCGACGAACTTCGCCACGGCGATGCCGAGGTTGGCGAAGAACGCCGCGATGATCGCCTTCTTGCTGCCGTCCTGCACGCGTCTAGGTTGCCATCTCGCAGGTCACTTCACACTGATCGGGGACGTTATGGGCAGCTTGCAGGGTCGGATCGCACTGGTGACGGGCGGCGGTCGGGGGATCGGTCGGGGCATCAGCGAACTGCTGGCCGCAGAGGGTGCGGCGGTCGCCGTGAACTACCACCGCGACCGCGAGTCGGCCGACGCCGCCGTCGCCGCCATCGAAGCGGCCGGTGGTGTGGCCCGGGCGTACGCCGCGTCGGTGAGCGACCCGGCCGAACAGGATGCGATGGTCGACGCAGTGGTGGCCGACTTCGGTGGGCTCGACACCCTGGTGTGCAACGCCGGTATCGCCTCGCGCGGGCGAGCCGTGGTCGACACCGATCCGGAGGAGATGATGCGGGTGGTGGCCGTGCACGCCTTCGGGCCGCACCATGTTGCCCGGGCGGCCCTGCCGCACATCCGCCGGCGCGCCGCCGAGGTGGGCCGTGGCGATGTGGTGATGATCTCGTCGGTGGCCACCTCGTCGATGGGTGCCAACGGTGCGCCCTACAACATGGGCAAGGCGGCGATGGAGGCCCTCGCGTTCACCCTGGCGAAGGAGGAGCGGCCGTTCGGCATCCACGTGAACGTGGTGGCACCGGGGTTGGTCGAGACCGACATGGGGGTGCGTCTTGCCCGGGCGTTCACCGGCAACCGCGAGATGGACGACCTGCGTGCCCTCGACGCCGGATCTCCGTTCGGCCGGGTGTGCCAGCCGCTCGATGTGGCGAACGTGGTGCTGTGGCTGTGCAGCCCCGGCTCGGGATATGTCACCGGTCAGCGCATCGAGTGCAACGGTGGCGGCTGACAAGCGCCCGGTAGCCTGCGGATCGTGACCTCGAGCCCCCTCGTCCCGCCCACCAGCCCGCTCGCCTCCGAGGCGCCGAGCCAGATCATCACCGTCACGCAGGCTGCGCTGACCCAGTTGGTCACCCTGCGCGACGACGACCCCGACGCCGACCGCCTGGGTCTGCGCCTCGAGATCATCAGCGCCCCGGGCGAGGCGTTCCGCTACGACCTCAGCTTCGACATCGTCACCACGGCAGCCTTCAGCGACGAGGTGCGCACGCATCGCGACGACGAGGGCCGTGCCCTGAAGGTCATCATCCCGGCGAAGGATCTGGAACTGCTCGAGGGGGCCACACTCGATCACACCGAGTCGCAGGGTCTCGTCATCCGCAACCCCAACAAGCCCGCGGTGCCGATGGTGGAGGGGCTCATCCGCGACGATGCACTCAGCGCCGAGGTCGAGGCGGTCGTCACCGCCGAGGTGAACCCCGCACTGGCCGCGCACGGTGGGTTCGTCACCTTCGTCGGCCACGACGGTGAGGGCACGGCCTATCTCACGATGGGCGGCGGCTGCCACGGCTGTTCGATGAGCCGGATGACCATGCTCGACGGTGTGCAGACCATGCTCGTCGAACAGGTGGCCGGTATCGAGCGGGTGAAAGACCTCACCGATCACGCCAACGGCGAGAACCCGTACTACCGCTGATCTCTGGCGCTGATCTCTGGCGCTGATCTCTGGCGCTGAGGCGCCGGTCAGTACGAGGCGAGCAGGTCGATCACCAGCACCACGTCGGTGGAGGGCGGCAGGCCCAACTGCTCGTTGCCACCCGCACCGAAGCCCTGCTCGAACGGGATGGTCATCTGCCGTCGGCCGCCCACCTTCATGCCGGCCATGGCCGACTCGATGCTGGGCATCAGTTCGCCGCTGTCGTAGGTGAAGTCGAGCGGTGCGCCACCGGGCCACGACGAGTCGATCTGCTCGCCCGTGTCGGCGCGGAATGCGATGAGGTGGATGTACACGTGCTGACCGGTGGCGATCTCGGCGCCGTCGCCCGTGACGAGGTCGACCGTCGCGATCTCGGCGATGTTGGGGCCGCCGGTGACCGCGACGTCGGGTGCCTCCGAGGCATCGGGGATGGAGATGACGGCCACGGCGTCGACCACGAAGGTGAGCGCGTCGCCGGGCTGGATGACGCCGCCCTGCGGGGTGTCGCCGTAAGCCAGGTCGGCCGGGATGTCGAGCTGGCGGCGGCCGCCCTGCTTGATGCCCACCAGGCCGTCGTCCCAGCCTTGGATGACCATGCCGGCGCCGAGCGTGACGCTGAAGGGCTCGCCGCGGTCGTAACTGTTGTCGAACTCGGTGCCGTCGGCCGAACGCACGCCCACGTAGTTCACCACCACGACGTCGCCCGCCTCGGCGGCAGGGCCGGTGCCCTCGGTGAGGTCGGTGACCACCAGTTCAGTGGGCAGGCTGGCCGGGATGCTGACCGTGGGCTTGTCGGGGTTCGGTGCCACCGTGGTGAGGGTGGCGTCGCCTCCGCCGTTGTCGACCAGAGCGGTGTCGACCGGAGCGGTGTCGACCGGAGCGGTGTCGCCACTGGTGGCAGCGGTGCTGGTGTCGGCGGCGTCGGTGCCCTGCTCGCTACCGCAGGCGGCGAGGAGGGACAGTGCGGCGAGAGAGCTCACGACGAGCCGGGCGGTACGCATGGTGAGCGACGCTAACGGGCTGCGGTGCGGTTGCGGTGTCGGGCCAGCCAGGGCTGCTCGAGTTCGGCCAGCGGGGTGCTGGGCGGGCCCTGCACGAACGGCCACAACTCCTCGGCGATGCGCCGGTAGTTGCCGCTGGCCCGCAGTTCGCCCAGCAGCGCGTACAGCCCGAGGTTGATGCGCTGGATGAACACGAACGCCTTCGGCACCGTGGCGTACTGCGAGATGGGGCTGGTGCGGTCGAAGGTATGGCGCACGATGCGGCTGGAGTACTCGCCCGACCAGGTGACGGGTGCGTCGGCGCGCACGCTGTCGTAGAAGTGGCTGAAGTAGTCGCCGATCTCGTCGTCGCTGGCGGGACAGCCCTCGCGCAGCATGCCGGCGCGTTCGATGATGCGCCGGAACTCGACACCATCCTGGTCGTAGGCGGCCGACTTCACCATGGCGATGAACGTGTCCATCTCGTCGTCACTGAAGTGCTTCACCAGGCCGAAGTCGAGGAACGTGACGCGCCCGTCGCCGTGGAACAGGTAGTTGCCCGGGTGCGGGTCGCCGTTGAACAGGCGCATGCCGTAGAGACTGCGGAACACGAAGCGGAACAGCGTCTCGCCGACGAGGTCGCGCTGCTCCTGCGACCAGGTGAGCACCTCGGCCCAGGTGTGGCCGTTCACCAATTCGGTGGTCAGCACCCGGCTGGTGCAGAACGCCGGCAGCACCTCGGGGATGTGGATGAACGGGTGGCCGCGGTAGTGCTCGGCGAACACGGCCTGATTGCGTGCCTCGAGCGCGTAGTCGAGCTCGTCGGTGATGCGCTCTTTGATCTCGGCCACCATGTCGTCGGGGTTCAGTCCGCCGAAGCCCTGCTTCAAGATGGCGCCGAGCAGGTCGGCGTTGCTGAGGTCGGCGGCGATCGAGTCGCCCACGCCGGGGTACTGCACCTTCACCGCCACGGCACGCTCGAGGCCGGTGGCCGGATCGAGCACCACCGCACGGTGCACCTGGCCGATGCTGGCCGAGGCCAACGGCACCGGGTCCCACTCGAGGAACACCTGCTCGGGCGGCGCACCGAGTTCGCGCTCGATCACCCCGGCCGCCAGTTCGGCGCTCATCGGCGGAGCGTTGCTCTGCAGTTGGGCCAGTGCTTCGCGCAGCGGGCCGGGGAGGCCCTCGTCGACGTAGCTGGCCATCTGGCCCAGCTTCATCAGCGCACCCTTCATGTTGCCGAGCCGCTCGGCGATGGCATCAGCCGTCTTCAGTTCGCGCTCGCGGTCGAGTTCGATGCGGCGCTCGGCGCCGGCGAACACCTTGCGTGCTGCGGTGCCGGCATAGGTGGAACCCACCTTCGCTCCGAGGCGGGCGATGTCGAGGTTTCGGCGCAGGCGCACGTTGTGGCGGTGGCGCAACGCGAGTGCTGCGGCCGATGCTGCTGCGGCGATGGCGGCCACGCCGGTGATGCGTCTCATGGGGTCGACATCGAGACTCGTTCGGCGACGCTGTGGATGGCCCTCAGCAGGGTGGGCACGAAGCGTTCGGCGTTGGCCACGACCGCGTCGTGATCGCCGTCGACACGGAACGCCTCGGCGCCGCGGATCGACTCGAACAGCCGCACCTGCCGGCGCACCGGCACCACCCGGTCGCGCATGGTGATGAGTACCGAGGTGGGCGCACTGATCTCGCCCAACCACTCGCGTGACGAGAACGACCCGATGGCGCGGCCCGCCTCGAGCACGGCCCGCCAGTCGTGCAGGCTGGCCTCGTTGATGGCCCACGGCTCCCACTCGGTGGTCTTGTGCTGCAGGTAGAACTGCTCGGTCAGCCAACTGCGCGCCTGGCTGGGCGTCAGTCGAGCGAGCGCGGCGAGGCCCGAGATGCCGAGGAAGCTCAGCCGTTCCTCGCGTGAGCTGGCGAAGTAGCCGGCGGTGGCACACAGCACCAGGCCCGCCACCCGCTCGCGATGGCGGTGCCACATCAACTGCGCCACCGGCCCGCCCATCGAGTAGCCGACGGGGATGAACTGCTCGATGCCCAACACGTCGCACACCGCGACGGCGTCGTCGGCGCAGTCCTCCAACCGGAACGTCTTCTTCGAGCGGATGCCCTTGCCATGCCCACGGTGGTCGAGTGCCAGCACCCGGTACTGCTCGCCCAGCGGCTCGTAGCAGCGGAACCAGTTGAGATCGGCCGACGCGGTCCAGCCGTGCAGCAGCACGAGGGTGGGTGCCCCCGGAGGACCGGGAAGCGAGCGGACGAACGTGGTGCCGCGGCCGGGCAATTCCATTGCAGCCCCCGGCGGGAGATCGGGCGTGGGTACGCCGTCGCGTCCGTCGCGCAGAGCCACTAGGCGGTCTCCACCTCGAGGACCTTCACTCGCATCGGGCCGCGCGGCGCCTGGTACTCGACCCAGTCGCCCTCGGCCTTGCCCAGCAACGCCGACCCGAGCGGCGACTGCGGGCTCATCACTTCGAGGCCGTCGGTCTGCTCCTCGGGGTGGCCCACCAGGTAGCGCTCGGCCTCGTCGTCGTCGTCGCCCTCGTACACGATGGTGACGATGGAGCCAGGCCCGATCGAGCCGTCGCTGTTGGGTTCGATGATCACGTGGTTGTCGGCGTCGAGCATGTGCTCGAGGTGCCGGATGCGGCCCTCCATGTGGCCCTGCTCGTCCTTCGCGGCGTGGTAGTCGCCGTTCTCGGACAGGTCGCCCAGCAGGCGCGCCGCTTCGATCTTCTGAGCCACTTCGATGCGGCCGCGGGTGGTGAGGTCGTGGTGCTCGGCCTGCAGGCGCTCGAACGCAGCGCGGGACAGATGGTGCTTCGCCATAGGCCCAGCCTACCGACGCCTCCCACGTGTCGACCCCGTGTCGACTTCCGGCCCGCCACCGGCCCGAAGCCGACATGCGCCCGGCGAGCGACTCGGCACGGCGAGCGGTTGGGCACGGTGAGGGGGTGACGGGGTACCGTGACGGACCTATGGCGCATCGAATTGCAGTGATCGGCGGCGACGGTATCGGCCCCGAGGTGACCACCGAGGCACTCAAGGTGGTGCAGGCCGCCGGCGTGTCGATCGACACCACCGAGTTCGATCTCGGCGGGGCGCGCTACCTGCGCGACGGCGAGATCCTGTCGGACGCGACGCTCGATCAGTTGCGTGGCTATGACGCCATCCTGCTCGGTGCAGTGGGCACGCCCGATGTGCCGCCGGGCGTGATCGAACGCGGTCTGCTGCTGAAGATGCGTTTCGAGCTCGACCTGTACGTGAACCAGCGGCCGTTCATCGGCACTGCTCCCGGACACGACCGGCCGCACGACTTCGTGGTCATCCGCGAGAACACCGAGGGCCCCTACGTGGGTGAAGGTGGCGTGCTGCGCAAGGGCACCCCGCACGAGGTGGCCACGCAGGGGTCGGTGAACACCCGGATGGGTGCCGAGCGCGCCATCCGCTACGCGTTCGAACTGGCCCGCAGCCGCAATGGTGCCAAGCACGTCACCCTGGTGCACAAGACCAACGTGCTCACCTTCGCCGGCGATCTGTGGCAACGCGCCTTCAACGCCGTGGCAGCCGAGTACCCCGACATCGCCACCGGCTACAACCACGTCGACGCAGCCTGCATCTACTTCGTGCAAGACCCGCACCGATACGACGTCATCGTCACCGACAACCTGTTCGGCGACATCCTCACCGACCTCGGAGGCGCCGTCAGCGGCGGCATCGGCTTGGCCAGCAGTGCCAACCTCAACCCGGCGCGCACCGGCCCCAGCATGTTCGAACCGGTGCACGGCTCGGCGCCCGACATCGTGGGCACGGGCAAGGCGAACCCCACGGCCGCCGTCCTCAGCGCCGCACTGATGCTCGACTTCCTGGGTGAGTCGGCGGCCGCCGACCGCATCCGTGCTGCCTGCGCGCAGGCGGGTGCTGGCAGCACCAGCGAGATCGGTTCACAGATCGCCGCCCTCGTGGCAGGCTGACCGACCACTTCGAAGACATCGACCGACCACATCGACCAACAGGGGGCAACGGTGCCGATCCAAACCACGCCGAAGATCTGGATGAACGGCGAACTCGTCGACTGGGACAAGGCCCAGGTGCACGTGCTCACGCACACCCTGCACTACGGCACCGGTGTGTTCGAGGGCATCCGCGCCTACGCCACCGACGACGGCCCGGCCGTGTTCCGCCTCACCGAGCACATCGAGCGCCTCTTCCGCAGCGCGCACATCCTCGGAATGGACATCCCCTACACCGTCGAGGAACTCGTCGCCGCCACCAAGGCGACGGTCATGTCCACCGGGCTGCCCGGTTGCTACGTGCGCCCCATCGCGTACTACGGCTACGGCGAGATGGGTCTGAACACCCTGCCGTGCAAGGTCGACGTGGCCATCGCCTGCTGGCCGTGGGGCGCCTACCTCGGCGACGATGCCGTCGAGAAGGGCGTGCGGATGAAGATCTCGTCGTGGACCCGGCACGATCACAACACGATGCCGCCCGCGTCGAAGACCGTCGGCAACTATGTGAACAGTTCGCTCGCCAAGGTCGAGGCGCTGAAGGCCGGCTACGACGAGGCCATCATGCTCGCCCCCAACGGTCTGGTGGCCGAGTGCACCGGCGAGAACATCTTCGCGGTGCGCAATGACATCATCCTCACCCCGCCGCTGTCGGCCGGCGCGCTCGAGGGCATCACCCAGAACTCGGTGTCGGTCATCGCCCGCGACCTCGGCTTCGACCTGCGCGTCGACAACATCGCCCGCAGCGACCTCTACATCGCCGAGGAGATCTTCGTGTGCGGCACCGCCGCCGAGATCAGCTCGGTGAACTCGGTCGACGACCGAGCGGTGCCGTGCCCCGGCCCGAAGACCCGCGCCATCGCCGAGACCTACGCCAAGGCCGTGCGCCGCCAGGACCCGCGCTACATCGACTGGTGCGAACTCGCGTCGAGCTGACGTCACCGCCGCCGGGGCCGACAACGTGAAGGACCCCGAGCGGTGCTGCCCGCCGAGGCAGGCGCTCCACTCGGGGCCACTTCGAGTCGGGATGATCCACCTTCGATCGATCACCCGGAGTTACCCTTCGTCTCGACGAATGTCATCGCCCGTCGGAGTGTGCGCTCCGGCGGGCGATTCCCGTTTCGGTCGACTTCATCCGCATCGGTTGCCCGATCCGGAATCCCCCCGACCTCGTGGAGTCATCCCTACCGCACCCGCTTGTCGCCTCGTCGGCCCCGTTGGGTGTCCGGTTCCTCCTGCGACGCCTGTGCGGGGGTCGCTCTCGGTTCCGGCCCCGTCCCCAGGGCCCCGGTCGGCGTGCGCTGTCCGGTGTGGACAGCACTCTGCACCCGCCATCATCCCAGGTCAAGGGATATTTTCGAATTCACAGGGTTGTCCACCGAAGTTCCCGGTGATCCCCAGATCCGGGGTGGTTGTCCACCGGTCGTGCACAGGGTCGTGCACAGGCGGACCGCGAGAATGGGCCGTTCGCGACCGGCGACCTACCGGTCCGCGTTGACGTTCGCTTCGTACCGGGGCACAATCTGGAGCGTGATCCGTCGTCTGCCCCTCCGCATCGCCTCGATCATCATCATTCGTTAGCGCACGTGGCCTCCCACGTGCGCTCGCAGCCGCCCCTCTGGGCGGCTGTTTCATTTCTCCGGACAGATTTCCCCACGAGGAGCTGACATGAGCACCCACCCGATGATCGAAGTCTTCGACACCACCCTGCGCGACGGCCTGCAGGTGGAAGGCGTGTCGGCCACGGTCGACGACAAGCTGCGCATCGCCGAGCAGCTCGACCACCTCGGTGTGCACTTCATCGAAGGTGGCTGGCCCGGCGCCAACCCGAAAGACATCGAGTTCTTCGCCCGTGCCGCCACCGAACTGCGCCTCACCACCTCCACCATGGTGGCGTTCGGCAGCACCCGCCGGCCACGGGGCAAGGTCGACGACGACGCCACACTGCGCAACCTGCTCGACGCCAACACCTCGGCGGTGTGCATCGTGGCGAAGAGCTGGGACTACCACGTGCTCGAGGCGTTGCAGACCACGCTCGATGAGGGTGAGGCGATGATCGCCGACTCGGTGGCGTTCCTCGCCGGGAACGGCCGCCGCGTGATGGTCGACATGGAGCACTTCTTCGACGGCTTCAAGCGCAACCCCGAGTTCAGCCTGCGTGCCCTCGAGGCGGCGGTGGTGAAGGGTGCGTCGCACGTGGTGCTGTGCGACACCAACGGCGGCTCGCTGCCCCACGAGGTCGAGCACATCGTCTCCGAGGTTCAGCGTCACGTGGGCAACGACGTCATCATCGGCATCCACTGCCACGACGACACCGGGTGTGCGGTGGCCAACTCGATGGCGGCTGTGCGCGCCGGGGCGCGCCACGTGCAGGGCACGCTGAACGGTCTGGGCGAGCGCACCGGCAACTGCAACCTCACCACCGTCATCCCCAACCTGCAGCTCAAGCTGGGCCTGCCGTGCCTGCCCGACGGTCGCCTCGAGCGGCTCACCGCGGTGAGCAAGCACGTGGCCGAGGTGCTGAACCGTCCCCTCAACCCGCAGGCGCCGTACGTCGGCTCGTCGGCGTTCGCCCACAAGGCCGGCCTGCACGTCAGCGCCATCGCCCGGGCCAAGGACGCCTACGAGCACGTCGACCCCGATCTGGTGGGCAATGGCACCCGCTTCGTGGTGAGCGAGATGGCCGGCCGGGCCACCATCCAGATGAAGGCCGACGAGATCGGCCTGCCGATGGACGGTCCGGCGGTGAACCAGGTGATCGACGACCTGAAGCGCCTCGAGCACGAGGGCTACCACTTCGAGGCCGCCGACGCCTCGCTCGAACTGCTGATGCGCCGCGCTGCGGGCTGGGAGCAGCAGTACTTCCGGGTCGAGAGCATGCGCGTCATCACCGACGAGTTGCCGAGCGGCCAGTTCACCACCGAGGCCACGGTGAAGGCGTGGGTGGGCGACACCCGCCACGTGCACGTGGCCGAGGGCAACGGTCCGGTGAACGCCATCGACACCGCCCTGCGCTCGGCGCTGGCCAACGCCTATCCGCAGATCGGACGCATCCACCTCACCGACTACAAGGTGCGCATCCTCGACGGGGCCACGGCCACCGGCGCGGTCACCCGAGTGCTCATCGACTTCTCCAACGGCGAGCGCACCTGGACCACCATCGGCGTGAGCTCGAACATCATCGAGGCGTCGTGGAGGGCACTGGAAGAGGGCCTGGTGTTCGGTCTGCTGCACGCCCCGGCCTGACCGCGGCAGGCGCGATGCGCTAGAACATCCCCGTTATGGCTGCTCCGAAGTTCGCTCCTGTCCCTCCGGTCGACACGGCGCGCGCATATGCCGCGCCCGACCACGTGCCCGCTTCGTGGATGCCCGACCGGCCCGGTGAGATCGAGGGGTTCCAGCCTGCGGGCGAACGGCTCGGCTACCAGGGCCCTGATCAGGGCTTTGCCATCAAGATCGCCAACACCTTCCGCTCGAAGGTGCACGTCAGCGCCGGCGAGTCGGTCGATGATGCGTTGCGCGGCTGCCTGGGTGTGGGTCTGCGCCGCGCCTCGCTGTTCAGCCGGGCCCCGGTCGTGCACGACCTCACCATTGCGTTCACGGTGTGGGGATATCTCGACCCCAACCCGCCGGCCGACCTGGTGGCGTTGCGCCGCACCATGTTCGAGGGTGTGTCGCACGTGGCGGTGCACTATGCCGAGGCACGAGCCATCGCCGACATGGTGCCCGAGAGCACCCTGCGGATGAGCCCTCAGCAGGTGGCGGCTGCCTATCCGGCCCGCTGGCGCGACCTCGTCGGCGCCTGATGAGCGAGCAGCCCATCACCCTCACCGACACCCAGCGCGAGTTCCGCGAGGTGCTGCGCCGGTTCGCCGAGGACAAGATCGCCCCGCACGCCGCCGAGATGGACCGCACCGGCGAGTACTCGTG
>JBIIDH010000001.1:0-93116 GCA_044238435.1 Ilumatobacteraceae bacterium | reverse complement strand
TCCCTGCGCCCGACTACCCGTTGTGGACGGCGTCGGTGTCGCTGAGCGGCGGCAATCCGGTGCACTACCTGTGCGACGAGCAGAGCGACTGGTTCCCCGACCTCGACGACATCCGCCGCAAGGTGACCCCGCGCACCAAGGCCATCGTCGTGATCAACCCGAACAACCCGACGGGGGCGCTGTACCCGCCCGAACTGCTGCAGGAGATCGTCGAGATCGCCCGTCAGCACCAGCTCATCGTGATGGCCGACGAGATCTACGACAAGACGCTCTACGACGGCAACACGCACACCAGCATCGCCTCGCTGGCCGACGACGTGCTGTTCGTCACCTTCAACGGCTTGTCGAAGAACTATCGCTCGTGCGGTTACCGCGCCGGTTGGATGATCCTGAGCGGCGAGAAGCGCCACGCCCGCGACTACATCGAGGGCCTCGACATGCTGTCGTCGATGCGGCTGTGCTCGAACACGCCGGGCCAGCTCGCCATCCAGACCGCACTCGGCGGGTACCAGAGCATCGACGACCTGGTGGCGCCCACCGGGCGGCTGTGCCGCCAGCGCAACGTGGCGCACGAGATGCTCACCCAGATCCCGGGCGTCACCTGTGTGAAGCCGAAGGCGGCGCTGTACATGTTCCCGCGGCTCGACCCGCAGATGTACCCCATCACCAACGACCAGGACTTCGCCTACGAACTGCTGGCCGAGGAGAAGCTGCTGATCGTGCAGGGCACCGGGTTCAACTGGCCCACGCCCGATCACTTCCGGGTGGTGTTCCTGCCGAACGTCGACGATCTCACCGAGGCCATCACCCGCATCGAGCGGTTCCTCGGCGGGTACCGCCGTCGCCATCGCACCTGAGTACCCAGCACCCGGCGGGCAGCCCCGTGGCACCCGGCCCGAAGCGATAGCGTCGGACAGGTGACCGACCTGTTCAGCGCCGCCGCCGAAGAGCGCCTGCGCGACCAGGCGCCGCTGGCTGCCCGGCTGCGACCGCGCACCCTCGACGATGTGGTGGGCCAGGAGCACCTGGTCGGCCCGGGCAAGGCGCTGCGTCGGTTGGTCGAGCACGACCGGCTCACCAGCGCCATCTTCTGGGGCCCGCCCGGCACCGGCAAGACCACCCTGGCGCTGGCGGTGGCCGGCAGCACCAAGCGTGCCTTCGAGCAGCTGAGCGCAGTGACGGCCGGGGTGAAGGACGTGCGCGAGGTGATCGAGCGGGCACGCGACCGCCTCGGCCAGCACAGCCGCGGCACCATCTTGTTCCTCGACGAGATCCACCGTTTCTCGAAGAGCCAGCAGGATGCCCTGCTGCCGGCGGTGGAGGACGGCACGCTCACCCTCATCGGTGCCACCACCGAGAACCCGTTCTTCGAGGTGAACGCGCCGCTGCGCAGCCGGTCGACGCTGTTCCGGCTGGAGCCGTTGGGGCGCGACGCAATCGTCACGCTCATCCACCGGGGCCTGCAGGCCGAGGGGATGCTGGCCGATCCCGATGCCGTCACCCACCTCGCCGACCGTGCCGGTGGCGACGGACGGCAGGTGCTCACGGCGCTGGAGGTGGCGTGCGCGCTGGCCCGCCCCGGTGCGGTGTCGATCGAGCACGTCGAGTCAGCGCTCGGCACCAGCGCGCTGCGGTATGGCCGCGACGACCACTACGACGTGATCAGCGCGTTCATCAAGTCGATGCGCGGCAGCGACCCGCAGGCGGCGGTGTACTACCTGGCCCGCATGCTCGAGGCTGGCGAGGACGCCCGCTTCATCGCCCGCCGGATGATCATCTTCGCCAGCGAAGACGTGGGTCTCGCCGACCCGACGGCGCTGCTGGCGGCCGTCGCGGCCGCGCAGGCGCTCGACCACGTCGGCCTGCCCGAGGCGCAGCTGAACCTGTCGCAGGCGGTCATCCACCTGGCCACGGCGCCGAAGAGCAACCGCGCCGCGCTCGCCATCTGGAACGCGCGCAGCGACGTGCAGGCCGGTGCGGTGGGCGAGGTGCCGGCGCATCTGCGTGACGGCCACTACCAGGGGGCGAAGTCACTCGGTCACGGGGTGGGCTACGAGTACCCTCATGACCACGCCGACGGCTGGGTCGACCAGCAGTACCTGCCCGCCGATCAGGCTGACAAGCGCTACTACGAACCAACCCGGCACGGGCACGAACAGGAGATCGGCGAGCTGATGGAACGGAGGCACCCATGACCGCAGGTGAACTGGCCGTCCTGCTGGCCGCCGTGCTGTGCTGCATCGGCTTCGCCGCGCTCGTCGTGGTGTTGATGCGGGTGCTCGACTCGCTGAAGTCGCTGCGCGAGGAGGTGGCGCACCTGCGGGCCGAGACCGGCCCGCTGCTGGCCGAACTGCGTACGTCCACCGAGTCGGCCGCCGCCGTCATCGACGAAGCACGCGACGACCTCGACCGCTTCGACCGCGTGCTCGGCTCGGCCGAGGCCATCAGCAGCGCAGTGCAGGGCAGCGGGGCCATTGCCCGGGCCGCGCTCAGCACCCCGGTCATCAAGACCGCTGCGCTCGCCACCGGCACGCAGCGGGCCTGGCGTCGGCTGCGCCGCAAGGACCCGGCGCGCATCGAACGCGGTAGCGGCACGCGGAGGTCGGCATGATCAAGCGGCTGCTCTGGTTCACCGGCGGCATCGTCGCCGGCGCGCTCGGCATGGGTGCGGCGAAGAAGAAGGTGAAGACGGTGGCCGGTGAGTTGGCGCCCGTGCAGGTGGCCAAGCGGGCCGGCGACTCGGTTCGCGATCGCGGGCGATCGGTCAGCGACGCGCTGCGTGAGGGCCGCGTGGCGATGCGTGTCAAGGAGCGCGAACTGCGCGCCCGGCTCGACGGACGTGCATCCACCCTTGCCGACGAGCTCGGCGATGTCGACACCGTGCTCGTCGACGGCCGTCCGGTCGAGCCCGGTCAGGTGATCGTGCTGAAGCAGGTCAGGGCCGACGCCGATCGCTCGCGTCGGCGCGCCTGACCCCACGCCGATGAAGCCCGAACTGCTCGCCGACCTGCGCGCTGCCGTAGGCGCCGACGCGGTCCGGGTGGGGAGCACCGAACTTGGCCTGTACGGGCGCGACTCGTCGAGCATCGAGGGTGTCGCCGGCGCCGTGTGCTTCCCGGTGTCGACCCCGCAGGTGCAGGCAGTGGTGCGTGCTGCGGTGCGTCATGGTGTGCCGTTCGTGGCGCGGGGGTCGGGCACCGGCCTGGCCGGCGGCGCCACGCCGCTCGACGGTGCGCTGGTGATCGCCCTGACGAAGATGAACCAGGTGCTGTCGGTCGACCCGGTGCACCGCCTCGCCTGGGTCGAGCCGGGGGTGTTGAACCTCGACCTCACCCGGTTGGTGGCTGCCCACGGCCTGCACTTCGCCCCCGATCCGAGCAGCCAGCAGAGCTGTTCGATCGGTGGCAACGTGGCGAACAACTCCGGTGGGCCGCACTGCCTGGCCGACGGCGTGACGTCGGCGCACATCCTCGCGGCCGAGGTGGTGCTACCCGACGGCACGATCGCGATGCTGGGCGACGAGTCGGGCGAGACCGAGGGCTACGACCTGCGCGGTGCCTTCGTCGGCAGCGAGGGCATGTGCGGGATCGCGACGCGCATCTGCGTGCGCCTCACCCAGAACCCGCCCGGCGTGCGCACCATGCTGTTCGACTTCGACACCGTCGAGGCGGGCGCCCAGACCGTCAGCGCCATCATCGCTGCCGGCATGGTGCCCGCCGCGCTGGAGATGATGGACCAGTTGTGCATCGAGGCGGTCGAGGCCTACATCCACGCCGGTCTGCCCACCGATGCGGCCGCGGTGCTGCTGGTGGAGGTGACCGGCCCCGAGCACGCGCTGGCCCACGACGAGGAACGGGTGGTGGCCATCGCCCGCGCCCATGGCTGTCGCACCGTGCGCATCGCCGCCGACGAGGCCGAGCGGGCACTGTTGTGGAAGGGCCGCAAGACCGCGTTCGGTGCAGTGGCACGGATCAAGCCGAACTACTACCTGCACGACACCGTGGTGCCGCGTCGGGCGCTGCCCGGTGTGCTGGCCCAGGTGTACGAGATCGCGGCACGCCACGACCTGCTGGTGTTGAACGTGTTCCACGCGGGCGACGGCAACCTGCACCCACTGCTGGTGTTCGACAAGCGCGAACCGGGGGTGATGGACCGGGTGCACGCAGCGGGGGAGGAGATCGTGCGCGCCTCGGTGGCGGCTGGTGGGGTGCTGAGCGGCGAGCACGGCATCGGCATGGAGAAGCGCGACCTGATGCCGCTGATGTTCGGCCCGGCCGACTTGGCGGCCCAGGCGGCGCTGCGGGCGGCGTTCGACACCACCGGACTGGCGAATCCCAC
The DNA here is from genome assembly GCA_044238435.1 of Ilumatobacteraceae bacterium. Lineage (GTDB taxonomy): Bacteria > Actinomycetota > Acidimicrobiia > Acidimicrobiales > Ilumatobacteraceae > VFMC01. The sequence goes on along the minus strand of JBIIDH010000001.1, from coordinate 88,778 downwards.
CAAGGTGCTGCCCAGCCCAGCCGCATGTGGCGACGCCCACGAGGTGCCCGAGGGGCTGTGGGTCTGACGTGATCGATCTCGACGACTTCGCAGCCGAGGTGGGCGCCGACGATCCGGTCACCATCTGCGGAACGAGCAGCAGGGGAGGTGCGGTTCCCGGCGTGCGGACGGTGTCGGCACCGGCCGGCATCGACTGGATCCAGGCCGACGAGATGACGGTGTGCTGCGGTGCAGGCACGCCCATCGAGGCGCTCGCTGCTGCCCTGGCCGAGGTCGGCCAGCGCACGGTGTTGCCCCACACCGGCAACCCGGCCTCAGGCAACCTGGCCTCGGGCAACCTGGGCGGCGGCACCGTGGGCGGAGCGCTGGCGGTGGGGCTGAGCGGTGTGCGGCGACTGGGCGACGGCCCGGTGCGCGATGCCCTGTTGCAGGCCCGCTACGTGTCGGCGGCGGGCGAGGTGGTGAAGGCCGGCGGGCCGACGGTGAAGAACGTGAGCGGCTTCGACCTCTGCCGCCTGCTGGTGGGCAGCCGCGGCACACTGGGTTTCCTCGGCGAGGTGATCGTGCGCACCCGGCCACTGCCGCTGCACTCGCAGTGGTTCCGGGCCGACGCCGACGACCCCACCCCGCTGTTCATGGCGCTCTATCGCCCGATGTCGGTGCTGTGGGACGGGCGACAGGTGTGGGTGCTGCTCGAGGGTCATCCCCGCGACATCGAACACGCTGCGGCGCAGCATCGGCTCGAGGCATGCGACGCGCCCGTTGTGCCCACGGCGCGGCGGGCGGTGGTGGCGCCGAGCGAGGTGACGGCCACGGTGCGCTCGCTGCCCAGTGGTGCCGCGCTCGCCGAGGTGGGCATCGGTGTGGTGCACCTCGCTGCCGAGGTCGCGTCTGCGTTGGCCCCCGCCGCCGTCGCCCCCGAGGTGCTGGCGGTGCAACGCCGGGTGAAGCAGCAGTTCGACCCGGTCGGACGCCTGAACCCTGGCGTCGTGCCGGCCGGTACCCGATGACGACCAACGACGTGCTGCCCTTCGTGGCTGCGCCCGTGGCCGATGTCGCTGCGGCCTCCCACCTCGCCCGTCGAGCAGCAACTGCGTGGGGACTGCCGGAGCCGACGCTGCTACGGGTGGGGATGAACGCCCTGTTCGCTGCTGGCGACGATGTGGTGGTGCGGGTGGGTCGGCCGACCGGTGCCGCGATCTCGGCTTCCCGTCTGGCGGTGTTCCTCGCCGGTGAGGGGCTGCGCGTGCCTCACCATCTCCACCTCGACCCGTTGGAGGACGGCGGTCTGGCGGCATGGGCGGTGCGACGCGAAGCGGTGGTGGGTGAGGTCGACTGGGCCGAGGTGGGCGAGATGGTGGCCCGTCTGCACCGCATCGATCCGGCGCGGGTGCGCGGTCTGCACCCCCTGCCCGCAGCCAGCGCGTTCCCGTGGTGGCAGTTCGACCACCTGCTGGCCGATGTCGACGACCTGCTCGACCCGGCGGCCCGGCGCGGCATCGTCACGGCACTCGAGCAGCACGGTGACTGGGCCCATCGTGGAGCGCCGGTGGTGCTGTGCCACGGCGACGTGCACCCGGGCAATGTGGTGGCGACGGCCGACGGGGCCGTGCTGCTCGACTGGGACCTGTTGTGCACCGGTCCGGCAGCCTGGGACCACGCGCCGATGATGACCTGGACCGAGCGCTGGGGCGGTGCTCCCGGCCTCTACGAGGCGTTCGCCGCGGGGTACGGCCGGTCGATGCGCGGCGACGACGTGGCCGAGTCGGTGGCCGCGCTGCGCCTGGTGGCAGCGACGCTGATGCGCTTGCGCGCCGGACGCCACGACGAGGCGGCGCGAGCCGAGGCCGAGCGCCGGCTGCGCTGGTGGCGTGGTGACGCCGACGCCCCGCCCTGGCAGGCCCAGTAGCGAGAGCCGCAGCGACCCCGGGCTCAGACCGGTTGGCAGGTGGGGCAGAAGTAGCAGGGACGGCCGGCGAGGTCGACCGTCTGCACCGCCGTGCCGCAGCGCAGGCAGCGGTCGCGGTGGTACACGTACGTCGCTTCGCCGCGGCGGATGCGCCGTCCTTTGGGCAGGTCGAGTTCGCTGCGGTCGACGGTGATGATGCGGTTGTCGCGCACGCCCTGGCGCAGCATCGCCGTGATGGTGGACCACAGCGTGTTCAGTTCGGCCTCGTCGCACTGCTGCCCGAGGCGCGCCGGGTGGATGCCGTGGACGAACAGGGCCTCGGCGCGGTACACGTTGCCCACCCCGCACAGCACCGATTGGTCGAGCAGCAACGCGCCGATGGCCTGCTTGCTGCGCAGGATGCGGGCGACCGCCACGGCCGGGCGGGCGTCGCGCCGCAGCGGGTCGGGGCCCAGACGGGCCACGATCGAGGCGCGGTCGGCCTCGTCGCCGATGGAGCAGTCGGTGGGCCCGGCGAGATCGATGGTGCACCCGTCGGTCTGCATCCGCATGCGCACGGCGCCCACCGGCGCAGGCGCCTCCGGCCCGCGATGGATGCGGAACTTGCCGAACAGGCCCAGGTGCACGTGGCCGACCAACCCGTTCGACCAGTGGTACCAGAGGTGTTTGCCGTAGGCCTCGAGGCGGTCGAGCGTCTGGCCGTCGACCATCACGGCGTCGGCGAAGCGGCCCTGGGGCGAACTCACGGAAACCGTCCGGCCGGTGAGCAGCGCGCCGTGGTCCTTGGCGATGCGGTGGATGGTGTGGCCCTCGGGCATGGCGGGGCAGGGTAGTCGTGGCGGCGAATCCCGTCGCTGCGGAGTACCGTGACACCTGCCGTGCATCTCTCGATCGACTCCGAGGAACTCGCCAGTTGTGTGGGCTGCGGCTTGTGCCTGCCGCATTGCCCCACGTTCCGCGCCACCGGCGAGGAGGCATTGTCGCCTCGTGGCCGCATCGCGGCGATGCGTGCCGTGCAGAACGAGGGCGCCCCGGTGACCGACGAGTTCGTCGGGTTCATGGAGACCTGCGTGCAGTGCCGCGGATGCGAACCGGCCTGTCCGAGCGGTGTGCCGTTCGGCCACCTGATGGAAGCCACCCGCTCCACGCTCGCCACCCGGCACCGCATCACGCCGTGGTGGCAGCGATGGGGGTTCGCCGTGCTCGGCCACCATCGGTTGCTGCTCACCGGTTCCACCCTGTTGGCGGTGGCGCAGCGGTTGCACCTGGTGCCGCGTCGCCTCGGCCTCACTCGGCTGCCGGTGCGCCGCGGGCCGGCGGTGAAGCCGACGGGCACCGACGTGTGGCTGTTCACCGGCTGTGTGATGGACGCCTGGCAGCGCGACGTCCATCGCGCCACGGCACGCGTGCTCGACGCCCTCGGCCAGCGCTACGCCGTTCCTGGCAACGGGGGTGCGTGCTGCGGTGCACTACACGTGCACGCCGGGCTCACCGACGCCACCGAGCGACTGGCGCGTGCGGTGATGGCATCGATGCCGGGCGACGCTCCCATCGTCGTGAACTCCGCCGGCTGTGGTGCGGCGCTGAAGGACTACGGCCACCTGCTCGGCACGCCCGAGGCGGTGGCGTTCAGCGCCCGGGTACGCGACGTGCACGAACACGTGGCGCCGTCAATGGACCGGCTCGTGGTGCGTCGTCGTGCCGAGCCGATCATCGTCCAGGATCCGTGCCACCTCCGCCACGTCCAGCGCGCCCACCTCGCTGTGCGCACGGTGCTGGGCACGGTGGCCCCGCTGGTCGAGCTCGACGACGACGGTCTGTGCTGCGGTGCCGGCGGCGCGTACTCCGCCCTGCAACCCGAGCTGGCCGGTGAAGTGCGGCGACGGAAACTGGCCTCGATCGACCGATCGGGCGGGCACGAGGTGGCCAGCGCCAACCCTGGGTGTTCCATGCACCTCGCCGCCGTCGGAGTGCGAGTTCGCCATCCGATGCTGCTGCTCGCCGAAGCACTCGACGGGGCACGACCATGAGCGGTGCGTACGACGACCTGGCCGAGCAACTCGACGCCATCGCGGTCGAGCTCGACGAGCGGACTTTCGAGCTGCTGCGCGAAGCGGCCGCCGAACGCAGCGGTCGACCGGCCGACGACAAGCGCCTCACCCAGGCCCGGCGCGCTGTCGAGAAGGCTGCTCACTTGCTGCGCGGCTCGTCATCCGACGACTGAGCCAGGCCGCAGCAGCGAGGGTCAGAGCGAGGGTTCGACCTCGGTGTCGAGCCCGCGCTCGATGAACTCGGTGAGCGTGTCGGCGACGACGAGGATGTCGGTCTGGACGATGCTCACCACGGGCGAGTCGTCGCTCGGCCCCGCGTAGAGGTGGTTCCACAGCGGGGTGAGCAGTGGTGAGCGGCCGAGTTCGGCCCGGGCCAGGTCGAGCGCCTCGTCGAGCGAGGTGGGTCGCGCACCCCAGTCGGGTAGCCACACCTCGTTGTACTCCACGTCGAACAGGGCGCCCTCGACCGGTCCGTCGATGAGGAAGGCCGTGCCCTCGAGATCGCGCAGGCGCCAGTCGGGCACCCGCGTCCAACGCAGGATGCCGTCGGCGTCGCGGGGCGGCTCGGGCAACTGCACGGGGTGCACCACCTGCAGCACCTCGCGCCACAGCGGTGCCATCGCCAGGCCGAAGTGCTGTTCGGCTCGGCGCAGTTCGTCGGCGCCGAGGCCCGGCTCGCAGGTCCAGTCGTCGCGGCGGCGAACCGCCGCGGTGAAGGCTCGAAGTGCAGGCGTGCTCATACCGGGCCGTCGGCGACGACCATCGGGTCGCCGGCGCGCACCACACCCGGCACGATCACCTCGGCGTAGACCCCGACGTTCTGGTCGAGGTCGCGCACGACGTGGCGCAGCACGGCGCGGTCGTCGGGCAGGTCGGGGCCGACCTCACGGGTGACCATCACACACCTCGGGCAGGCCTCGATCACGCGGAGCACCACCTCGCCGACGTGCAGGTGCTTGCCCACCCAGGCGAACTCGGGATGCCCTTCGGCGTCGCCGGTGTCGACCACCAGGTTGGGCCGGAAGCGGCGCACGTCGACCGCGCTGTCGGGTAGTGCGGCGGCGAGCGAACGCAGCGCCGAGGTGGTCATGACCAGCAGCGGAAAGGCGTCGAGGTAGGTGCCGGGCGGCGACTCGAACTCCATGATGACCGGCGGGAAGATGCTGAGATCGGGCAGTGGCTCATCACCCTCGCGGCCGAACACGGCCCGCAGTTCGGTGAGCATGTCGGTGCTGTCGGGTGCGCCGCGTCGGTAGTGGTCGAGGTCGGTCGGTGGCTGGAGCGGCCACAGGCTCACCCGGTGGCCGAGTGCGTCGGACAGGCGGGTGTGGACCGTCGGGTCGTCGCTGCGCACCGTCGAGCCGTCGGGCAGGGTGATCTCGACGGTGCTGCCGGGCTGCGGTTCGGCGTCGACGTACCTGGCGGCGCACCGCATCAGGCCGCCGATCTTCTTCGCGCCACGGATGCCGCCGCGCTCTTCGTCGCGGGTGGCCCAGGTGCGGTCGCCGACCATGCCCTCGGGGGTGAGGTGGGCCGAGGCGACCTCGCCGCCGATCATCGACTTCACCGGGTACTGCCAGAGCGTGGCGAGGTGCATGGTCAGTCCTCGGATTCGACGGGGTCGGGGACGAAGCTGTTGAGCAGGTCGATCATGGCCCGCAGGTCGCCGTAGCCGTGGCGGGTGAACCGCAGGCCGATACGGGGCAGGTGTTCGGCATCGTGTTCGGCGATCTCGCGCTCGTGGGGTGCCACCCGTTCGATGCGACCCACCCGGCAGAGGTGGCCGAATCGTTCATTGAGCAGTTCGAGCTGGGCCTCGGTGGGGGCGTGCTGCACACGCACCACGAGCTGCTCGCCGATGTAGCGGATGGAGTCGAAGTTGGCGTAGAAGCGCAGGATCTCGTCGACGGCGGCGTCGGACGACTCGGTGATGGAGTAGAGCCCCGTATCGGGCGCCGACACCAGGCCGCGAGCGACGAGTTGGCTGTCGACGAACTCGTGGACGGTCTCCCAGTACGGGTCGCCCGGGGTGTCGAGGAACACGATGGGTACCGGCACCCCCTTACCGGTCTGGGTGAGGGTGAGCACCTCGAAGACCTCGTCGAGGGTGCCGAACCCCCCGGGCAGGCAGATGAATGCCTTGCTCTCCTTCACCAGCATCAGCTTGCGGGTGAAGAAGTACTTCATCGTCACGTTCTTCGAGTCGCCGGCGATGACCGGGTTCGGGCGCTGCTCGCGAGGCAGCTCGATCGAGACACCCATCGACTGGGCGCGACCTGCGCCCTCCATGGCTGCTTGCATGATGCCTGGCCCTGCACCGGTGATGACCATCCAGTCACGGGCGGCGAGGGCAGCGGCCGCCAGCCGCGCCTGCTGGAACAGGGGGTCGTCGGGCTGGGTGCGAGCCGAGCCGAAGATGGTGACCTTCGGTGTGAGCCGGTAGGGGCGGAACATCTCGAACGCCGCCCCCATCTCGGCCAGTGCTGCGGTGACGATCTTCAGGTCGATCGTCTCGGGCCGCTGTTCGAGCAGCGACACGAGCGAACCGAGCAGGCTGCTGGCGAGGTCGCGGTCGCGTTCGCGAGGCAGCGCGGCGATGAGCGCCTCGAGGTCGGCGGCGCCTGGAATCGGGCTCGTCGGCTCCACGATGCGCCTCAGCCGCGCAGCTCGGCGGCTTTCGCCTCGAGCGCAGCAAGGAGTTCGTCGAAGCTCTGCTGGAAACTGCGCACGCCGTCGCGCTCGAGGAGTGCCGCGACGTCGTCGAGGTCGACCCCGACGTCGGCGATGCCCTGCCACGCGGCCGCAGCGGCCTCGACCTCGGCATCGACCCGGCGCGCGAGGGTGCCGTGGTCGGCGAACGCCTCGAGCGTGGCGTCGGGCAGGGTGTTCACCGTGAGCGGCCCGATGAGCTCGTCGACGTACAGGGTGTCGGGGTAGGCAGGATTCTTGGTGGACGTGCTGGCCCACAGCGGCCGCTGCACCCGGGCGCCACGGGCAGCGAGCGCATCCCACCGGGGCCCGCTGAAGGTCTGCTGGAAGGCGTGGTAGGCGAGTTTGCCCTGCGCCACCGCGGCCTTGCCGCGCAGCGCCAGGGCCTCGGGCGTGCCGATGGCCTCGAGTCGCTTGTCGACCTCGCTGTCGACCCGGCTGATGAAGAAGCTGGCGACGCTGGCCACCTTCGACAGGTCGGCATCGGCCGACTGGGCGTACTCCTCGAGGCCCGCCAGGTACGCCTCCATCACCCTCTGGTAGCGGTCGAGGCTGAAGATCAACGTGACGTTGATGCTGCGGCCCTCGGCGATCATCTGCTGGATCGCGGGCAACCCCTCGCGGGTGGCGGGGATCTTCACCATCAGGTTCGGTCGGTCGATGCGCTGGCTCAGGGTTCGGGCGGCCACCTCGGTGCGCGGCCCGTCGTGGGCGAGGCCGGGGTCGACCTCGACGCTGACGAACCCGTCGCGGCCACGGCTGTCGGTGTGCACCGGGGCCAGCACGTCGAGCGCGCCGTGGATGTCGGCGAGCACGAGTTCCCAGTAGATGTCGATGACCGCTCGGTCAGAGGCAGCAAGGTCGCGGAACTGCTCGTCGTAGTCGGCCGAACCCTGGATGGCCTTCTGGAAGATGGTGGGGTTGCTGGTGAGGCCGCGAACGCCGCGCTCGACCAGGCCGGCGAGCGTGCCGTCGGTGAGGTAGCTGCGCTTCAGGTTGTCGAGCCAGGGGCTCTGCCCGAACTCGTCGTGCAGTTGGACGAGGCGTTCCATCGTGGGTCCTTTCAGCCGGCGTGGCCGGTGAGGTGGCGTGCCTGCGCCACGACGTGGTCGAGGTTGATGCCCAGGCGGTCGAGGGCGACGGCGCCCGGCGCGCTGGCACCGAAGCGGTCGATACCGATGGAGTGCTGGGCCCAGCGCGCCCACCCGAACGTGGTGGCGGCCTCGACCGACAGCACCGGCACGCCGGCGGGCAGCACCGAGGCGCGGTAGTCGTCGTCCTGACGCTCGAAGCGGTCCCACGACGGCATGCTGACCACGCGGGCGTGGATGCCCTCGCCGGCCAGGCGCTCGGCGGCCGCGACGGCCAGCGGCACCTCGCTCCCGGTGGCGGCGATGACCAGATGGGCCTGCCCGTCGGTGTCGCGCACCACCCCGGCACCCCGTTCGACGGCCGAGCCGTCGGTGACCACGGTGACGTTCTGCCGCGACAGCACCAGAGCGGTGGGGCCGTCGTGTTCGATGCATGCCCGCCAGGCCGCAGCCGTCTCGTTGGCGTCGGCCGGGCGGATGACCTGGAGATCGGGGATGGCCCGCAACGTGGCCAGGTGTTCGACCGGCTGGTGGGTGGGACCGTCTTCACCCACACCGACCGAGTCGTGGGTGAACACGAACACCACTTTGGCCCGACTGAGCGCGGCGAGGCGCACTGCGGGGCGCATGTAGTCGAGGAACACGAAGAACGTGCCGCCCACCGGCAACACGCCACCGTGCAGCGCCATGCCCACCATGGCGGCGCCCATCGCGTGTTCGCGCACGCCGTAGTACACCTGGCGCCCGGAGGGTTGCGCCGACGATTGAGCCAGCTGACCGGCGAGTTTGGTGCCGGTGTTGCCGGTGAGGTCGGCTGCGCCGGCCATCACACCGGGCACCTGCGCCAACGTGGCGTTGATGGCCTTCTCGATGGCCACCCGGGTGGCGATCGACTCGCCCTGCTCGAACCGGGGGAGCGCGGCCTCCCATCCGGCGAGGCCGGTGGCGGCCCACCGTGCGTCCCACACGGCCCGGTCGACGCCACTGTCGTGGAGACGCTGCTGCCAGGCCGAGTGCACCGCAGCGCCGCGCTCGGCGCAGTGGCCGCGGTAGGCGGCGACCAGCTCTGCGGGGGCCCAGAACGGTTCGTCGGGGATGCCCATCACTGCTTTGGTGCGGGTGATGTGCTCGGCCGTGAACGGGTTGCCGTGGGCGTGCGGGTTGTCGGTGAGGTCGGGGCTCGGATGACCGATGTGGCTGCGCAGCACGACCAGGCTGGGCCGATCGGTGACCGCCATGGCCCGGCGCAGGCCGGCCTCGATGGCGTCGAGGTCGTCGGCCACCTCGCCGAGGTTCTCGACGTGCCAGCCGTAGGCCGCGAAGCGCTGCGGCACGTCGTCGCTGTAGGAGAGATCGGTGGTGCCGTCGATGGTGATCTTGTTGTCGTCGTAGACGCACACGAGCGAGCCGAGACCCAGGTGACCGGCCAGCGAGGCGGCTTCGTGGCTGACACCCTCCATCAGGCAGCCGTCGCCCGCCACCACGAACACGTGGTGCTGCATGGCGCCGGTGCCGAACTCGGCCGCCAGCTGACGTTCGGCGATGGCCATGCCCACGGCGTTGGCGAACCCCTGCCCGAGCGGGCCGGTGGTGACCTCGACGCCGGCCGTGTGGTGCACCTCGGGGTGGCCGGGGGTGGCCGAGCCCCATTGGCGGAACTGACGGATGTCGTCGAGTTCGAGGCCGTAGCCGGCCAGGTACAGCATCGAGTACTGGAGGATCGATGCGTGGCCGTTCGAGAGGATGAACCGGTCGCGGTCGGGCCAGAGGGGCTGCGCCGGGTCGTGGCGCATCACCCGGCTGTACAGCACGTGCGCCAACGGCGCCAGCGACATCGCCGTCCCCTGGTGTCCGCTCTTGGCCTGCAGCGGGGCGTCCATGGCGAATCCACGGATGAGCGATATGGCGAGTGAGTCTTGTTCTGGTGTCAGCGACGGCACGGTGCGACTGTACCCGCGGCCCACCGTGGCCCGGTCGATCGACCGCTGCATCGCTGCAGCGACCAGGTCAGACGGCCGGCGGCAGCAGGGTGAACGGCACCAGGTGCCACGGACCGCGATCGATGCGGCAGTGAGCGAAGATCTGGCGGTACTCGGTGAACTCGAGGTCGCCCTTCACCAGGCGGTACGTGAACTTGCCCGGCTCGACCGTGAAGGGGCTGACGTTGCGGGCCACCTGTTCGTCGGCCTCGTCGAGGCCTGTGCGGAAGACGACCTCGAAGTTGCCGCTGCCCGGCTCGTCGGGTGGGCAGAAGATGAGGGCCACCAGGTGCGGCGACACGGTGACGGGCACCGGTTGCGGCGCGGCCATCGAGAACATCGCGCCGGTGAGATCGATGCGGGTGGACGGCCCGGGCGCCTGGCGCAGGGCGAAGTTCTCGACGAAGAGCGCTGACACGATCTGCATGCGGCGAGGGTACCGGCCTACGCCCGCTGCCCGGCCACCCAGACCCCGGCCACCTGCAGGTGCTGATCGAGGGCCACCAGATCGGCTCGCCGACCGGGGGTGATGCTGCCGCGGTCGGCCAGGCCGAGCAGCCGTGCCGGCACCGTGGAGGCTGCGTGCAGGGCTTGCTCGAGGGGAACTCCCGCGGCCACGCAGGTGCGCACAGCGGCATCCATCGTGAGTGCGCTGCCGGCCAAGGTGTCGTCGGCGAGGCGAGGCGCTCCGTCGCGCAGCTCGAGCTGCACCGGCCCCGCCGTGCGGGCCCGCCAACCCACGGCATCGGTGACCAGCACCACGCGGTCGGCGCCCAGGGCGGTGAAGGCGAGTCGCAGCATGCGCGGGTGCACGTGCACGCCGTCGGCGATGAGGCCTGCGGCGACGGTGTCGTGGGTGAGCGCCCAGGCCGCCACCCCCGGTTGGCGGTGGTGCAGGCCGCTCATCGCGTTGTACAGGTGCGTCACCATCGTGGCCCCGGCAGCGGCAGCGCGGTCGAGCTCGTCGTCGTCGGCCGTGGTGTGGCCGATCGACACCAGCACCCCGCGCTCGCGCAGCAACGCGGTGGCCGCGGCCGCATCGACCTGCTCGGCGCCCAGGGTGACCATGGCGACGTGCGCGGGCAGCGCTGCCAACCAGTCGAGGTCGACGGGCAGCACCAACCTGCTGCGGTGGGCGCCGTGGGCCCTACCGAGGAACGGACCCTCGAGGTGCACCCCGGCGATCTCCGGTCGCAGGGCGCCGGGACGATGCATCGCAGTAGCGATACGGGTGAGCGGTGCGGCGTAGGCCTCGAGGCGGTTGGTGACGAGCGTGGGGCACCACGTGGTGGTGCCCTGGGCCAGGAGGAGGGTGTCGAGCCGGGCCCAGTCGTCGCCGTCGGCGGTTGCCACGTCGACGTCGTCGATGCCGTTCACCTGCAGGTCGACGAATCCGGGGGCGAGTACCGCCACCTCGGTGGGGCCGGCGCAGGGCGACACGGCGGTGACCGAGCCCTCGACCATCTCGACCACGGCCGGGCCGACCCACCCGTCGGGGGTGAGCACCCGCTCGGCAGCGACGGTTGCAGCATGCCCAGGCATCGCCGGGCGACCGTACCACCACACCCGGGGACGGCGGGTGCTGGGTAGGCTCGCCTGATGGCCGACCATGGCGACGAGCAGCCATCGACGCGCGACCTCGTGCTCGCCGAGGCCATTCGCTGCTTCGCCGTCGACGGCTACGACGGCACCTCGCTGAACGACATCGCTGCCGGTGTCGGCATCAAACGCCAGAGCCTGCTGCACTACTTCGGCTCGAAAGACGGGCTGTACCGCGAAGTGTTCGAGCGCATGCTCAGCGACTGGTTCGTCCGTCTCGAGGGCGCCATCAACAACAACGAGCGCGGGTTGCGCAAGGTGGAGTACGTGCTGTCGGCCAGTTTCGACTTCTTCGCCGACAACCCCGACTACATCCGTCTCGTACGGCGCGAGGCGATCGACGGCGGTGCACACCTGGGCATCGACCTGGCCGCCGTGCTGCGCCCGTACTGGGATCGAAGTGTGCAGTTCTTCGAGCGCGAGATGGATGCGGGCACGTTCCGGCGCCACGACACCGAGCAACTGTTGCTCACCGGCTACGGCGCGATCCTGAGCTATTTCTCCGATGCCCCGTTCATCGGTGGCCTGCTCGAGGTCGACCCGCTCGACCCGGCGGCGCTGAACCGCCGACGCGACCACATCGTGGCGTTCTACCGCATGGCCCTGCTGCCCTGACGGTTGCTACCGTCGCCCGCCATGGCGACACTCGAACTGGCTGACACGACCACCGGATATGCAGTGGAGGGCACCGGTACACCGTTGCTGCTCTTCCACGGCACGACGATGAACCGCACCGCATGGGACATGGTGCGCGCCGCCATGCCCGCCGAGTACGAGTTCGTGATGGTCGAGTTCCCGGGTTCCGGCGAGTCGTCGATGCCCTCCGCCCCGATCACCGTCGACGACCTGGTGAGCCAGGCGCTGGCGGTGATGGACCATCTCGGTCACCAGCGATTCCACGTCGCGGGCTACTCGCTCGGCGCAGTTGCCGCACTGGCCACCGCAGCCGCCGTGCCCGACCGGGTCGTGTCGGTCACGTCGCTGTGCGGCTGGGCCACCACCGACGCACGCATGCGCTTCACGTTCGGTCTGTGGCGCCACCTCATCGCCACCAGTCCCGAGTTGTTCATGCGCTACGCGGTGGCCGACGGCTTCACGGCGGCGATGATCGCCATGCTCGAACCCATGCTCGAGGGAGTCGTCGCGCAGGGGGCGGCATCGATCGCCCCGGGGAGCGACGCCCATCTCGATCTCGACGAGCGCGTCGACATCGCCGAGGTCCTCGGTTCCATCGCGGCGCCCGCACTCGTCATCGGCGGCGCGGAGGACCGTTGGGTCGACATCGGCCACAGCCGGGCACTGGCGGCCGCCATCGCCGGAAGTCGGCTCGAGACCTTGCCGTTCGGGCACCTGGTCATCCAGGAGGGTGCAGGTGCCGTCGCCGAACTGCTCCACGCCCACATTGCTTCGGCCTCGCGATGAGCCGGGCCCAGCAACACCCGCCGCTGCCCGACGACGTGGCCGCCCGCTGGTCGAAGTTCGGGCGGGGCGACGACGAGTTGTACGTGAACCTGCTCGGACTGGTGGTGGAGGAGATCCGCACCGACTACTGCCGGATGCGGATGCCCTTCCGGCCGGTGCTCAACCAGGCCGCCGGCATCGTGCACGGCGGTGCCATCGCCGGTCTGCTCGACTCGGTGGTGGTGCCGGTGGTGGGCTCGGGCATCGAGCCGGGCTCACGGTTCTCGACGGTCGACATGCACGTGCAGTACCTGTCGGCGCTGGTGGGCGAAGACGCTGTGGCCGAAGGGTGGGTGGTGAAGCGCGGGAAGCGCACCGTGTTCGTCGAGGCCGAGGCGGTGGGAGTCGACAGCGGCGCCATCATCGCCCGCAGCATGCTCACCTACGCCGTGAGCCCGCCGCGCTGATCCCAGGTTGCTGATCCCGGGTTGATCGTCCCAGGTTGATCGTCCCAGGTTGATCGTCCCAGGTTGATCGTCGCGGCGCGACGTTGCTGAGTAGCGTTGGCCAAATGGCTGGAACGGGACACACACTGTCGGAATCGGCGTCGAAGGCGCTGCTGCGCGGGTACGGCGTGCCCCTCGCCGACGAGCGCGAGGTCGACACGGCCGGCGCAGCGGTCGCTGCTGCGCAGGAACTGGGGTTCCCGGTGGTGGTGAAGCTGTGCGGCGATGCCATCGCCCACAAGACCGAGCGTGGTCTCGTGCGGTTGCGCCTGGGCGATGCGGCTGCGGTCGAGGCAGCTGCCAACGACCTGCTGGCTGCCGCCACCCCCGATGACGGGCCGGTGTCGCTGCTGGTCGCCCCGATGATCGCCGGTACACGCGAGTTCATCGCCGGTGTGGTGCGCGATCCGCAGTTCGGCCCCACGGTGATGCTGGGCGTCGGCGGTGTACTCGCCGAGGCCGTGGCCGACGTGGCGTTCCGTCCGGTACCCATCAGCGCTGCCGACGCCGACGACATGATCGATTCGCTCGCCACACAGAAACTGCTCGGCGCCTTCCGTGGCGAAGCGGCTGTCGACCGGGTGCAGTTGGCGGCGGTGTTGCTCGGCCTGTCGGCCGCCGCCGAGGCCCGGCCCGACATCGCCAGCATCGACGTGAACCCGCTCATCGTGCGGCGCGACGGAAGCCCGGTAGCGGTCGACGCCCTGGTCGAGGTCGCCCCCGCAGCGGCCGACAGCGGGCAAGCGCGCCGGGCGCGCCCGAGCGACGAGCAGTTCCGAGCCCTGTTCGAGCCGCGCGGTGTGCTCGTGGCGGGAGCGTCCACCCACCCCGGCAAGTTCGGGTTCGTCAGCCTGCACAACATCCTCGCCAGCGGCTACCAGGGCGCCGTGTACGGCACCAACCTGCAGGGTGAGACGGTGCTCGGCATCGACACCGTGGCCGATGTCGACGCCCTACCCGACGGAGCGATCGACCTGGTCTTCGTGTGCACGCCGGCCTCGGCCAACCCCGATCTGTTGCGGGCCTGCGCCCGCAAGGGCATCCGGGCCGCGTTCCTCACCAGTGCCGGATACGGCGAGGCGGGTGACGAGGGCCGCCGAGCCGAGGCCGACCTGGTGGCGCTGGCGGATTCGTTGGGCATCCTCCTCGCCGGCCCGAATGGGCAGGGCGTGGTCAGCACTCCGGCGTCGCTGTGCGCCCAGATCGTGGCGCCCTACCCGCCGGCGGGTCGCATCGCTGTTGCCAGCCAGAGTGGCAACTTCGTCAGCAGCTTCCTGAACTACTCGCGCCAGACCGGGGTGGGCATCAGTCGGGCAGTGTCGGCGGGCAACGCCGCTGCCGTCACCCCGGCCGACTACCTCGACTGGTACGCCGACGACCCGGCGACGGCGGTGTCGCTGGCCTACGTGGAGGGCATCGTCGACGGCCGGGCGCTGCTCGACCGGTTCGCCAGCGTGGCCCGCCGCAAGCCGCTCGTCGTGGTGAAGGGCGGGGCCACCGAGGCCGGGGCGCGTGCTGCTGCCAGTCACACCGGAGCGCTGGCCGCGAACGACACGATCTTCGACGGGGTGTGCCGCCAGACCGGTGTCACCCGCGCCGCCACCGTGGAGGAGGCGTTCGAGGCGGCAGCCACGTTCGCCACCCAGCCGTTGCCACAGGGACCCAACGTCGTCGTGCTCACCACCGCCGGCGGGTGGGGCGTGGTCACCAGCGATGCGGTGCACCGCGACGGCACGCTGCGGTTGATGCCGCTGCCGGCCGACCTGCTGGCCCAGATCGACACCAAACTGCCGCCGCGCTGGAGCCGGAACAACCCGGTCGACTGCGCCGGGGGAGAGGTGCGCGACACCATCCCCGAAGTGATGGAGCTCATTGCTGCCCACCCCGACGTGCATAGCATCGTGTACCTGGGCCTCGGTATCCAGAGCAACCAGGCCCGGCTGATGCGCGAGGGCCGCTTCTACCCCGACCACGGTCTCGAGCGCATCGTTGCGTATCACGAACGCCAGGACGAGCGGTTCGCCCAGGCGGCCGACGAACTGTCGCGCCGATACGCCAAGCCCATCCTCACGGCCACCGAACTCGCCGTGGCCGACCCCGACAACGCCGGCCCCGCGGCCGTGCGGGCCACCGGTCGGCTGTGCTACCCCAGCGGCAACCGGGCGGTGGTCGCCCTCGGGCACCTGTACCGCTATGCCCGCTTCCGGCAGACCCACGGGATCGGCTGAATGGCGCGCCGCTCGAGCAACCCGGTGATCATCATCACCTGTGCCGCCGTCACGGTGGCGATGGGGTTGCTCGTGTTGTGGCAGTGGCTGGTGGCAGCGCAGGTACGCGATCCCGACCCGGTGGTGGCCGCCTCGCCACCGCCAGCCGAGTGGTCGCTCGGTACGCCCATCCTGTCGTACCGCCGCGCCCCCGGTGTGCTGTCGTGGCAGATCAACGCCGGTTCGTTCGCTGCCGCGCTACAGCCCGTGGCAGCGCAGATCGACGCCACCTCGTGCTTCACCGTGTCGGTCGACGGTCGCCCGGTCAGCACCACCAACCCGGCCCAGATCGTCATTCCTGCGTCGAACATGAAGATCGTCACCGGCGCGGTGGCCCTCGACGTGCTCGGCCCCAGTTACACCTTCATCACCACGGTCGCCGGCGAGGTGGGCCCCGACGGTGTGGTTGCGGGTGACCTCGCTCTCATCGGCGGCGGTGATCCGGTGCTCACCACCGACGCATGGTTGCAGCAGGGCGCGCAGCGGTATCCACCGGTGAACGTCACCCGTCTGGAAGACCTTGCCGACCAGGTGGTGGCAGCAGGCGTCACCCGTGTCGAGGGGCGGGTGCTCGGCGATGCAAGCCGCTACGACGACGAATGGTTCATCCCCACCTGGTCGACCGACCTGTACGGGGTCGAGGCCGGTCCGTACGACGCGCTCCTGGTCGACGACGCCGAGATGCAGGCCGACGCCGACCCGGCACTGCACGCCGCCACCACGTTCACTGCGCTGTTGCGCGACCGAGGTGTCACCGTGGCGCAGGGCTCGGCGACGGGAACGGCGGCCTTCACCGGCGAGATCGCTTCGATCACCTCGCAACCGTTGTCGGTCATCGTCGGCGAGATGCTGCAGACCAGCGACGACAACACCGCCGAGATGCTGCTGAAAGAGATCGGTCTCGAGTTCGCCGCCACCGGCACCACGGCCGCCGGTGTGTCGGGTGTGTTCGATCGACTCGAGGCCTGGGGTGTGCCGTCGGCGGGTGCCGTGGTGCTCGACGGGTCGGGCCTGTCGCGCAGCGACCAGGTGACGTGCTCGCTGCTGCTGGGTGTGCTCGCCCATGGCAGCCCCACCGATGCAGTGGGAGTCGGCCTGCCGGTGGCGGCCACGTCGGGCACCCTCGAGGACGTGTTCGTGGGCACGCCGATGGCAGGACGACTGCAGGGCAAGACCGGCACGCTGAACGACGTGAAGTCGTTGTCGGGCTATGTGGTGGCGTCCGACGGCGCAGTCATCCAGTTCTCGCTGGTGCAGAACTCTCCCGGTATCGACGATGGCGCCTACCTCACCGTCTGGGAGCAGATCCTGGCCCCCGCCCTCGCTGCGTACCCGACCGGACCCACCGAAGACCAACTCGCGCCGCGCTAGCGACAGCGGGCACCGCCCAGGCCTACGGTGGGGTGATGGGCGTGATGCCGATGTTCCCCCTGGGCAGTGTGCTGCTACCGGGCACCGTGTTGCCGTTGCACGTCTTCGAGCCGCGCTACCTGGCGATGATGGACGACTGCGTGCAGCAGTTCGACCACGAGTTCGGGGTGGCGCTGATCGAGCGGGGCAGCGAGGTGGGCGGCGGCGACCAGCGCACCGGCGTCGGCACCGTGGCCCGCATGGTGCAGATCGGTGAGCTGGGCGACGGGCGTCTGCTGGTGGTGTGCATCGGCACGCGGCGCATCCGGGTGAACGCGTGGCTGCCCGACGACCCGTACCCGCTCGCCGATGTCGATGACTGGCCCGACACCTGGGACCCCGCCGCTGCCGAGACACCATCGGGTGGCGAGTTCGGCGAGCGCCTCGTCCAGGTCGCGTCGCGGGTACGCCGTGCCGCCGCGCTGGCAGTCGAGCTGGGCGACCACGCCGGCGATGCGTCGTCGGAGCTCAGCGACGATCCCTTGTTGGCCTCGTACCAGTTGGCGGCCCTGCTGCCCGTCGGCGCCGCCGACACCTACCGGTTGCTCGCTGCAGCGGGCCCCGCCGAGCGGGTGGCGATGATCGCCGAGATGCTCGACGACGTCGAGGTGCTGCTGGAGTTCCGCCTCGGCGACGCCGACCAACCCGAGGTCTGATCCGCCGGTGGCGTGTCGGGCCGACGTCGATCAGTCGATCCGCACGGGCGTGACGGGGGCCGATGTGCCAACATAGAGACGATGACCGACCAGCAGGCCACCTCCTCCACGGCGCGCACCGGAGCCTCGTCCTCCACCGAACTGAGCGACGTCGTCGAGTTGGTGAAGTCGTACGCCCGGCAAGAGACGCTGGGGCCGCTGCGCGGCGCGGGTCGTTGGATCGCGTTCGGCCTGGCCGGAGCCCTGTTCCTGGGTACGGCCGCCTCGCTGCTGGTGCTCGGCGTGCTCCGCCTCGTCCAGACCGAGTTCGCGCCCACGTTCTCGGGGCGGTGGATGAGCCTGCTGCCGTACCTGTTCGCGTTCGTGGTCTGCATCGCCGTCATCGGCGTGGCAGCGATGCGCATCGGCAAGAAGTCGCTGCACGAGGACTGAGTCGGAGGTAACGATCCATGGCACAAGCAAAGATCACCCGTAGCGACCTCGAGGCCCGTTTCAAGGCGTTGCAGGACGATGTGCAGCTGAAGGTGAACGACAAGAAGCAGAGCCTCGCCTCGGCTGCCGCCGTCGGCGGCGTGGTGCTGGTCCTCATCGTGTTCCTGCTGGGCAAGCGCAGCGGCCGCAAGAAGTCGACCTTCGTCGAGATCCGCCGGGTGTAGACGTGCCCCTCGGCAAGCAACTGATCCGTCGCCACTGGTGGTCGCCGACGGGCTATCTGCGGCGCAAGGCGACGGTGCAGTCGCTGTCGGGAAGTCGTGGGTGGATGATGGTCGGCGGTGCCCTGTGGGTGGGTGGCCGTGTACGGCGAGCCGTCAGTCGGCAGCCCGATTCGGTCGTGCTGCCGAAACTTCGGGCGGGGGAGACCCTCGAGGTGACGGCTCGTCGGCCGCTCACCCGGCGCCAGCGCCGCGCCGTTCGGCGCGCCCACTGACGCATACTGATGCCCTGATGAAAGTGCTGCTGCGGAATCCCTCTCGCGAGGTCGTCGTCGACGGGCGACGCAACGTGCTCGCCCTGCTCGACGAACTCGGCCTGAACCGCGAGTCGCACCTCGTCATCCGGAACGGCACGCTCGTGCCCGGCGACGGCGAGCTCGCCGCCGACGACGTGGTGGAGATCCGCCCGGTCATCTCCGGGGGCGCCTGACGTGCGCGTGCCGTCGAAGTGCCGCACCTGCGGCGAGCCCGCCATCATCGACCTGCCTCGGCACAACGCCAAGTTCTGTGCCGAGCACTTCCAGGAACTGTGTCGGCGACAGGTCACCAAGGCCATCGACCAGTTCGACATGCTCACCCGCGACGACCGCATCCTCGTGGCCGTGTCGGGCGGCAAGGACAGCCTGGCGGTGTGGGACCTGTTGTACGAGCTGGGCTACCAGGCCGACGGGCTGTACATCGGCCTCGGCATCGGCGAGTACAGCGACGTCTCGGGCCAGTACGCGCGCGATTTCGCCGCCGCCCGCGGCCTGCACCTCATCGAGGTGTCGCTGCGCGGCGAGTACGGCTACGACATCCCGACCGCCGCCCGGGCCACGCGTCGGGTGCCCTGCTCGGCGTGCGGGCTCAGCAAGCGGCACCTGTTCGACAAGGCTGCGCTCGACGGCGGCTACACCGCATTGGTCACCGGCCACAATCTCGACGACGAGGCGGCGGTGCTGCTGGGCAACACCCTGCGCTGGGACATCGGCTACCTGGCGCGCCAGTTGCCGGTGCTGCCCGCACGCGACGGGTTCCCGAAGAAGGTGAAGCCCCTCGTCCGCCTCACCGAACGCGAAACGGCCGCGTGGTGCGTCGTTCGCGGCATCGACTACCTGGTCGACGAGTGCCCCATGGCGGTGGGCAACAAGCACCTCGGCTACAAGGGCATGCTCAACGGTATCGAAGCCGAATCGCCCGGTTCGAAGGCCGCCTTCTACCTGAACTTCATCGAGCACATGGCGCCCATCCTGGCCGACCAACTGCACGACGAACGCGAAGCACTCGGCGTCTGCGCGGAGTGCGGCGCCCCCACCTCTGGCGAGGTGTGCGCGTTCTGCCGCCTCGTCGCCACCTCGGCTGCGCACGAACCGGTGCCGATCGAACTGATCACGAAGGGCCGACGATGAACCGTCCGTTCCGATACGGCGACAAGGTCCTGCTGCTCGACACCAAGCAACGCCGCTATCTCATCACCTTGGCCGAGGGTGGCGAGTTCCACAGCCACCACGGGTTCATCCCGCACGCCGACATCGTCGACCGTGCCGAGGGCCTGGTGGCGCGTACCACGAAGAACTCGGTGTACATCGCGCTGCGTCCCACCCTCGAGGACTTCGTCATCGAGATGCCCCGTGGGGCCCAGGTGATCTACCCCAAGGATCTGGCCCCCATCTGCATGCTGGCCGACATCGGCCCCGGTGTGACCGTGCTCGAGAGTGGTGTGGGTTCGGGCGCGCTGAGCATGACGATGCTGCGGTGGGGCGCCCGCATCGTCGGCTACGAACTGCGCGAAGACTTCGCCAATCGCGCCATCGCCAACGTGCGATCGTTCCTCGGCGAGGAAGCGCTGGCGAACTACCGGGTCGAACTTCGCGACTGCTACGCCGGCATCGACGAACGCAACGTCGACCGAGTGGTGCTCGACCTGCCCGAGCCGTGGCAGGTGGTGCCCCATGCCATGGAGGCGCTCCGTCCCGGGGGCATCTTCGTGGCCTACTGCCCGTCGATCATCCAGGTGTCGCAGTTGCGTGAGGCCATGGTGGGCAAGGCGTGGACCGGGCTGCGTTCGCTCGAGGTGTTGCACCGTGGTTGGCACGTGGAAGGCGCAGCCGTACGGCCCGACCACCGCATGGTGGCCCACACCGGATTCCTCACCGTCGGCCGGTTCCTGGGCTGAGGTCGCCCCCACCGGTGCCGGGGCGCGCAACGGGGCGCCCGCAGGCGCCCCGTCGACTGAGATGGTGGAACCGGATCAGGGTTCGATGAAGATGCACTCGCCGGGGCACTCCTCGGCGCTCTCGATGACCCCGTCGAGCTTGTTGTCGGGGATGTTCGCCAGACCCTCGGCGCCCTGGGGAAGGCCCTTGGCGGCGGCGAAGATCTTGTCGCCTTCTCGGACGTAGGCAAGGCCATCGTCGAGCAGGGTGAAGACATCGGGGGCGATCTCCTCGCACAGGCCGTCGCCGGTGCACAGATCCTGGTCGATCCAGACCTTCATTGCGGTTGCAGTCTCCTCGTGCGGTGGGCCATCAGGTGATGGCGGTCGGGTCGAGTGTACCGGGCCAGGTGGCCCTGCACCTAGCGCTACACAGTCGTTCGATGATGCGTGTAGGTTCCCCACATGGCACACGCCGATGACGACAGCGCCGAAGTCGTGCGAGCCCAGGTGCTGGTGCTCGAGCAGGAGATCGCCGATCTGCGTCGCCGGCTGGTCGACGCGCCGAAGCGGATGCGCGCCCTCGAGGAGCGCCTGCTCGAGACGAAGGGTCAGCTCGCCCAGGCCGTCTCGCAGAACGAGAAGCTCAGCTACACCCTGCGCGAGGCCCGCGAGCACATCGCCACGCTACGCGACGAGGTCGACAAGCTGAGCCAACCGCCTTCGGCGTACGGCGTGGTGGTGGGCAAGAACGACGATGGCACCGTCGACGTGCTCACCAGCGGCCGCAAGATGCGCGTCAGCCTTCACCCCGACATCGACCACGACACCCTCGACCGGGGCGCCGAGGTGGTGCTGAACGAGAGCTTCAACGTCGTGCTGGCCCGTAGCCCCGAGGCCACCGGCGAGGTGGTCACCATCCGCGAGCTGATGGACGACGGTGTGCGCGCCCTGGTGGTGGGGCGGGCCGACGAAGAGCGCGTATGCGAGCTGGCCGACAGCGTGCGCGGCATGCACCTGCGAGCGGGCGACACGATGCGCCTCGACACCCGCACCAACCTGCTGCTCGAACGGTTGCCGCGGCCCGAGGTGGAAGACCTGTTGCTGGAGGAGGTGCCCGACATCGGCTACGCCGACATCGGCGGTCTCGACGCACAGATCGAACAGATCGCCGACGCCGTGGAACTGCCGTTCCTGTATGCCGAGCTGTTCGCCGAGCACCAGTTGCCGGCGCCGAAGGGCATCTTGCTGTACGGCCCGCCGGGCTGCGGCAAGACCCTCATCGCGAAGGCGGTGGCCAACTCACTCGCCACCAAGGTGGCCGAGAAGACCGGTGGCGAGAAGGGCCGCAGCTACTTCATCAACATCAAGGGCCCCGAACTGCTGAACAAGTACGTCGGCGAGACCGAGCGTCAGATCCGCCTCGTGTTCCAGCGGGCGCGTGAGAAGAGCGAGGAGGGCTGGCCGGTCATCGTCTTCTTCGACGAGATGGACTCGATGTTCCGCACCCGCGGCTCGGGTATCAGCTCCGACATGGAGAGCACCATCGTGCCGCAGTTGCTGGCCGAGATCGACGGCGTCGAGGGCCTGCGCAACGTCATCGTCATCGGCGCCACCAACCGCGAAGACCTCATCGACCCGGCCATCCTGCGCCCCGGCCGCCTCGACGTGAAGATCAAGATCGAGCGCCCCGACGCCGGCGCGGCGCGCCAGATCTTCGCCCAGTACCTCACCGACGACATCCCCATCGCGGCGGGCGAACAGATCCCGTCCATGATCGATGCCACCGTGGCCGAGATGTACCGCGACGACGAGGCCAACCAGTTCCTCGAGGTGACCTACCAGAACGGCGACAAGGAGATCCTGTACTACAAGGACTTCTCGTCGGGTGCGATGATCGAGAACATCGTGCGAAGGGCAAAGAAGCTGGCCATCAAGCGGGTCATCGCCGGCGGTCCGCGCGGCGTGTGCACCCAGGACCTGATCGACTCGATCAAGCAGGAGTACAAGGAGCACGAAGACCTGCCCAACACCACCAACCCCGACGACTGGGCGAAGATCTCGGGCAAGAAGGGCGAGCGCATCGTGTTCATCCGCACCCTGGTGTCGGGCCGGGCCGAGGCAGACCGCTCGGGGGGTCGTGCCATCGAACGGGTGGGCACCGGGCAGTACCTGTGATCAGCGGCTCCGAGAGGGCCGCTGCGCTGCAACTGTTCGGCCGATAGGGTTCCGTCATGGCGATCCCGAAGGTCTGCGGCATCGAGACCGAGTACGGGATCCTGGTGCGCGGCGCCGACAACAACCCGGTACTGGCGTCGTCGCTGCTGATCAACGCCTACCTCTCCAGCACAGCCCGCGGCGTCGACCCGTCGAGCCCCTCGCTGCGTGCTGGATGGGACTACCAGGACGAACACCCCGGCCGCGACGCCCGCGGCTTCAGCCTCGACGACATGTTCGTCCCCGAGATCGAGAGCCATCTGGTGAACGCCGTGCTCACCAACGGCGCCCGCTACTACGTCGACCACGCCCACCCCGAGATCTCCACCCCCGAGTGTCGCGATGCCCTCGAGGTGGTGCGCTTCGATCGGGCCGCCGAGGCCATCATCGCCGCCAGCATGGAGGCGGCACGCGCCCTGCTGCCCGAGGGCGCCGAGGTGTTGTGTCACAAGAACAACTCCGACGGCAAGGGCAACAGCTACGGCTGCCACGAGAACTACCTGCTCGCCCGTGAGGTGCCGTTCGGGCGTCTGGTGGCCCAGATCACCCCGCACTTCGTCACCCGCCAGATCGTGGTGGGTGCGGGCAAGGTGGGCTGCGAACTGCCCGGTGTGGGCGCCGACCAGGTGCCGTACCAGATCAGCCAGCGCGCCGATTTCTTCGAGGAGGAGGTCGGCCTCGAGACCACGCTGAAGCGACCCATCGTGAACACCCGCGACGAGCCGCACTGCGACGCCACGAAGTACCGGCGCCTGCACGTCATCGTGGGCGATGCCAACATGAGCGAGAGCGCCACGCTGGTGAAGGTGGGCGCCACCGCCATCGTGCTCGCCATGATCGAAGACGACGTCCTCGGCGACGAGTGGTTGCTCGCCAACCCGGTGGGCGCCATCCGTCAGGTGAGCCACGACCCCACCCTGCAGCGCACCGTCCTGCTCCGCTCGGGCCGTCGGGCCACGGCGCTCGAGGTGCAGTGGGGGATGTACCAGCAGGCCCGCCGCTACGCAGGGACGCACGGCCTCGAGGCGGTTGGCGTCGAGGTGGGCGAGCAGGTGCTCGACCTGTGGGAGACCGTGCTGACCGGCCTGGAACGCGACCCCGACGAGGTCGCCCACCTGGTCGACTGGGTGGCCAAGCGCCGCGTGGTGCAGGGTTTCGCCGAGCGACACGGTCTGCGCGCCGGCGATGCACGCCTGAAGGCGCTCGACCTGCAGTACCACGACATGCGGCCCGACAAGTGCCTTGCCCGCCGGGTGGGTCTGGCCACCGTGGTGTCCGACGACGAGGTCGCCCGATCGATGACCGAGCCCCCCGACACCACCCGCGCCTATTTCCGGGGGCGCTGCCTGGCCAAGTGGCCGAACGAGATCGTGGCTGCGAACTGGGATTCGCTGGTGTTCGACGTCGGCCGCGACCCCCTGCGCCGCGTACCGATGATGGAACCGCTGCGCGGCACCCGTCATCACGTGGCTAGGTTGATCGATGGAAGTGACACGGCGGCCGACCTGCTCGCCCGCCTCGACACCTGAGCCAGTTCCGACCAGGAGACCCGATCCGATGGCAGAGCGCACCCACAAGCAGAAGCCCGCACCGGCCCGCACCGACGACGAGGTGGTCGATGCTCTGGCATCGACGGCCACCGGCGACAAGTTGCGGGCCGAACTCGACGACCTGCTCGACGAGATCGACGACGTGCTCGAGACCAATGCCGAGGACTTCGTGAAGTCGTACGTCCAGAAGGGCGGCGAGTAGTCGCGATGGCGATGCCGTTCTTCCAGCCGGGCGACGACCCCGGCGCGAGCTTCCCGGAACTGCTGCGCCGCATCGGTGCGTGGCCGCCTGCAGCCGATGCCTCGCTGGGCGCCGGTGCGCTCACCGTGCCCCATGCCACCACGTGCGTGGCACTTCGGTTCGCCGACGGTGTGGTGATGGCGGGCGACCGTCGGGCCACCAGCGGCAACCTCATCAGCCACCGCGGCATGGAGAAGGTGGTGCAGGCCGACCGCCACAGCGGTGTGGCCATTGCCGGCGCCGCCGGGCCGGCGATGGAGATGATCAAGCTGTTCACTCTGCAGCTCGAGCACTACGAGAAGGTCGAGGGCTCGTCGCTGAGCCTCGAGGGCAAGGCCAACCAGCTGTCGATGATGGTGCGCGGCAACCTGCCCGCGGCCATGCAGGGCATGGTGGTGGTGCCCCTCTTCGCCGGGTTCGACACCCGCCGCGGTGTGGGCCGGCTGTGGAGTTACGACGTCACCGGTGGTCGCTACGAGGAGAGCGAGTACTCGGCCACCGGATCGGGCAGCCTGCACGCCGGCACCGTCGTGAAGGTGGGCTACCGCGATGGCCTCAGCCGCGACGAGGCGGTGAAGCTGGCCTGCACCGCACTGTGGGAGGCCGCCGACGCCGACTCGGCCACCGGTGGGCCCGATGCCCTTCGTGGCATCTACCCGGTGGTGGCAACCATCACCGCCGACGGCTGGCAGCGTCTCGCCGACGCCGACCTCGCCGCGCGGTACGAAGCGATCGTCGCGGAGGTGCGCAACCGATGAGCATGCCCTTCTACGTCGCTCCCGAGCAGGTGATGAAGGACCGGGCCGACTACGCCCGCAAGGGCATCGCCCGCGGCCGTGCGCTCGTGGCCGTTCGCTATGTCGACGGCATCGCCCTCGTCGCCGAGAACCCGTCGAACACACTGCGCAAGATCAGCGAGATCTACGACCGCATCGCCTTCGCCGGGGTGGGCAAGTACAACGAGTTCGACCAGCTCCGCGTCGCCGGTGTGCGCGCCGCCGACCTGAAGGGCTTCCAGTACTCGCGCGACGACGTCGACGCGCGCAGCCTGGCCAACCAGTACGCGCAGATCCTCGGCCAGATCTTCACCCACGAGATGAAGCCGATGGAGGTCGAGATCCTCGTGGCCGAGGTGGGCGCCGACGGGGCCGACGACCAGCTGTTCCACATCCTCTACGACGGCACCGTGATGGACGAGCGGCAGTTCAGCGTGCTCGGTGGCGATGCCGAGTCGATCACCGGTCGACTCCGTGAGCTCGACCACGAGGGCATGTCGCTCGGTGCGGCCATCGGTGCCGCCACCAGCGCCCTCAGCGGGCCCGACCGCACGCTGAAGGCGGAAGACCTCGAGGTGGCGGTGCTGGCCCGCAGCAACGGGCGGCGCTGCTTCCGGCGGCTCGCCGACGACGAGGTCGCGGCGCTCTTGGCAGGCTGACGATGCGGCCGATCGACCTCAACGCCGATGTCGGCGAGAGCTTCGGTCGGTGGACCCTCGGCGACGACGACGCCCTGATGGGCATCATCACCTCGGCCAACGTGGCCTGCGGCTTCCACGCCGGCGACCCGTCCACCATCCGGCGCACCTGTGCCGCTGCGGTTCGTCACGGTGTGGCCGTCGGCGCCCAGGTCGCGTACCCCGATCTGGTCGGCTTCGGACGTCGCTTCATCGACATCGACCCGCACGAGCTCGCCGATGCCGTGGTGTACCAGATCGGTGCCCTCGACGCGCTCGCCCGGGTGGAGGGTGGTCGGGTGGCCTACGTGAAACCGCACGGGGCGCTGTACCACGCCGTGCTGCAGCACGAGGCCCAGGCCGAGGCGGTTGCCGCCGCTGTGCACGCCGTCGACCCCTCGCTGCCGATCCTCGGCATGGCGAACGCAGCGATCGAGCACCACGCCGTTGCCCGCGGGTTGCGCTACGTGCTGGAGGGCTTCGCCGACCGTGGCTACGACACCGACGGCCGGTTGGTGCCCCGTGGGCAGCCGGGGGCGCTCCTCACCGACGCCGCGGCAGTCGCCGAACAGGCTGTCGAACTGCTCACCTGGCGGGTCGAGTCGATCTGCGTGCACAGCGACACCCCGGGAGCGGCTGCGTTGGCGCAGGCGGCGCGGCGAGCGCTCGAAGGCGTCGGAGCCGTCGTCGCACCGTTCGTCGGGTGACATCGTGACGGCATCGGCCGCTCCGGTTCGGTTGATGCCCTACGGGCCGGGTGCCGTGCTGGCCGAGTACGACGACCTCGACACCGTGTTGGCGGTGGCCCAGCGTGTGCGCGACCTCGCGTTGCCCGGTGTGGTGGAGGTGGTGCCGGCCATGCGAACCGTCCTGGTCGTGTTCGACGATCGCAGGGTCGTCGACGGCGCCGACCGCAGCGCCGTTGAAGCGGCGCTCGTCGACACCGGTCCGGCACCGCAGCACGCGGGTCCACTGGTGACGGTGCCCGTTCGATACGACGGCGTCGATCTGGCCGAGGTGGCGGTGCGCACCGGTCGGAGCGAGGCCGAGGTCGTGGCATTGCACTGCTCAGCCGAGTACCGGGTCGGGTTCTGCGGGTTCATGCCCGGGTTCGCCTACCTGCTGGGCCTGCCGCCCGAATTGCAGCTCCCGCGTCGCAGCACACCGCGGACGCGCGTGCCTGCGGGCTCGGTGGCGATGGCGGCCGAGTTCTCTGCCGTGTACCCCTCACCCAGTCCCGGCGGTTGGCATCTGCTCGGCACCACCGACCTGGTGCTGTGGGACGAATCGCGCCACGCGCCCGCCCTGTTGGTCCCTGGGATGCGCGTGCGGTTCGAGGCCCGATGAGCACTCAGGGCGATGCATCGCCGCACCTCATCGTCGAGCGTGCGGGAATCGCCACCTCACTCTGCGACGGCGGCCGCACCGGCCTGGCGCACCTCGGACGCAGCAGGGGAGGGGCGGTCGATCGTGAGGCCCTGCGCCTCGCCAACCGTTTGGTGGGGAACACGGCCGATGCTCCGGCGTTCGAGACCTCGGGCGGGCTCGTCGTCCGTGCCGAGCGGGCGGTGCTGGTGGCGGTGACGGGCAGTCAGGTCGACCTCGAGGTGTCGGGCGGCCCGCCGCTCGGCTGGGGAGTGGCCACCGCGCTCCCGCCGGGTGCCGTCGTGCGGATCGGGCGCCTGCGCGGCGGTGCCCGCGTGTACCTGTCGGTGCGCGGCGGGGCCCGCTCCTGGTCACTCGCCGATGGTGTCTGGCTGGCCGATCTGACCGTCGTGAGCGAACCCTCGCCGGTGGCGGCCGTCCCGCGAGCCCTCGACCGGCCCGTGCGGCTGTGGCCCGGACCGCGTCTCGACTGGTTCGAGCCGGGGGCCTGGGCCACGCTCACCTCGAGCCGGTTCACCGTGGGTGTCGACAGCGACCGAGTGGGGGTGCGGCTCGCCGGGCCCGCCATCCGCACCGCGGGACGCGGCGAGTTGCCCTCCGAGGGTCTCATCGAGGGTGCCGTGCAGGTGCCGCCCGACGGCCGTCCCATCGTGATGCTGGCCGATCATCCAGTCACCGGTGGCTATCCGGTGGTCGCCGTCGTCGACCGGGCCGATCTCGAGGTGGTCGCGCAGGCACCACCCGGCAGCACGATCCGGTTCGTCGCGGCACGCTGATCACCGAGCCACGGGGGCGCCTCGGTGCCGAGCGGGGCTAGGTTGTCGGAGATGGAACGGCGCATCTTCGGGCTCGAGAACGAGTACGGCGTCACGTGCACCCTGCGTGGCCAGCGGCGCCTCAGCCCCGACGAGGTGGCTCGTTACCTGTTCCGGAAGGTGGTCAGCTGGGGGCGCAGCAGCAACGTGTTCCTGCAGAACGGCGCCCGGCTGTACCTCGACGTGGGCTCGCACCCCGAGTACGCGACGCCCGAGTGCGACAGCATCTACGACGTCGTGGTGCACGACAAGGCAGGCGAGCGGATCCTCGAGAGCCTGCTCGAGAGCGCCGAACAACGTCTGCGCGAAGAGGGCATCCGCGGCACGGTGTACCTGTTCAAGAACAACACCGACTCGGCGGGCAACAGCTATGGCTGCCACGAGAACTACCTCACCAGCCGCGACGACGAACTGGGCCACTACGCCGAGGTGCTCATTCCGTTCCTCGTCAGCCGCCAGATCTACACGGGTGCGGGCAAGGTGCTCCAGACCGCGCGAGGGCCGCTGTACTCCATCGCCCAGCGCGCCGAACACATCTGGGAGGGAGTGTCGAGCGCCACCACCCGCAGCCGGCCCATCATCAACACCCGCGACGAACCCCACGCCGACGCCGAGCGCTACCGGCGCCTGCACGTCATCGTCGGCGACTCGAACATGAGCGAGTACTCCACCTTCGTGAAGGTGGGCGCGGCGGCGTGCATGCTGCGCATGCTCGAGGACCCGTCGGTGGTGCTACGCGACATGACGCTCGAGAACCCCATCCGGGCCATCCGCGACATCAGCCACGACATGACCTGTCGCCGCCGGGTGCGCCTGGCCAACGGCCGCGAGGTCAGCGCGCTCGACATCCAGCGCGAGTACCTCGACCGGGCACTGCGCTATGCCGACACCAAGGGGTTCCCTCCGCTCGAACAGCGGGCACTCGAGATGTGGGAACACTGCATCACCACCATCGAGAACGACCCGCTGAAGCTCGACCGCGAGGTCGACTGGGTCATCAAGTACCGGCTCATCGAGGCATTCCGTGCCCGTCACGACCTCACGCTCGGCGATGCCCGGGTGCAGCTGCTCGACCTGCAGTACCACGACATCAGTCGGGCACGCAGCCCGTTCTACAAACTGCAGGACCGCGGGCTGGTCGAGCGGGTGTGCGCCGACGCCGACATCGACACCGCCGTCGACGTGCCACCGCAGACCACACGCGCCCGACTGCGTGGCGAGTTCATCAAGAAGGCGAAGGAACGCAAGCGCGACTACACCGTCGACTGGGTGCACCTGAAGCTCAACGACCAGGCCCAGCGCACCGTGCTGTGCAAAGACCCGTTCAAGAGCCGCGACGAGCGGGTCGAGAAGCTCATCGCGTCGCTCTGAGTCGCCGTCAGCGATGACCACGTTCCGCACCCACCGCGTCGTCGAGATGCTCGTCGAGCGGCCCGGACTGCAGCGGGTGGCGCTCGCCGACGGCAGCCGTGCCTATGTGCTGACGCAGCTCGTCGGCACGGTGGCCGTGGGCGACGAGGTGGTGGTGAACACCACAGCCGTCGACCTCGGCCTCGGCACCGGCGGATGGCACGTCGTGCACTGGAACCTGTCGCACCGCGAACTGCACCAACCCGGCCCGGGCCACATCATGAAGGTGCGCTACACCAGCCTGCAGGTCGACACCGGCGCAGCCGAAGAACACCTCGACGCCGGGGCAGCGGGGGAGGGTGCACCACTGTTGCCGCACCTCGGGGGTGTGCCCGTCATCGTCGGCAGCCTGCACAGCCAGTTGGGGGTGGCCGCCGCAGTGGCGCACGCCCAGCGGCCGGGGCTGCGGGTGGTGTACGTGATGACCGACGGGGCTGCGCTGCCCATCGCGCTCAGCGATCTCGTGCACGAGTTGCGCATGCGCGGCCTGCTGCACGCCACGATCACCGCCGGGCACGCGTTCGGCGGCGACCTCGAAGCGGTGAGCACGGCCTCGGCGCTACAGCTGGCCGTCGAGCAGGCCGAGGCCGACCTGGTGGTGTGCGTGATGGGCCCCGGCGTGGTGGGTACCGCCAGCGCACTCGGCACCACGGCCGTGGAGGTGGCCTCCATCGCCACGACAGCGTCGCAGCTGGGGGCGAGGCCGGTGGTGATGGTGCGTGCCAGCGACGGCGACACACGCCCACGCCACCGTGGTGTGAGCCACCACACCCGTACGGCGCTGGCGCTCACGGCCGTGCCGGTCGACGTGGTGCTGCCTGGCAGCCTGGCTGCAGCAGCCCCTGATCTGGCCCCGCACCGGGTGGTGGTGACCCAGCCTCCTGATGTCGCCGCCGTGCTCGAGCAGTTCCGGCTGCGGGTGACGACAATGGGCCGCGGGCCGCTCGAGGACCCGTTGTTCTTCGCTGCGGCAGGTGCCGCCACCAGCCATGCAGTGTCGCTCATCGCCGGGCCGGGTACCGTGTCGGGCGCATGAGCGAGCACCTCCAGCGCGACGACGCTGCCGCCGCCACCGACCCGGTCGAGGGGGAGGTGGCTCGGCGTCGACGAAAGATGAATCCGCTCGTCGAGTGGGTCGTCGTCGTCGTGGTCGCCATCTCGTCGGCCCTGCTGGTGCGCGCCTATGTGGTGCAGCAGTTCGCCGTCCAGGGCGAATCGATGCTGAGCACCCTGCAGGACGGCGACCGGGTGCTGGTGAACCGCCTCAGCTACCGCCTCCACGATCCGCGCCGCGGCGATGTGGTGGTGCTGCAGCGCTTCGACGCGGTCAGCGAGGAACGCGACCTCATCAAACGAATCGTCGCCCTCCCCGGCGAGACCGTCGAGTTCCGTGCCTGCACCGTGTACATCGATGGTGCACCGCTCACCGAGCCGTACATCGACCCGGTGGTGCAGGCGCGCGACGGGTGCGGCGGCGACCAGACCGCACTGATGGTGCCCGACAATACGGTGTTCGTGCTCGGCGACCACCGGGGTCGGTCGAGTGACAGTCGGGCGTTCGGACCGGTGGCCGAAGGCATGCTCATCGGCCGGGCCTTCGTCATCATCTGGCCCGTGGGCGACTGGGCCTGGCTCTAGCCGCCAGGCTGCTCATCCTGGTCGCCGGGGCAGACCGACCTCGCTCTGGTAGGCGTCGACCATCCGATCGACCCAGTCGCTGTAGACGGCGTCGAGGCCCATCCGCAGCGCTGGTCGCAACACGTCGTCGTGCTGCATGTCCCAACCGAAGGCGACCCGCTGGAAGCGGTGGAACAGGGCGACCAGCCCACCGTTCCAATCGGTGTGGTGGAGGTTGATGCCGTCGATGCCCTCGTTCGCCAGCAGCGACGCTCGGCGCTCGGGTCCCTCCTTGATGCGGGCCAGGCGAGTGGAGTCGATGAGGCGCGCACCCTGACCGCGCAACGGCAGCAGCGTCTCCCACTGCGGTGCGCACAACCACAGACGTTCGAGCATGCCGGGGTCGGCCTCGCGGGTGACGTCGACGACCGCCTGGCCCGTACCCGGTGCCTTCAGATCCAGCGAGAGGCTGAACGCGGTGCCACACGTCGCGTAGAGATCGGCCAGCGTAGGGATGTGTGGCGGCAGATCAGCGCGCGCGACCTCGCCGATGGGCCGCTTCCGGAGTCGGCTCACCACGACGCCGTCGTGGTCGAGCACCGCCACCCCGTCGGCGGTGAGCCACACGTCGCTCTCGAGGCCGTTCGCGCCCAGTCGGAGCGCCAGGGTGAAGGCCTCGAGCGTGTTCTCCGGCGCATGGGCCCGAGCCCCTCGATGGGCGAAGGCGATGGGGTCGTCGAGCAGGGAGGGGAGCCGTTGCTGCACCCCGCCAGTGTGCCACCCACTCGTCTGTGTCGCTGCTGAACCAGCGGGCTGTTCTCCTAGACTTGCGCCGTGTTCAACTTCTCCGGCAGCGAGATCGTCTTCCTGCTCTTGCTGGCGTTGATCATTCTCGGCCCGGAGAAGTTGCCCGACGCGATCCGCTCGTTCGGCAAGACCTACGCCGAGTTCAAGAAGATGACCACGGGCTTCCAGAGCGAACTGAAGACCGCCCTCGACGAGCCGATGCGCGAAATGCGCGAGACCGCCGACGCGTTCAAGCAGGCTGCATCGTTCGACATTGCCGCCGACATGCTGGAGGGCAAGAAGCCCGCGGGGGTCGCACCGGCGCCCGACACCGGGGCCGACAGTGCGGCCGACACCGGAGCCGATGCCACCGGTGCCGCACCGCCGGTGGCGACGCCCGAACCGAAACAGATGTGGAGCGCACACGAAACGGCACCAACACCCCCGCCGGTGCCGTCGGCCCTCGAGACGCCCACCGAGGCAGCCGGCCCCGACCTGTCGATGCTCGACAGCGTCGTGATGGACCGTGACCACACGTATCGGCCGAACAACCCGGCCCAGCCCACCTCCGCACCCGACGGTGAGGCCGACGCGTCGTGAAGAACCCGTTCAAGCGTGCCGAGCGGCCGCAGGTGAAGACGCCCGACGACCAGATGACCCTCACGGATCACCTGGCCGAACTGCGCACGCGCATCATCCGCGGCCTGCTCGCCGTGGTGGTGGGCATCGTCATCATCCTCGCGTTCTACGACCCGGTGATGGACTTCCTGCTCGAGCCCTACCGGCAGTTGTGTGCGCTGAAGCCGCAGTTCTGCGAGTTGAGCAATGGCAACGTCATCTCCACCGCCCCCCTCGAGGGCTTCAGTACCCGGCTCTCCATCGCCACCTACGGCGGCGTCATCATCGCCCTGCCGGTGCTGATGTGGCAGCTCTGGCGGTTCATCGTGCCGGCGATGCACGCCAAGGAGAAGAAGTACGCCATCCCGTTCATCCTCTGCTCGTTGGCGCTGTTCCTGATGGGCGCGTACGTCGCCTACTGGACGCTCGACAAGGCGCTCGACTTCCTCATCTCGTGGGCTGGCGAGGATGTGCAGTCGATCTTCCGGGTGAGCGAATACGTGCGACTCGTCGGCCTCATGGTCGCTGCGTTCGGCATTGCGTTCGAGTTCCCCGTGCTGTTGGTGTTCCTGCAGCTCGTCGGCGTGCTCACCCCGCAGACCCTCATCAAGGGCTGGCGCTACGCCATCCTCACGATCTTCGTCATCGCCGCGGTCATCACGCCGAGCGGCGATCCGTACAGCATGATGGCGCTGGCGCTGCCGATGACGTTCTTCTACCTGATCGCCGTCCTCATCGGCTATCTGGTCCAGAAGCGCCGACGTGCCGCACAAGCCACCGCAACCTGACACGATGCACCTGTGCGCGCCGACCGGGCCGAACTGACCTCGCAGTACGCCTTCCCGCTCGACGGGTTCCAACTGCAGGCCTTCGACGCGCTCGACGCCGGCGAGTCGGTGCTCGTGGCGGCCCCCACGGGCAGCGGCAAGACGGTGGTGGCCGAGTACGCAATCGAGGCAGCCCGACGAGCCGGGCGACGGGCGTTCTACACGGCGCCCATCAAGGCGCTGTCGAACCAGAAGTACCACGACCTCGTCGAGCGGTACGGTCCCGACTCGGTGGGCCTGCTCACCGGCGACAACACCATCAATGGCGATGCGCCGGTGGTGGTGATGACCACCGAGGTGTTGCGCAACATGATCTACGCGCGCAGCAGCGGCCTCGATCTGCTCGACGTGGTGGTGCTCGACGAGGTGCACTTCCTGCAGGACACCTACCGCGGACCGGTGTGGGAGGAGGTCATCATCCACCTGCCGGATGCGGTGCGCCTGGTGTGCCTGTCGGCCACGGTGAGCAACGCGCAGGAGCTCGCCGACTGGATCTCCACCGTGCGCGGCCCCACGCGGGCCATCGTCGAGGAGCGACGCCCCGTCCGCCTCGAGAACCTCTACCTGGTCGGCGACAAGACCCACGGCCGCCTTCACCTGCTGCCGGTGCTGGTGGGTGGTCGCCCCAACCAGAACGCACTGCGCATCGACAGTGAAGCTGCCCGGGCGCCGCGTGGCGGTCGCCAACGCAAGGGCACCCAGGGACGGCGCAAGCTGTACACGCCCACTCGGCTCGACGTCATCGACGTGCTCGAGCACGACGAGATGCTGCCCGCCATCTACTTCATCTTCAGTCGCAACCAGTGCGACGAGGCCGCCCGTACGGCTCTGGCAGCAGGACTGCGGCTCACCACTGGCGACGAACGCGACCGCATCCGGGCCATCGTCGACGCCCGACTCGGTTCGATGGAAGCTGCCGACCTGGCCGTGCTGGGCTACGGCCAGTTCCTCGCCCAGCTCGAAGCGGGCATCGCCGCGCACCACGCCGGTATGGTGCCGCCGTTCAAGGAGGTGGTCGAGGCCTGCTTCACCGCCGGGCTGGTGAAGGTGGTGTTCGCCACCGAGACCCTCGCAGTGGGCCTGAACATGCCCGCCAAGTGTGTGGTCATCGAGAAACTCACCAAGTTCACCGGCGACCACCACGCGTTCCTCAGCCCGGGCGAGTACACCCAGCTCACCGGGCGGGCCGGCCGCCGTGGTATCGACGATCTCGGCAACGCCATCGTGCTGTGGAGCCCGTTCGTGCCGTTCGACCAGATCGCCGCGCTGGCGTCGAGCCGTGTGTTCCACCTCAACTCGGCGTTCCGTCCCACGTACAACATGGCGGCCAACCTGGTGCGGTCGTACACCAGCGACCAGGCCCATCATCTGCTCAACCTCTCGTTCGCCCAGTACCAGGCCGACCGCGACGTGGTGAAGATCGAGTCGCGTCTCGAACGCCGTCAGCAGCATCTGCGCGACCTCACCGCTGCATCGGTGAGCCCGTACGGCGACATCGACGAGTACCGCCGACTGCTCGAGCGCCGCAACGAACTGGCGGGTGGGCAGGCGCCGTCGATCGGTCGCGACGACCCGATCACGCTGGCGCTGCTGAAGCTGAAGCCGGGCGACGTCGTGTACGCCGACAAGGGCCGCTACGCCGGGCGGGTGGCGGTGCTGGCCTCGGCGCACCGCAAGAACGGCATCCGTGTGAGTGGCGTCACCACGCGGCGCGACCTCATCCAACTCGATGCCACCGACTTCGACGAGGTGCCGCGGGCCATCGGGCACATCGAACTGCCCGACGACTTCGCACCCAACAGCGCCGACTACCAGCGCGAGGTGGCTCGACGGCTCGAGCGCGCCGAGGTGGAAGCGCACACGCGGGGTCGGCGCCGGGTCGGTGAGGTGGAGGATGCGCTCGCGGCGCATCCCGTCGAGGCCGATCCCGATCTGGCCGATCGGCTCAAGGCTGCGAACCAGGCCGCCCGCGTGGCCCGCGAGATCGACGAACTGCGTCAGCGCATGCGCGGTCGCAGCCAGACCATCTCGCGTGATTTCGACCGCGTGCTGCGCATCCTCCAGAACTGGGACTACGTCGACGGGTGGTCGCTCACCCCGGCGGGCGACATCCTGGCGCGCACGTTCCACGAGTGCGATCTGCTGATCGTCGAATGCCTCCGCCAAGGTCTGCTCGACGGTCTCGAACCGCCGGTGCTGGCGGCGCTGGTGTCGGTGTTCGTGTACGAGCACCGCAGCCCCGACCCGCCGCCGCCCCCGTGGTTCCCGTCGCCGCTCGCCCGGCGTCGATGGCAGCGCATCCGAGCCGTCAGCGACGAACTGCGTTCGATCGAAGACGCTGCCGGACTGGCCGAACACCGCCCGCCCGACCCCACCTTCGTAGCCATCGCCTACGCCTGGGCGGCGGGGGAGGGCTTCGCCGAGGTGGTGGCCGACGAGGAACTGAGCGGCGGCGACTTCGTGCGCACCACCAAGCAACTCATCGACCTGCTGCGCCAGCTGGCCCTGGTGGCACCCGAACGCGACACCCGCCGTGCAGCCGACCAGGCGGCACAGCAACTGTTCCGCGGGGTGGTCGCCGCGTCGAGCGCGGTCGAGGTGGAGGACCCCGGTGCCGATCCGCAAGGGTGAGGCCTGGGGCGGCACCGGCGCGGCACCCGACGGCATGGTCGTCGTGGGCTCCGACGGCGAACTGAACACGCTCGTCACCCGCTGCCGTAGGGCAGGCGAGCCGCTACCCCCGGTGGGCCTGCTCGGCGGCGACCTGCTGCGCTGCGTGGGTGGCTCGGGCGATCCCACCCGGTTCGCCGGTGAGGTGGCGCTGTTGCCGGTGGACGTGGTGCGGGTCGACACTCCCGAGGCGACGGGCTGGTTCGTCGTCCACCTGCTCGCCCGGCGGGCCTGGTGGCGGGGCGAGCTGACGGCGGTGATGAACGGTCAGTACCTCGGCTCCTGGGACGTCGCGCCCCGAGCGCATCCCGGCGACGGGCGGGTCGATGTGGTGCGGGTCGACCGAGCGATGAGCCTGCGCGACCGCCGTACTGCGAAGCGACGACTTCCCCTGGGTGCACACCTCCCGCATCCGCACATCTCGGTGCGTCAGGCCGCATCGATCGATCTCGTCTGGCGGCGACCCACCCGGGTGTGGCTCGACGGGCGACCGTGGGCGACGGTGCGCGAAGCCACCGTCACGGTCGAGTCCGAGCCGCTGCTGGTCTGCGTGTAGCCGCCCGGCCGCGGTACCGTCTCGGCCATGGACACTGCCCCAATCGGAACTGGTCGGGACCAGCCTGGCTGGATCGAATCGCTCAAGCAACGCGTCTGCGCCGAGGTCGACCGCCTCGCCGATCGGCTGGTCGACACGAGCCGGCAGATCCACGCCCACCCGGAACTGAACTACCAGGAGGTGTTCGCCCACGACCTGCTCACCCAGGTGCTCGACGACACCGGCCGCACCGCCACGCGCCACGCCTACGGGGTCGACACCGCGTTCGAGGCCCGCGCCGGCAGCGAGGGCCCCGAGATCGCCGTGCTGTGCGAGTACGACGCCCTGCCCGGGGTGGGCCACGCCTGTGGGCACAACGTCATCGCTGCCGCGGGCCTGGGTGCCGGCTTGGCGGCAGCGGCTCTGGCCGACGAGGCCGGAGGTCGGGTGCGCATCATGGGCACACCCGCCGAGGAGGGAGGTGGCGGCAAGATCCGCATGGCCCG
Organism: Ilumatobacteraceae bacterium; assembly: GCA_044238435.1. Lineage (GTDB taxonomy): Bacteria > Actinomycetota > Acidimicrobiia > Acidimicrobiales > Ilumatobacteraceae > VFMC01. Next base: position 51,722 of record JBIIDH010000001.1, on the reverse strand, counting down.
CAAGGGCGCGTTCGAGGGGCTCACTGCAGCGATGATGGTGCACCCCGCCGATGCCGACCTGGTGCGGATGGACTGCATCGCGATCGAGCAGATGCGGGTGCAGTACCACGGCCGTGCTGCACACGCCGCCGCTGCCCCGCACGAGGGCCGCAACGCGCTCGACGCCGCCGTGCTCGGCTACATGAACGTGGCCGCGCTGCGCCAGCACATCCTGCCCACCGAGCGCATCCACGGGGTGTTCACCCGGGCGGGCGATGTGGCCAACATCGTCCCTGCCGAGACCGAGATGCTGTGGATGGTCAGGTCGCCCACCATCGCCTCGCTGCAGCCGCTGAAGCAGCGCGTGCGCACCGCGCTCGAGGCATCGGCGGCCGCCACCGGGTGCGGGTGCACCGCCGCGTGGGAGGGCGACCCCTACGCCGACATGATCGACAACGGCCCGATCGTCGCTGCCTACGTGGCCAACGCCGATCGCATCGGCCGCAGCGTGGTCGATCCCCGTGCGGTGGGCAAGGCCGTGGTCGGCTCCACCGACATGGGCAACATCAGCTACCTGGTGCCGTCGATCCACCCGATGATCCAGGTGGCCGACGCCGGAGTGCCCATCCACACGCTCGAGTTCGCAGCATTCGCCGGTGGCGAATCGGGCGACCGCGCCGTGATCGACGGGGCCAAGGCCATGGCCATGACCGTCGTCGACCTGTGGTGCTCGGCTGCACTGCGCGAACAGGTCGATCGCGAGTTCGCGATGCGGCCGACCGGTGTGTCGGTGCTCTGACCTGGTCGGTGAGACGACTCCTATCCCGGGGATTCGTCGCCGCGCCGCCTAGAGTTCGACGTTGTGACGGTCTACGTCCCCGAAGCGTTCACCCCTGGCGAAGCCGACATCCTGCGTCGCTACTTCACCAACCTCGACGGCCCGGTGTTCGCACTGGTGAACCTGCCCGAGGTGGTGAAGGGCGCGCTGTTCGCCCGCTACAGCCGCAGCCCGAAGAGCCTGCGACGGCTCTTCCTCGACGAGTTCGTCGGCGACCTCGACATCAGCGGCGACCAGTCCGTCGATGCCACGATGGGCCTGGAACGGGCCGAGGAACTGTACGAGAAGGTGTTCTTCGAGTACGGCGACGACTCGGTCGCCCAGCTCGGCGGTGTGCACCTGGCCTGTGAGCAGGCCTCGAACGTGCTCACCAAAGTGCTCGAGTGGGGCCGGCTGATGAGCTACCTCGAGCAGAGCACCCGGTACATCGCCTACGACGCACGCCTGGGTGGCCGCTACCGGTACTTCCGCGACCCGGCACTGCTGTCGAGCCGGTTCGGCACGCGCTACGTGGGCGACATGGACCGCATGTTCGACGCCTACAGCCTGCTGCTCACCAAGGTCACCGACCACGTGCGGGCCAGCATCCCCCAGGGCAACGACTCCGACTTCGTCTTCCGCCAGGCCACCCGGGCCAAGGCGCTCGATGCCGTGCGCGGTGTGCTGCCGGCGTCGTCGCTGTCGAACGTCGGCATCTACGGCTCGGGTCAGGGATTCGAGCAGCTGCTGCTGCGCATGCGCTCGCACCCGTTGCCCGAGGCCCGCCACTACGCCGATCTGATGCTGGCCGAGTTGCGCAAGGTGATCCCCAGCTTCCTGCGCCGCGTCGACCTGGCCGACCGCGGTGGGCGCTGGAGCGACTACCTCACCTCCACCCGCACCCGTACGGGTGAGCTCGTCGACTCGCTGTTCGGCGAGACACCGGTGGACCGGGCCGAGTTCGTCGAACTCGTCGACTTCGACCCCGAGGCCGAGGACAAGATGCTGGCCGCCATCTGCTATCCGCACACCAATCTGCCCGAGCACCAGGTGCTCGAGCGGGTGCAGCGGATGGGGGCGACGGAACGCCTGGCGCTGATGCGTGCCTACGTGGGCGAACGCGAGAACCGTCGCCACAAGCCGGGCCGGGCCTTCGAGCGCGTCGACTACCGCTTCGACGTGCTCACCGACTACGGCGCCTTCCGCGACCTGCAGCGCCATCGCATGCTCACCGTCGAGTGGCAGCGGCTCACGCCGAACCACGGCTACGTGCGGCCGGAACTGATCGACGAGGCCGGCATGGCCGATGTGTTCGACGACGCCATGGCGCGCTCGGCGGCGCTGTACGACGCGTTGAAGGACGAGTTCCCCGAACAGGCCAGCTACGCAGTCTCGATGGCGTACCGCATCCGGTACTCGATGCAGTTCAACGCCCGCGAGGCCATCCACATGCTCGAACTGCGCTCGTCGCCCCAGGGCCACCCCTCGTACCGCCGGGTGGCGCTCGAGATGCATCGCCTCATCGCCGAGCAGGCCGGGCACCATGCCGTCGCTGATGCGATGACGCACATCACCGTCGCCGCCCCTGAGCTCGAGCGGCTCGAGGCCGAGCGCCGAGCGGAACAGCGCCGCGGTAGTTGACGCGGCGGGTCCGTTCGGTCCGCAGGGCCCGACATTCGACCTGTTCGCGGGGCTGAAACGTTCCAAGTGACCTGTGTCACAGGTACGATCACGCCCCCGGTCGCGGGACGCTCGTATCATCCGCGGCCCACACGCTCGTTCGAAAGGGGTCGAGATGGCAGCCGACGACGATGAGGTCATGGAGCCCGACGACATCGAGGAGATCGACGAGGAGGTCGAGCTCGTCGACGAACTCGACGACGAGGAGATCGACGTCGAAGACCTCGACGAAGATGCGCTGGCCGACGAGGACGACGAGTTCGGGGGCCTGGCCGACGAGTTCGAAGACGCCGAGGAGACCGAGGAGGAGGCCGCCACCACCGGTCCCGTTCGTCGTTCGCTGAGCGGTGACGAGGACGACGACGACGACGACCTCATCACCCCCGACGACGTCGAAGCCGATCTCGACACCATTCTCAAGGACCGACTCGTCGCCTCCGACGACGAGGGCAACGAGGACGACGAGGAGCCCGAAGACCGCTCCGAGCAGTCCGACCGCCTGCAGCCCAAACGTGCCGACGAGACGCTCTGCTCGAACTGCTTCCTGCTCGTTCGCCAGACCGCCCCCAACTGCCCCGTCGGCGACGACGACTGCCCGCTGTTCACCTGAGCGACATGCCGCCCGAGCCCGAACGCCCCCCGATCGAGCGCCTGCTCGATCTCGCGGTGTACGCACCCATCGGGATGTACACGGCGTTGAAGGAGCAACTGCCGGCCTACACCCGGCAGGGCCGCCAGGTGGTGGAGAACCGTGTCATGTTGGCCCGGTTCATCGGCCAGATGGCCGTGCAGCAGGGGCGGCGCGAAGTCGACAAGCGCCTCGCGGCGCGTCGCCCGCCCGCCTCGGCTGCAGTGGTCGACGCCGTGGCGCACGAGGCGGCACCGGCGCCCGCCACGGCCGCAGCACCCGCTGGGTCCGACGCTGCAGCACCTGCTGCCAGCGCCGCGGTGCCTGGTGCCGACTCGCTGGCCATTCCGGCCTACGAGAGCCTGCCTGCGGTGAACGTGGTGCAACGGCTGGCCACGCTGACCCCCGACGAGATCGAGCAGATCCGCCGGTTCGAGGTGGCCAACCGAGGGCGGCGCACCATCCTCGCCAAGATCGACGTCCTGCAGGGCGCATGAGCCCCACGCTCGCCGTGCGGCGCGCCACGGCAGCCGATACCGAGGCGCTCGCCGCGCTCGAGCACGAGGCGCGTGAGGCCATCACCGAGTCTCGTGGCGGCGCCGCCCTGCTGGCCGATCGTCCAGCGGTGGGCGAGTGGGATGCCGCGCTCGCCGAACCGGGGCGAGCGGTATGGGTGGCCACCATCGACGAGGTCGTGCTCGGCGTGCTCGAACTCCGGTTGCCGGCGTATCCGGGTGGCACCGGTGAGGTGCGCCAGGTGTACGTGGTGCCGGGTGCCCGCGAACTGGGCCTCGGCGACGAGATGCTGGCGGCGGCCATCGAGGCGACAGTCGCCGCCGGTGGCGCCACCATCGAAGCCGTTGCCCTACCGGGCGACCGCGAGACGAAGAACCTGTTCGAACGGTCGGGCCTGACCGCTCGGCTGATCACCGTGTCGAAACGGCTCGGCTGAGCCGAGCGGCACCCGACTCAGGCGTCGGTGGCGTCGCCAGCAGCAGCGTCGTCGGCTGCAGCAGGCGCTGCGGCCACCGACTCGTCGGCTGCGGCCGGAGCGGTGTCGCTGGATTCGTCGGCTGCGGGTGCTTCGGCCGCGGGCTCAGCCACGGGTTCGGCAGTGGGGGGTTCGGCAGCGGGGGCGGCCTTGGCGGGCGCTGCTTTCGGCGGCGCCGCCTTCTTGGCGGGCGCGGCCGGACGCGTGGGGCGCAGCGGCTTGGGAGCAGCAGCACCTTCGGCGACCTCGATGCCGAACAGTGCCGCCACCTGTGGCAGCAAGGGGCCAAGGCGCTTCACCGTGCTGCTCAACTCGGCAGAGGGCTGCTCGGGTCGGGCGGTGGGGGCCACCTGAGCGCGCACCGGTGAGAACGCTGCCGCCTCGAGCAACGCGACCCAGCGCTCGCTCGCCGAATCGGCGGTGAGCGACGCAGTGGCCGCGTCGGCCAGGCGCTTAGCCAGGTCGGCGGGGAAGGGGATGCCGGCCTTCGGCGGCTGCGACGACAGTTTCAGCGCACGCACCACACGACCGACGCCGATGGCGGCATCGATGTCGTCGAGCCACAACCGGAGTTCCTTCTCCTGCTTAGCAGCGAGCGCCTGCTTCAACTCGGCGGCGATGGCGCGGGTCGATTCGTCGCGTGCCACGGCCGGGTCGTCGCCCGCTGCCACGACGCTGCGCAGATCGCGAAGATCGAGATCGTCGATGACCGCCTTGGCTGCGTCGGCACGGTCGAGCCATTCGGCGACGCGGAGCTTCGGCAGCAACTGTTCGGCCATCGACAGCAGTCCGGCTGCCGGTACCTCGTCGAGGCCCTCGGCGCGCAAGCGGGTGTTCTGCTCGTTGATGGCCTGGCGCACGGCGGGGATACCGCCCTGCAGCGCACGCTCGGCGACGGGGCGCTGCGCCTCGGGCAGATCGGCGAGCACGGCGTTGCGATGGGTGCGACCCGGCTTGAGGCGCTTGGCCTTCGGGCGCTGTGGCAACTCGGGCGGGGGAGTGAACGACGGGCGTGGCTTGCGGGCAGGGCGGTCGCCCTGGCCTGCGGGGCGGTCGCCGCGGGGACGGTCGCCTGCCGGACGATCGCCGCGCGGCCGGTCGCCACGGGCACGGTCGCCCTCGGGGCGGTCGCCACGGGGACGGTCGCCACGGGCACGGTCGCCCTCGGGGCGGTCGCCGCGGGGACGGTCGCGACGAGGACGGTCGCCGCGATCGCCACGGTCGCTGCGCTCGCGACGTGCGAGCTGCTGGGTGACGGCCTCGAACGGCTTGTCGCTGGGGATCAGCTCGAGCAGACCCGACCGCGGCGTGCTGCCCTTCGTGCCCGCAACGGAGACGATGGTGAGCCCGTCGAGCTCGACCTCGGCCTCGGCCTTGAACACCTGGCCCGTCTTGGCGCCGTCGGGCACGAGGGCGCCGTCGACCACCCCGCGGGGCTCGCGCGCGCCTGCGGCGCGCCAGGTCCACGAGCCGTCGGGGCGCGCGCTGGTGAGTTCGATGTCGATCCGTCGGGACATGGTCGCCCACGGTACCCGGCCGTGCACCGGTTCTGCACGCCCGCAGTCGCGTCGATACGGTTGCCGCGTGCCCATCTACGCGCTCGGCGACCAGGTTCCCGACATCCACCCCGATGCATTCATCCATCCCGACGCCGTCATCATCGGCTCGGTCACCATCGGCGCCCAGAGTTCGGTGTGGCCCGGGGCCGTGCTGCGCGGCGACGACGGATACATCAGCATCGGCGCACGTACCTCCATCCAGGACAACTCGGTGCTGCACACCACACCGATGTTTCCCACCGTGGTGGGCGACGACTGCGTGGTCGGCCACATCGTGCACCTCGAGGGGTGCACCATCGAATCGGGTGTACTGGTGGGCAACGGCTCCATCGTGCTGCACCGAGTGGTGGTGCACACCGGCGCCATCGTGGCGGCGAACGCCGTGCTGCTGAACGGCCTCGAGGTGCCCACCGGTGCCATCGCCGTCGGCGTGCCAGCGGTCATCAAAGAAGGCCGGGCGCGCGCCGCCGACATCGAGATGGGTGTGGCCAGCTACCTCGACAAGTCGCGCCGTTATCGCGACACGCTGCGCCGGATCGACTGATGCTCGTCCTGGTGCTGACGGCACCGCCCGACGAGGTCGAGATCGCCGCCGATCACCTGTGGTCGCTCGGGGTGGTGGCGGTGGAGGAGCGCACCACCGCCGACGGCGTGGTGGAACTGTGGACCTCGCTCGGCGACGACACCGCCGCGGCCGCCGATGCGATCGATGCGTTCCCACCCGGCTGGCAGTGGCGCTGGGAGACGGTCGACGAAGCGGTGGCCGACACCTGGCGCGAGTTCGCCGCGCCGGTGTGGGCCGACGACGACCTGGTCGTGTGCCCGGCGTGGGTGCCGATGCCGGAGGGCGTCGACCCCGGCACCACCGTGGTGCACATCGAGCCAGGCGCCACGTTCGGCCTCGGCGACCATCCCACCACGCGGCTGTCGATGCTGGCCGTGCGCCGCGTGTTGGCCGACCGGACGGAGGCGACACTGCTCGACGTGGGCTGCGGCTCGGGTGTGCTCGCCATCGGCGCTGTGCTGTTCGGCGCCGCCAGCGCAGTAGGCATCGACATCGCGCCGGCCGCCGTGCCCACCACGCTCGACAACGCCGTCCGCAACGGTGTCGACGACCGGGTACAGGTGTCGACCACACCGCTGGCCGAGGTGGAGGGCAGCTACGACATCGTGGTGGCGAACATTCTCGCCCCGACGCTGGTGGAGTTGGCCGACGACCTGCTCCGGGTACTGGCTGCCCGCGGCGCCCTCGTCATCAGCGGCGTGCTCGACGGCCGGTACGACCACGTCGTCGCAGCCCTCTCACCGGCGCAGGTGGTGGCGGTCGACGTGCTCGACGGCTGGGCCGCGGTCACCCTGCGGCGATGAACGCCTCCACGTCGGCCCGCCGCGGGATCGACGGCACGGCACCGGCCGTAGTGGTGCTCAGCGCAGCGGCTGCCGAGGCGTAACGCAGTGCATCGGCCCGGCTGTCGCCGGCGGCGAGCCGGGCGCACAGCGCCCCGCAGAACGTGTCGCCCGCACCGGTGGTGTCGACCGGCCGGACAGCGAACGGTGCCACGGCAGTGCGACCGTTGCGGTCGTGCACCATCGCGCCCTCGGCACCGAGGGTGACCACCACGGTGCCCGCCCCGGCGGCCAGCACCGCATCGATGCCGCCGAGCAGTTCGACCTCGTGCTCGTTGGGCACCACGATGTCGCAGAGCCCGAGGAGTTCGGCATCGAGTACCTGGGCCGGCGCCGGGTTCAGCACCGTGACGGCACCCATCTCGCGTGCCGAGCGGAAGGCAGCGATGATGGTGGGAAGCGGCACCTCCAGCTGCGACAGCACCACCGCAGCCGACGGGATGTCGTCGGCAACCACCGACCGGTTGGCGCCCGACACGACGATGATCGAGTTCTCACCGCTGTCGGCCACCCCGATGAGAGCCCGGCCCGTCGCCACTCCCTCGACGGTGCGCACCCGCGAGCGTTCGATGCCGTCGGCATCCATCACGCCGCGCAGCACATCGGCTGCGGTGTCGTCGCCGAGCGCCGAGACGAAGCAGGTCGACGCGCCGGCACGTGCGGCCGCCACCGCCTGGTTCAGGCCCTTGCCACCCGGGTGCTCGTGGTAGTCGCGACCCATCACCGTCTCGCCCGGGGCCGGTAGCACCGCTGCCGTGGCCACCAGGTCGAGGTTGCTGCTGCCCACCACACACACGTCGAACTCGGCGCTCATCGCCGCGACGCTACTCGTCGGCCGGTCGGAACACCGGAGGACGCTTGGCCAGGAAGGCCGCCACCGCTTCGGCGTGCTCGGGCGACGCCCAGCACTCGGCCAGCAGTTCCTGCTCGCGGCGCTGGATGTGCTGCAGATCGCTCTCGACCATGTGCTCGGTGAGCAAGCGCTTCGTCATCCGGAGCTGGCGGTCGGGGTTGGCCGCGTACGACAGGGCCACGGCGACGGCCTCGTCGAGCAGGTCGTCGGGTTCGGCCAGCCGGTCGGCGAGCCCGATGCGGTGGGCCTCGGCGGCGTCGACGAGGCGGCCCGACAGGAACAGATCGCTTGCCCGGCCGAATCCCACCCGGGCGCCGAGCAGCCGGGTGCTGGCCAGTTCGGGCACCAGGCCCATGGTGATGAAGCCCATGCCGAACCGGGCCTTGGTGGACGCGACGATCTGGTCGGCGGGTAGGCACATGGTCACACCGATGCCCACCGCCGCACCGTTCACCGCGCACACCACGGGCTTGCTCTCACGCAGCAGTGCCACCCAGTCGAGACCGGCGGGCATTCCGCCCACGCCACCCGCCGTGTCACGTCCGGGATCGACGCCGTCGAGCCGCGACCGGAACGTGGCGTCCATGTCGGCGCCGGCGCAGAAACCGCGTCCGGCACCCGTCATCACGATCGCACCGATGGTCGGGTCGTCGTTGGCGGAACGAATGGCGTGCGCCTGTTCCTCGGCCATCGTGGGCGTCCACGCGTTCAGCTTCTCGGGCCGGTTCAGGGTGATGACGCTGACGGGGCCCCGACGCGCCACCTCGATCTGGGTGTACTCCATGCCTGCATCGTGGCACGCCGCCGCAGGGGAGTGGACCAGGGGGAGTGGAACGTCAGGCCAGATCGAACAGCGGTGAGAAGTCGTGACGGTCGAACGACGGCAGGTACGAGCGCACCGTGTCGCGGCGGAACTGGGCGCACAGGTCGGGCCGGAAGAACCTCGCTCCCTCACGCACGACGTAGTTGAGGATGAAGAAGCGGTACACCTCGGGCAGGAAGCGCACCTCGTCGGCAGACAAGGGGAACACCGAGCGATAGGCCTGCACCAGCGCCAGGAACGTGGGTTCGGTGAGGGTGTGGGCGCCGTAGGTGAAACGGGTGCGGTCGCCGGTACGGCTCGACACGCGCGACAGGAAGTAGAAGTCGAGCAGGCGCGGCTCGATGCGGAACCAGTCGTAGTCCCAGCGGCTGAACAGGCGGAACCCCTTGTCGGGGTGCGCCGGGTCGGCGGGGGCGACCGAGAAGTTGCCGAGGTTCCAGTCGATGAGGACGGGGATCTTCGGCCACTCGTCGTAGCCCACCTCGACCAGCCGCTCGAGGAACTCGTGGGTGTGGCGCCACAGCAGGCCGATCGCTTCGGGAGGCAGGTCGAAGTTGCGCGGGGCGAACGGACTCTCGAGCAGTTCGAGCAGATGGATGGCATCGCTCTTGATGGTCTTCGAGCTGCCCGGGATGTGCGGCGCGATGTCGGTGCACGCCAGATGGAACTCGGCGATCTCGCGGCCGAGGTTCTCGACCTGGTCGACACCGAGCACGCGGGGCAGCGAGTCGGCGCGTGGCACGTCGTCGTAGAACACCGCCCACATCGACTGGTCGTACCAGGTGAAGATGCGGTCGGGTCGGCCCCGCTCGGTCCACACCCCGGCGAGCATTCCGGCGAAGCGGGTGTCGTCGAGCAATCGGGCGCAGCGGTGCAGGCGATCGTGGTCCTCGACGAACAAGAAGTACGACCCGTACGACGACACCTTGGTCACACAGGTGCTGCCGTCGTCGAGGTGGATGCGGTACACGCGGTTCGTCGAGACGTCGGCACTCACCTCGTCGAGTGCGACGATGGCCCGCGGGTCGCCGTATTCGGCCCATGCCGAGGCGACGGCGGCGCGCTGCTGGGCATCGGCGGACATGGTGGCAGCGTAGGCGGCGTCGGGCGACGCCGCGGTTCAGACCGTGCGGCTCAGAGCGTGCGGTTCAGACTGCGTCGCGGGCGCGTACGCCGATGGGGGCGATGAGTCGGAACCCGGCCTGATGCCGTTGGTCTTCGCTCTCGCCACCCCAGAAGCCGTACTCGTGGTTGGTGCGGGCGAACTCGCGGCAGGTGCTCTGCACCCGGCACGCCCCACAGACGGCTTCAGCGGCTGCTTCGCGTCGCTCGCGTGCCTGCGGACGTTCGGCCGCAGCGGGGAAGAACAAGTGGGTGAGGCCTTTGCACTCGGCGTTCGCCATCCACGCGTCATCGGTGACGATGCGGTGGAACAGAGTCTCGACAGCGGCCATCAGTGCCCCCTTGCACGAACGATCCCAGGTGCACTCGACGACTCGACCCCCGTGTGTCGCTGCCGATCGACCGAGGTCGAGGGGCGAGACGTCACCGACGTGCTGGACCCGAGCGTACCAGAAGTGACCGCCCAGTCAATTGCAGCGCGCAATCATCGTGTGCCGAGCGCGGCGGCCACCCCGGCGACGAACTGGTCGACGTCGTCGGCGCTGGTGTCCCAGGCCGCCATCCAACGCACCTGGTGACGCGAGACGTCCCAGTCGTAGAACGAGCACCACTGCTGCAGCGGAGCGATGACCTCGGGCGGCAGGAGTGGGAAGACGCTGTTCACCTGGGGCGGCGAGTCGAAACGCACGCCGGGGAGGTGCACCGTTGCCTCGTAGAGCCGCTTGGCCATCGCGTTCGAGTGGCGCGCCAGTTCGAGCCACAGGTCGCCGTCGAGCAGGGCCAGCAGCTGGGCCGCGACGAACCGCATCTTCGACGGCAGTTGGGTGACCTGCTTGCGGATGAACATGGCCCGGCCGGCGAGTTCGGGATCGAGGAACACCACCGCTTCGCCGAACGCTGCGCCCGCCTTGGTGAAGCCGAAGCTCAGCACGTCGACCCCGGCGTCGACGGTGAACGACCGCAGCGCCTCGACCGTGCCGCCGAGCGCTGCCGTGGCGTTGGCCAACCGTGCGCCGTCGAGGTGCACGCGCATACCGAGCCGATGCGCAGCGTCGCACAGCGCGGCGATCTCGTCAGGCGTGTAGAGCGTGCCGAGTTCGGTGCTCTGGGTGATCGACAGCACACCAGGCTGGGCATGGTGCTGCACGCCGATGAGATGGGCGAGTTCGTCGAGCTGCTCGGGCACCACCTTGGCGTCGGAGGAGGGGAGTGTCAGCAACTTCGCACCGAGGATGCGCTCGGGTGCACCGGTCTCGTCGACGGCGATGTGCGCCCACTGGCTGCACACCACGCAGTCGGCCGGCCGCAGCATCGCCGCCAGGGCCGTGACGTTGGCACCGGTGCCGTTCCACACCAGCAGGCTCGTGGTGCGGGGGCCGAACAGGTCGCGGAGCCGGTCGGTGCACTCGGCGGTCCACCGGTCGGCTCCGTAAGCGACCGCGTGGCCGTCGTTGGCTGCGGCGAGGGCGCCGAGTACCCGCGGGTGCATCCCCGCGGCGTTGTCGCTCCCGAAACTGCGTGACGGTGCGGGCGGCAGGACGAGCATGCCCACAGTCTGCCCTGCGCCTCGGCTGGTTCAGCGCCCCCTGCGGGTTCGGTGCCCGGGTGTCAGACGCCGAACTCGGTGACGACGACCCGGCCCCGCCGCTCGCCGGCGCTGGGTGCGAGGTCGGCGACGACGAAGCTGCGCTGCAGCCAGCGGTCGGTGCCATCGAAGCGGGGGACGAAGGGAGTGCGGCCGTGCACGGCGACGGTGTTGTCGACGACCAGCACGTCGCCGGCACAGAGCGAGACGGAGGTGCTGTGGCAGGCAACTGCGGCGCCGAGCGCCTGCAACGCCTCGTCGGCCTCACCGTCGACACCCACCATCAGGTCGGCGTCGAACACCATCGTCGGTCGATCGCGGCGCCCGCTGAGCACGGCCATCGGCGCGCCCAACACGTTCTGGCGTCCGTGCAGGTAGCTCTCGTCGACCGCAGTGCGAAAGCGCGGAGCGAACAGGGTGTCGACGACGTCGTGGGGGAGCAGGGGCAGCACTTCGCCGATCGACGACAGCGTGGTGTGGGCAGCCGAGTCGCCGCGCAGGCACAGCAGCACCAGGTAGCGGGGTCGATGCGGGTGGAAGGCGGCCTCGGTGTGGAACATCAGCTCGACCTTCGACGAGGTCGACACCTGCCGGTCGGCGGTGCCGGCCACGGGCACGATGTTCTGGACGATGTCGCCTCCGTGCTCGGGTAGGTATCCGACGGGCTGGCCCAGCCGGCGGGCCACGGCCAGCAGCGTGAACTCGCTGGTGCGGTCCTTGGCCCCGATGGAGGTGGGTGAGGCGGGGGTGCGACCGACCGTACCGATCGGTGCTCCGCGGACGAGGAGCGCGCCGCTGGGGTGCGGCTCGTCGGCGAAGTCGACCAGGGCGTCGTGCACCGCAGCAGGCAGACGCCGACCGGCGTGGCCTGCCGCGCCGACGAGGTCGTCGATGCAGTCGACCGAGTCGGGTGCCGACCAACCGGTCTGGTCGCCCCAGACCACCACCGCCGGGGGCCGGTGCTGACGGTGGCGGATGTCGAGGTCGAGGTCGAGGTCGCGTCGGGTCGTCATGTTCCAGACACTACACAGGCTGGAAGAACTGTTCCACTTGGTCACCGTTCCCGTGGAAGGCGGACCGGAACGAACACACTCCGCGGCCTGCGACTACACTCCGCGGCGATGCTGGTGGCGGATCGAATCGGTGCTCAGGGGGCTTCGCTCACCACAGCAGAACGACGCGTGGCCGAAGTGGTGCTGGCCCGGCCCCAACTGGTGGCCTTCGGCACCGTCGCCGAACTGGCCACGGCATCGGGTTCGGGCGCAGCGACAGTGGTGCGCCTGTCCACCAAACTCGGGTACGACGGGTTCACGGCGCTCCAGGCTGCGGTGCAGGCCGAACTGGCCGCCCAGTTGCGTCCGGCCGCCGAACGCATCCGCGAGCCAGCGGGTGCCGGCCTCGCCACCCGTCATCAGCAGCTCGAGGTGGCCAATGTGCACGCCTCGCTCGGGGCGGTATCGGCCGACACGCTCGCCGCAGTGGTCGACCACCTCGCCGAACGCGAGGCGCGCATCTTCGTGCTGTCGGGCGATGCCTCGCGCGGTGTGGCGCTGCAGTTCGTCGGCGATCTCGGGTCGCTCCGCGATGACGTCGCGCTCATCGACGGCAACCCCATCGCCGTGCGCCGTCAGGCTGCGCTGCTTCGTGCCGGCGACGTGCTGGTGGCGCTCGACCTGCGCCGCTACGAGCGGTGGGTGGTCGACGTCGCGCAGACGGCCCGGGCGGCGGGGGTGTGGTCGGTGGCGCTCACCGACAGCGTGCTGTCGCCGCTCGCACAGACGGCCGATGTGACGGTGGTGCTCGCTGCCGCCGGCAGCGGACCGTTCGACAGCCACACCGGCACGCTGGCGGTGTTCGACCTGTTCGTCTCGGCCGTGGCCGACCGGCTGCGGGCCCACGCCACCGAACGCCTCGACCGGCTCGAGGCCGTCTGGCGCGAAGTCCTCACCGACCGCTGAGAAGCACCGCGCCACCGCGCTGCGTCGGCGTGTCGTCGGCGACATCTTGACTTCCGCGCGAAGCGGAGTAGCACGTGATGATGTCGGCGATCCTGTGGTCGCCGTCCGAGCGCCGAGACCGTCTCGGCGCCCGAACACCCCCGAAAGGAGGTGAGGCGGTGTTCATCGTGCTCATCGCCTCATTGCTCGTTGTCGCGCTGGTCGCACTCGTCGTGTTCCAGTCGCTCACCGTCATCGGACCGGCCGAGATCGGACTGGTCAACAAGCGGCTCGCCAGGCGCAGCCTTGCCGACGGCAACCCCGTCGCTTCCAACGGCGAGGCCGGCTACCAGGCCGAGCTGCTCATGCCGGGCCTGCGTTTCAAGCTGTGGCCCATCTTCGTGGTGACCAAGCACCCCTGGGTGCAGGTGCCCGCGGGCGAGATCGGTGTGGTGATCGCCCAGGTGGGCGACCCCATCGCCATCGGCGCCAAGAGCGCCGAGTTCCATCTCGAGTTCGGCAACTTCGGCGACCTCGACGCCTTCTTGGCCAACGGCGGCCAGAAGGGCGTCCAGCGACCGGTGCTGCCGCCAGGGACGCTGGTGCCCATCCACCCGGCCGCGTTCCTCGTCATCACGGCCAGCCGCGTGTACGGCGAACCGGTGTCGCAGGAACTCCAGTCGGTCGCCCGCCAGTACCGCGGTGTGCTCACCTCCGAGGCGTTCGGGCTGTCGCCCGAGCAACTCCGGGTCACCGTCATCGCGCCGAATGGCACGACCGACATGGTGGGCATCGTCACCGCCCTCGAGGGCGAACCGCTGCCGAGCGGCGACATCGCCAGCCGCCTTGGCGGCTTCGACGACATGACACGGATGGAGGCCGCCGGCGCCGCCGACGCCGAGATCATCGACACGCTGCTGGGCCGCAAGAACGAACTCCACAACAACTACCAGGACTTCCAGGCGTTCCTGAGCCACGGTGGGCGCATCGGCCTGCAGCACGACCCGCTGCTGTACGGCGCGTACCTGCTGAACCCGTTCCTCGTTCGCGTCGAGATGGTTCCCATGCTCGTCGTGCGCCAGGGCGAGGTGGCCGTGGTGAAGAGCTTCGTGGGTCTGCCCACCCTCGACACCAGTGGTTCGGAGTTCAAGTTCGGTTCGATCGTGCAGCCCGGCCGACGCGGTATCTGGCAGGAGCCGCTGCGCACGGGCAAGTACCCGATCAACCCGCGCATCTATTCGGCCGAGATCGTGCCCACCAGCATCCTCACCCTCAACTGGGCGAGCGCCTCGAGCCAGGCCCACAACCTCGACTCGTCGCTCAGCCCCATCGAGGGCAAGAGCCGCGAGGGGTTCGTGTTCTCCATCGATCTGCAGGTGCAGATCCACGTCAGCGACACCAAGGCGCCGAAGGTGATCTCGATGGTCGGCACCATGCAGAACCTCGTCAACGAGGTGCTGCAGTCGGCGGTGGGGAACCACTTCCGCAACACTCTGCAACGCCTCGAGGCGGTGCGGTTCATCGAGACCCGCGACGAGGTGCAGGAGGCTGCGCTCGCCGCGATCACCGGCTACCTGGCGTCGTACGACGTCGAGACCCGCGGCGTGTACATCCAGGACGTGATCTTCCCGGCTGAGCTGGTCCAGGTGCTCACCGAGCGCGAGATCGCCAAGCAGGAGAAGGCCACCTTCCACGAGCAACGCGACGCCCAACAGGCCCGCATCGAGGTGGAGAAGGCCCGCGGCACCGCCGACATGCAGGGTCAACTCGCCAGCTCGCAGGTCTCGATCGAGATCAACTCGAACGCCGCCGACGCCCGGGCCGCACAGGCCCGTGGTGAAGCGGCGTTCGTCGAGACCACCGCACGGGCCGAGGCCACCAAGATCGAGGTGCTCGGTCGGGCCGAGGCGAGCAAGGTGGAAGCGCTCGGCCAGGCCGACGCCAGCCGCGTCGAGGCCCTGGGTCTCGCTGAGGCGAGCAAGGTGGGCGCAGTGGGTGCCGCCGAGGCCACCCGCGCCGAGGCGGTGGGCCTGGCCGAGGCCAAGGCCGCCGAAGCGCTCGGCCTGGCCCGGGCCCAGGGGTTCGAGGCCCAGAAGGAGGCCCTCGGACCGTCGGCCACAGCCATCGTGGCGGCCATCAACGCCATCGCCGAGGGCCGCATCGACGTGATGCCCCAGGTGTTGGTGAGTGGTGGCAGCAGCATCGAGGGTCTGGCGGCCACCCTCATCAAGCGGTTCGCGCCGACGAACGAGGGGAGTGGTGCCCTGCCAGCTCCCGTCGAGATGCCGGTTCCCGTCGAGTGACGGTTCACATCGAGTGACCGGCCGTGGTCGGTGGTGGTGCGTCGTCAGCGACCCTGGCGACGCAGCACCACCGCCATGGCTGCGAGGTGCTCCACATCGCCGGCTATGCGCACCGACTTCCGGCGCGAGGTGGCGCCACGCACGATCGACACGGCAGCGGGCCGTACGGCGAAGGCAGCAGCGAGCGCAGCGACGACGGCTTCGTTGGCCCGGCCGTCGACTGCGGGCGCGTTCACGGCGACCGTCAGCGCACCATCGTGCTCGCCGCCCACCGAGGTGCGCCGAGCGCCGGGGCGCACGTGCACGTCGATCGAGAACTGCTCGTCGGCCACACCGCTGCCTCCCGGTCGTCACAGGTCGACCTGCATGATCACCCGTCGGCAAGCATCGTGTCACCTACCATTTCGTCATGACGAAATCAGTCGATGACCCGTCGTCGCCGGAGGAGCGACGCTGCCGGTGGTGCCGCATCGTCCTCGCGACCCGGCAGGGCCCGGGGCGTCCACGGGCGTTCTGCTCGCAACGGTGTCGCCAATGGGACTGGGTGTCGCGCCAGCGGGCTCGGGAGCTGGCGCTCAGCGAGGGCGAGCTGGTGATGGCGCGCAGCGAACTCGACGCGCTGTACGACGACCTGTACGTGCTGCAGTGCGCAGTGGTCGACACCCGGCGCGATCTCGAGCACGACCTCACGGCGGCCGAGGCGCTGGATGCGCTGCGCTGGCTGCTCGACGCCGCAGAACCCCTGGCGGGGCGCCGTCTACCCGCATCGGGCTGACGCCCCCTTGGCCCGCCGGTTCCAGTGACAACGCCCATAATCCTCGTTATGTCAACTCAACCTGACACCACCGCAGCGTCTGTGAGCGGAACCCCGGCACCACGCTCTCCCGCTCACACACGCGATCTACCATCGGTGCGATGACTCGGCGGCTGCGCACGATCTCGGTACTGGGACTGGTGATGGGTGCACTCGCAGCGCTGTTGGTTCCAACGGCTGCTTCCTCGTCAACTGCGCCGCGCGTCGAGAGCGCCGACGAGGCAGCGGCCGAGCTGGCCGCGCGCCACACTCCCCTCCTGCGGGTCCAGCAGCAACCCGTCACCTGCGGCCCGGGCGAGCCGTACCGGGTGATGGCGGTCGACGCCCTGTTCGGTCGAGAAGGCGTGGTGCTCCGCAAGCCCGACGGCACGGTGAAGGCCCCCACCGAGGCCGACCTCGCCGACAGCGCCGGCGACTGGTACCTCGACATCCCCGGCAACGCCCTGTCGCCCGGCTGCTCGTACGAGAAGCTGTTCGACCAGTGGCGCACCCCGCCGGTGATCTACGCCCACGTGTTCTCCGACCCCGACGATCCCGAGACGCTGGTCCTGCAGTACTGGTTCTTCTACCTCTACAACGACTGGAACGACCGCCACGAGGGCGACTGGGAGATGATCCAGTTGTTCTTCGACGCCCCCGACGCCCGCTCGGCCATCGGCACCGAGCCCCGCCTGGTGGCGTTCGCACAGCACGAGGGAGCTGAGGTGTCGGACTGGAGCGACGACGTGCTGCAGGTGGTCGACGGCACTCGACCCGTCGTGTACGTGGCGGCCGGTAGCCATGCCTCGTACTTCCAAGCCGAGCGCTGGTTCGGCAAGAGCGCGCAGAGCGGGTTCGGCTGCGACGACACCCGGGCGCCGTCGGAGGATGTGTCGCCCGACGTGATCATGCTCGACGACGAGTCCCTGCCCACCTGGGCCGGGTTCCGTGGCCACTGGGGCGAGAGGCAGCCGTCGTTCAACAACGGGCCCACGGGTCCGAACATGAAGACGCAGTGGACCAACCCGGTGCGCTGGGTGGAGGAGGAAGGCCGCCGCGGTGCGGCCAATCTGCCGGCGGAGGGCACGAAGGTCACCGACGCGTTCTGTGCTGTCGCCGGTTATGCCTCGCAGGTCCTGTTCCGGCTGCTGCAGCAACCGCTGCTCACCGGTGCGTTCCTGGTGGGTCTGCTGCTGGTGCTCACGGTGTTGCTGCGCAGCACGCGCTGGCGGCCTGTGTTCACCCGGCCGGTTCGCGCCCGACGCGCCGGGGGTCAGATCATCCGCGCTGCGGTGTCGACGGTTCGGCGCCGACCGCTGCTGTACATGCGGATCGGGGCGCTGCTCCCCCTCGCCGGCCTTCTCGCTTCGATCGTCCAGACCGTCGTGCTCCACTTCACCGAACTCGGCGACGTCGCCGATGTCGCCGACCGCGACTCGGCATCGGGGGGATTCGTCGCCCTCCTGCTCGGCTCGCTGTTCATCGGCCCGGCGACGGCGACGGTGAGCGTTGCGGCGATGATCGCCACGCTGCACATCGACTCCGACGAGCCTGTCTCCTGGCGCCTCGTGGTGTCGGAGGTGTGGCAACGGCGACGCGTCGTCCTCATCTCACTGTTCCTCTCAGCAGGGCTGACCGGCCTCACCGCCACCACCGTGCTGCTCCCCCTGGGTCTGGTGTTGCTCGCCATGTGGGCCGTTGCCGTACCTGCGGCACTGGTCGACTCCGCTCCCCTCTGGCTCAGCCGTCGCCTCACCCTGCGCCGCCGCTTGCGCTCGCTCGCCCTCGGCGGCGCGGCCTACACGTTGGCCACCGTCGTCCCGGCGGCGTGCGGTGTGCTGGCCCTGCTCCTCACCGACTGGTCGTTCACGGTGGTGAACCTCATCGACGGTGTGGTGGGTCTGCTGCTGGTGCCCACGGCCGGCATCATCTCGCTGTTGCAGTTCGGCGACCTGCGCGAGCGCCTCGGGTACCGCGCCCTGCCTGACTGAGCAGGACGACCTGGGCTCAGGCCACCGAGTCGAGCGCCGCCCGGCGGCGGACCACGAAGTCGACGAGCGCTTCGTCGATGGCTGGATCGAGCACGGGCGCCTCGTACTGGTCGAGCAACTGCTTCCAGATGCGGTTGGCGCGGTGGGTGGCGTCGATCGAGCCTGACTCCTGCCAGGTCTCGAAGTTGCGCCAGTCCGACACGAGTGGCGAGTAGAACGCCCGCTCGTAGCGCTCCATCGTGTGGGGTGAGGCGAAGAAGTGCCCGCCGGGCCCCACGGCTGCGATGGCGTCGAGGCCGATCTCGGCGTCGTTCACCTCGATGGGCTTCAGGTACTCGGCCATCATCTGCAGCATCTCGGCGTCGATGATCAGCTTCTCGAACGACGCCGTGAGCCCTCCCTCCAACCAGCCTGCGGCGTGGTTCACCAGGTGGGCGCCGCCCATCACGGCGCCCCACAGCGACATGCCGCTCTCGTAGGCGGCCTGGGCGTCGACGGCGTTCGAGGCCGTGGTGTTCGACGACCGGAACGGCAGCCCGTAGCGGCGGGCCAGTTGGCCGCTCGCCTGCGCGGCACGGGTGAACTCAGGAGTGCCGAAGGCCGGCGAGCCGCTGCGCATGTCGACGTTCGACGTGAACGAGCCGTAGATGGCTGGTGCGCCGGGCCTGACCAGTTGGGTGAGGGTGATACCGGCCAGCGCTTCGGCGTTCTGGAGCACCAGCGCGCCGGCGATGGTGGCCGGGGCCATGGCGCCGGCGAGCGTGAACGGGGTGACGCACACCGCCTGTCCGGCGCCCGCGAGTTCGATGAGCCCCTCGGCCATCGGGATGTCGAGCGTGAGCGGGGTGTTGGTGTTGATGACCGCCATCACGGCGGGCATGGCAGCCAGACCGTCGCGGTCGGTGCCGAGGGCGATGGCGGCCATGTCGATGGCGTCGGCCGCGCGCTCGCGGCCCAGCGCAACGGCCTGCCAGTTCTTGTCGAGGGTGCGGATGAGGCTCAGGTAGAGGTCGAGGTGCCGGGTCTCGGCGGGCAGGTCGAGTGCCTCGAACGGGCCGCCACCCTCTTGGTGCACCACGCCCAGCATCTGGATGAGCTGCAGGTACTCGCGCTGTTCGGCGGCCGAGCCGCCGCGACGCCCGCGGTCGAGGTCGTGGGTGAAGGCGGGGCCTCCCACGGCACTGAACGCCACATGGTTGCCGCCGAGCGTGATCGAGTGCTGCGGGTTCCGGGCCCGCAGGGTGAACTCGGCAGGAGCGAGGGCGACGGTGGCCTCCACCATCTCGGGGTCGAACCGCACGATCAGGTCGTCGACCACGCACCCGGCGTCGGCGAAGTAGCGCCGCGCCTGTGCATCGAGGATGCGCATCCCGGTGGTGGCCAGCAGTTGCAGCGACGAGCGGTGGATGTGCTCGACCTGGTCGGCCGACAGCACCTCCACCGGACGGTACGGGTTGCGCAGCGGGGTGAACGGCTGTGGCGTGGCGCCGGTCGCCTCGCGCCGAGTACGGGTGCGGTTGAGGCGGCTCACCGACGGTTGCTCAGCGCACCGAGACGAGGTCGACGACGAACACGAGGGTCTCGCCGCCCTTGATCACCCCGCCCGCTCCCCTGCTGCCGTAGCCCAGGTCGGCCGGGATGGTGAGGCGCCGACGGCCACCCACCTTCATCCCCTTCACGCCGCGGTCCCAGCCCTCGATCACTTCGCGGGCGCCGAGGCGGAAGCTGAACGTCTCGCCGCGGTTCCAGCTGGCGTCGAACTCGCTGCCTGTGCTCCACGCCACACCGGCGTAGTGCACGGTGACCCGCTTGCCGATGGTGGCCTCGTCGCCGTCGCCGACGATCTCGTCGTCGATCAGCAGGTCGGCGGGCGGGTCGCCGGCGGGAATGGTGATGGAAGGCTTGGTGCGATCGCTCATGTCTCGACCCTAGCCGCTGTCCGGTCGGCCAGTCCCTGGCGGGTCGACGCTGGCTTGCGGCGGTAGCCACACCCGAACTTGTTCGAGTTTCGGTCGTACACAACGGAAACTCGAACAAGATCGGCGCCGACCGGTGTGGGGCCGTCAGCCGAGGGCCATCAGGGCGACACCCACGGCGGTGGCGCCCACCCCGATGCCCTGCCACCAGCGCATCCGCTCGCGGTTGAACAGCACCGAGAGGATGACGGCGACGGTGGCGAACTGCGAGCCGGCCACCGACACCGGGCCCGATGCCCCCTCGCGGAACGCCAACTGCAGCGAGCCGATGGCCACCACGCCGAACACGCCGCTGATCATCGCCATGCGTCGGCCGAGCGGGTGCTGCACCAGGAACGGCTCGGCCCGGAACAGGGCGATCACGCACAGCAGCACCAGTCCGGTGCCACGTTGAGCGAACACGGGCGCCAGGCCGGCCTCAGCGCTCACCTCGCCCATCAGCGTGAAGGCGATGCCGAACCCGATGCCCGAGGTGACCCCGAGGATGGCGCCCTGGCGCACGCTGCCCTCGCCGCCCGGCTGATAGCTGGTCAGCACCACGGCGACGAGGCCGATGGCGATGCCGACCGTGCCGAGGGTGCTGGGGCGCTCGCCGCGCACCAGATCGGTGACGACCGGTACGGCAGCCAGCAGCACCGACGAGATGGGAGCAACGATGCCGATGCGCGACACCTTGTAGCCGTGGTAGAGCAGCATCAGCCCGGTGATCATCGACAGCCCGGCCAGCGCGCCCAGCAGCATGTCGCGGCCGATCCACCGCGAGTCGACCACCAGCACCAGCAGCGGCGACAGCACGGCCGAGGTGAGCACCACCGTGCGGGTGACCGTGAGGCTGGCGGCATGGCGCGCCGAGCGGGCGGCGAAGAAGTCGGAGGCGCCCAGCAGCACGGCGGCGACGGCGGCGAGGAGGATGGCCATTCGACGGGTGATCCGCGCTGCTCAGGCCGCGTAGAACCGGCTGGCCCAGCGGCGGAAGGCGGCGAAGGGTCCGTCGGTGTCGGCGAGTGCTGGCCGGTCGATGTAGGTCTTGTGCTCCCAGATCGGCTTGTCTTCCAGCAGTTGCCGCGACACCTCGTTCACGAAGGCCTCGCCCACACTGCTCGTGACCCGGTCGTCGGCGAAACGACGCACGCAGAACGTGAACCGCATCTCGCACCGGTCGCGTTCCACCGGGGTGGCACAGCCCAGCAGCAGGGTCTCGACGATGCCGCTGAAACGCACCACCGAGAAGCCCGGGCCCCACCCGTCGCTGTCGATGCGGCCCTCGGTGGTGCCCCGAGGCGTGACGAAGAACTGCTTCGACCGCATCCGCGAGCGATGGCCCTCGGTCTCGTAGCTCTCGAGCACGGGCACCTCGGCAGTACCGTGCACGTAGCGGAAGTGGGCCGAGTCGACGCCGTTCTCGGCCATCTCCTGCCATGCCGTGGCGATCTCGAACTGGCGGGTGAACGGGTCGCTGAACTCCTCCCCCACACCTGTGGTGCCGAACTCGGGCACCTCGGGGATCTCCCACTGCGGCTCGGCCTCGTGCGGGTGGTACCAGGCCATGATCAGCCCGTTGCGCTCGACCACCGGGTAGGTGCGCAGGCGGGCCTTGGCGTTGGTGCGGTCGCTGTAGGGGATGATCGTGTTGCGGCCTTCGGCATCGAACGCCCAGGCGTGGAACGGGCACACGATGGTGCATCCGTCGACGCTGCCGCCCACGCCGAGGTGCGCGCCGAGGTGGGGGCAGTAGGCGTCGTGCAGGTGGGCGGTTCCGTCGGCGTCGCGCCACAGCACGGTGTCGGCGCCGAACACGTGCCGCGGCAGCACCTGTTGCTCGGTCAGTTCGTGCGACCAGCCGAGGGCGAACCAGCCGAACGGGATGGGCCACGGCCAGCGTTCGCTGGTGGGTCGCTGCTGCAGGGGTGCACTCATCGGTCGAGTCCGAACACGCGCACGGCGTTGTCGCGCAGGAACTTCGGCCACACCTCGTCGCGCAGCGGCACGTTCGGCAGTTCGCGGAAGATGCGGCCGAGGCTGAGGCCCATCGGGAAGTAGCCGGCGTACATCACCTTGTCGCTCCCCCGGGTGTTGGCGAAGTCGATGATCTCCTGCGGGTAGCGCCGGGGCGTGAACGCCGACGTGCTGTAGTAGAGGTTCGGCCACTTCAGCAGCAGCTTCACGGCGAGGTCGACCCAGGGTTCGCCGCCGTGGCGCATCACGAAGGTGAGCTCGGGGAAGTACCAGCACACCTCGTCGATGCGTTCGACGTGCTGGGCCGCCATCGGCAGCCGCGGCCCGGGCACGCCCACGCAGCACAGCACGGCGATGCCGAGTTCGGCGCACTTCGCGTACACCGGGTACATGCGCTTGTCGTCGATGGGCACCGGCGGGTTGCAGCCCGAGGGGAACAGCGACACGCCCTTGATGCCGAGCCGGTCGTGCGCCTCCTGGATGGCGCGCACCACGGCCATACCGCCGTTGGGATCGACGTGCAGGCAGCCGAAAAAACGGTCGGGGTGTCGGACGATGGCGTCGTTCTGGATGCCGCCGGCGAGGTCGACGCCGATGAGCGCCTTGGCGATGCCGTGGCCGTTCATCTGGTCGACGGTCCAGGCGATCATGTCGGCATCGCTCGGGTCGTCGGGGATGTCCTTGAACAGGTACTGCGCCGGCATCGCCATCGACTGGCTCTCGGTGTCGCGCAGGTTCGGCTTCAAGAAGTCGTACCAGTGGGCGCGCATGCCCGGTTCGGGGATGCCCAGCATGAGGTCGATCACCCCGATGTCGGTCGGCATCCCCATCGCGCCGACGTTAGCCGCCCTCCCCCGCCACCGCGATGAGCAACATGCGCACCTGCTGCGCAGGGTGCTCATCGCGGCGGGTGGTGGCGGGTCAGAGGAGCGTGCGGAGGGCGGCGGCGAGGCGGTCGACGTCGTCGGGGGTGTTGTACATCTGGATCGACACGCGCAGGATGGGGATGTCGGCCCAGCGGTAGACGGGCACCTCGATGCGGTGGTCGTCGTACAGGCGCCGCTTCAGGTCGGCCACATCGACGTGGTCGGGCAGGCGGATGGCCACCATCTGCCCGTACCAGATGGGCGAACGCTGGTCGCCGGTGTGCTCGGGGCTGAACGGTTCGCACCCGGTGACGCCGTGCAGCAGTGCGCTCGCCTCGACGGCAGCGGCGTGGCAGCGCTCGCGCACACCGTCCCAGTCGTTGGCTTCCTCGTAGTCGATGGCCGCAGGTGTGGCCAGGAACGCGCTCAGGTCGCGGGTGCCCTGCCACTGGTGATGGTCGATGAACGGCGAGGGACCGGGCACGGCGGGCTCCCATCCCCAACTCACCACCAGCGGACGCAGCATCGGCTGCACGTCGCGGCGGGCCCACAGGAACGCCGAGCCCTTCGGGGCGCACAGCCACTTGTGGCAGGCGCCGGTGTAGATGTCGGCGTCGAGGGTGCCGAGGTGCAGCGGGATGTGGGCCGGCACGTGCGCCCCGTCGACGATGGTGAAGATGCCGGCGGCCCTGGCCCGGCGGCAGATCTCGTCGGCCGGGAACACGAGCGCGGTGTCGCTGGTGATGTGGCTGAGGAAGATCACCTTGGTGCGCTCGGTGACCTGGGCCCACAGTCGCTCGACGAAGTCGGCGTGCGTGGAGACCGGTACGGGGACGGGCACCTGCACGTAGCGCGCCCCGGCCTGCTCGCAGATCACCCGCCAGGTGCGGTTCATCGCACCGTACTCGTGGTCGGTGGTGAGCACCTCGTCGCCCGGCTGCAGGCGCAGGCTGCGCGCCACGATGTTCACCGCCGTGGTGGGGTTGGGCACGTACACCAGGTCGTCGGCCTGCGCACCGAGGTAGGCGGCCAGGCGCGCCCGGGCAGCGCCCAGCAGGTCGTCGGAGCGACGGGCCAACCACTCGACCGGCTGGCGTTCCATCTCGAGCTGCAGGCGCTGGTACGCCGCGAACACCGGCTCCGGGCACGCTCCGAACGAACCGTGGTTCAGGAACGTGATGTCGGGGTTCAGGAGGAAGCCGTCGGTGCGCACCAACCGAGCGTAGGCAGGCCCGAGTGGGCTGCTCGGGTACGTTGCCGTCATGACACTCCCCTCCTCCGGCGTTCCTGCCGATCAGGTGCTCGCCCGGCTCGACGCGCTGAAGGAGCACGACGTCCGGTGGCGCGACGGGCGGGCGTTCACGCTCGCCTACTACGCGGGGCCCGAGGTGTCGGCCGTCGCCGACGAGGCGCACCGCCGCTTCAGCACCGACAACGCCCTCAACACCGATGCGTTCCCCAGCCTGCGCACCATCCAGGCCGAGGTGGTGGGAATCGTGGCCGACTGGCTGCAGGCGGGCCCCGATGGTGCCGGATTCATGACGAGTGGCGGCACCGAGAGCATTCTCATGGCGGTGAAGGCGGCACGCGAGCGGGGCCGCGCCGAGCGAGGCGTTGCCCGGCCGAACGTGGTGCTGCCCACCAGTGCCCACGCGGCGTTCGAGAAAGGGTGCTACTACTTCGGCCTCGAGAGCCGACGGGTTGCCGTGCGCGACGACTGGCGAGCCGATGCAGACGCGATGGCCGACGCCATCGACGACGACACCGTGCTGGTGGTGGGCTCGGCACCCCAGTACCCGCAGGGTGTGGTCGACCCCATCGCCGACATCGCCGCCCTGGCCGCCGAGCGCGACATCAACTGCCACGTCGACGCCTGCATGGGCGGCGTGACGCTGACGTATCTCGCCCGGCTGGGCTACGACATCGCCCCGTGGAACTTCACGGTGCCGGGGGTGACCAGCATCTCGGTCGACCTGCACAAGTTCGGCTACACCGCGAAGGGTGCGTCGGTGATCATGCACCGCTCGAAGCGACTGCGTGCCTACCAGACCTTCGTCACCGACAACTGGCTCGGCGGCATGTACGGCTCGTCGGGTGTGCTGGGCACCAAGGGTGGCGGTCCGATGGCCGCGGCGTGGGCGGTGATGCACCACCTGGGCGACGAGGGGTACCTCCGCCTCACGGCCGACGCCCGACGCGCCACCGAGCAGATCGCTGCCGCCGTGCGGTCGATGCCCGAACTGGTGCTGCGCGCCGAACCCGATGCGATGCTGCTGTCGTTCGGCGCTGCCGACCCATCGGCACTCGATGTGTACGCGGTCGCCGACGCGCTGTGGCGGCGCGGCTGGTACGTCGACCGGCAGGGCCCTCCCCCGTCGCTGCACCTCACCGTGAATGCCGTGCACGCCGACAAGGTGGAGTCATTCCTCGCCGATCTCGGCGCGTCGATCGACGAGGTGACCGCAGCCGCCGCCTCAGGCGATCAGGGCGCCTACGGCACCATCGACTGAGCGTCGGCTCCGCGCCGGGCGGTCACTCGACGGTCCAGCCCTCGGGGATCTTGTGTTCGCCCACCACCTGGTGGCTCTCCTCGTCGCGCTCCACATCGGGCAGGTGCTGCCACAGCATGATCTGGTTGCCCCACGGGTCTATGAACGAGGCGTTGGCGCCGCCGAACTCGGTCCAGAAGTGGTTGCGCCACAGTTCGGTGCCACCGAGGCGCACCGCTGCCTCGAGGATGCGCTCGAACGAGTCGTCCTCGCTGACCAGGATCCAGGCGCGAGCACCACGGCCGGTGCGGTTCAGCGTGGTGGGCTCGCCCGACACGTAGTCGGGTCGCGGCCGCATGTCGGCCGCGTTGGCGATGCCCATGTGCAGGTTGCCCGTGGGCCCCTGGGTGCCGTCGTCGAGCTTGAAGTTCTGGCCCGGGACGATACGGGCGAAGAGGTCCTTGATGCGGTCCTCGACCTCCCAGTTGAAGACCTCGGCGTAGAAGGCGCGAGCGGCGTTCACATCGTCGGTCGGAAAGTCGACGAAGACCAGGATGTTCGGGTACGTCATGTCACTCCCTTGTTCGGCAGGTGTCGGCGAACACTACTCGTGGTCTGACCGTCATACCAAGGGTGCTATGTGTCGGACAGTTCGGTGGAGGCGCGGGCCGCGGCGATGAGCGCCTCGAGCCGCTGCAGCGACACCTCGAGTGCTGCACCGAGTCGCTTGCGATCGCCCGACGCCACGAGGTCGATGATCAACCCGGTGAAGATGGCCTTCTGGATGGATGCCTCGCTCTGGGCGAGCGGCATGGGCAGGCCCTCGCGGTGCAGCTTCTCCTCCACGAAGTGCCGCCACACCGCCAACTGGTCGGCGCGCAGGTCGCCGGGGAGACCGGTGACGGTGGTGTTCAGTGCAGCCGCCTCGTACCCGAGTCGAACGAGCGCCAGGTTCTGCGGTTTGGCGTTCATCCACTTCCACCACTTGCGGTAGATGTCGGCCATCGAGATCGACGGGTCGCGCTCGATCCACGCGTCCTCGATCTCGTTCTGCCGCTCGACACCGCGGCGCAACGCCGTGGCGAGCAGCTCCTCCTTGGTACCGAAATGGTGCACGAGGCGGTTGATGCTGACACCGAGCGAGGCGGCGAGTGGCCGCAACGTCGTCTGCGCGAGGCCGTGTTCGGCGAGGTGATCGACGATCCGGTCGAGCAGTTCCTGCCGACGCTCGAGATCGGGTGTCCGCGCCACGGCCGGAACACTACCCCTGCGCTGGGGTGCTGCTACTGCTGACGGAACTGCTGGCGGTACCCGCCGTCGCCATCGGATGCCGCCATCGACCCTTCGGCACGGAAGCGTTCATGGAGCCGAGCCAAGGCCGCCCGATCGATGGTGACACCGAGGCCGGGTGCCTCGGGCACCGGCAGCACACCACCCCTCGGCGAGTAGTGACCCTGCTCGACGACCACGTCGGCGGTGAACCGGAACAGGCTCTGGTGCGGACGGATCATCGATGCCTCCGCCGCGGTGAGGTGCAGGTAGGCGGCGGTCATCACGCCGGCGTCGCCGCTGTAGCACCAGAAGTCGATGCCGAGCGCAGCGCAGGCGCGCAGGAAGTCCTGCGTGCGTCGCAGGCCGCCCATCTCGGTGGCGTCGATGCAGAAGGCATCGGGCACGCCATCGCGGGCGGCGCGGGCGAGGTCGACCTGGTGGGTGCTGAACGAGATCGGCGCCCCGTCGGCGCGTAGACGGGCCGTCTCGTCGTGGGTACGGCACGGGTCTTCCAGCCAGCCCACTCCCAGATCGGCGAGCCGTCGCACCACCTGACGAGCGGTGGGCACGGTGTACACGCCGTTGGCATCGAGGCGCTGCACCCGGCCCGGCCCGAGCGCCCGCACCAGATCGGCCACCATGGCCATCTCGGTCTCCACGTCGAGCACGCCGAGCTTGCCCTCGAACACCCGGGCGTCGAAATCGGCGGCGATCTGCTCGCAGTAGCGCACCACGTCGACGGGTGTCTCCTCACGGCCCACGCGCAGCGCGAAGTACTCGGTGAACGCCACGCTGTCGCGCACTCGGCCACCGAGCAGGTCGACCAGCGGAACACCGGCACGCTTGGCCCGCAGGTCCCACAGCGCCATCTCGATGCCGCCGAACGCCCGCCGCTCGTTGGCCGAGTCGTCCCACAGGCTGAAGCCGGTGCGGGCCACACACCGGGCTTCGCACCCGTTCAGGTCGTCGACCGAGCAACCGGCGAGCTGCGCGCCCATCGAGGAGATCAGGCCCGAGAGGTCGCCGTGCGGGGTCTCGCCGATGCCGGTGACCCCGTCACTGTCGGTGACCTCGACGATGGTGGTGGTGAAGCTGGCGAGAGTGCCGAACGAGAACCGGTAGGGCGCCACCATCGGCACGTTGACCGGGGTGGCGACGATGCTGGCGATGGTGGACACGGTGTGGAGGCTAACCAGGCCGACGGTCAGGAGAAGGTGGCCGAGGCACTGGCGGTGGCCGCGAGGCGCTGTTCGTCGAGGTCGATGCCGAGACCGGGTCGCTCGCCGAGCTCGACCCACATGCCCTGTTCACCGCGCTCTGCAGTGATCGGAGATTCGAGCGGGTAGTCGCGTCGCTCGATACTCCATTCCGGTGGGTCGAGCGGGAACTCCACCCACCGCGACCCCTCGTGGCCCACCGACCCGGCCGTCAGATGGAGGTTGGCCAGCACCCCGATGCCGTTACCCCACGTGTGCGGCGTGAACACCTTGCCGTCGGCCACCACGCGGCGCCCCAGCGAGGCGAGTGCAGCGAACCCCTGCGTGCACACCACGTCCGGCTGGAACACGTCGAGGCAATCGCGTCGCAGCAACTCGTCGAACTCGTACGGCTCACGTGTCATCTCGCCGCCGGCGATCAGCATCGGTGCCTCACCGATGGCCGCCTCGCGCACCCGCCGCCGCAGTTCGCTCATCGCGCCGTAGTCGCCGCGGTGCAGCGGTTCCTCCATCCAGTACACGCCCTCGCGCTGCAGGGCCAGCGCCACCTCGGTGGCCTGGTCGAGATGCCAGGGGGCCTGGGTGTCCCACGGCATGCGCCACCCCTGGTTGCAGTCGACCATGAGGGTCAGCGCCAGCCCGACCGCATCTCGAACCGCGCGCACGACGGCCAGGTCGTCGGCCAGCGACGCTCGACCGAACCGCACCTTCATCGCGTCGAAGCCCTCGTCGACGAGTCGTCGGGCCACCTCCACCATCGCCGCCACCGGCCTGTGCACTGCGGTGGAGGCGTATACCCGCAGCCGGGGCGATCGTCCACCGAGCATCGACCACACCGGCTGCTCGCGGATCTGACCGGCGAGATCCCACAGGGCCACGTCGAGCGGCCACGGGCGACCGGCATGGAAGCCCACGTTGGCCAGGCAGGCCGCGTGCTGCTGGAGATCGAGCGGGTCCTCGCCCAGGAACCAGCGGGCGTAGTCGGCGAAGCCGTACATCGCATCGCCCGAGCCCACGCCCACCCGACCCTCGCTGTCGCGGACCCGCACGATCGTGGCGGGGAACCGCGTGCGGGGCTGCGGATCCCACGACGCCGGGAACGGTGGGTCGAGCACCAGTTGGTGGTGGGTGATGTCGATGGCGACGATCGTGCTCACGGCTCGGCCCCTCTCCTCCACGACACGCGGCCGGCTCGGCCATTCGCGAGACAACCGTACAAGGAATGCCGTCGGGCGGTGTAGTGTCGGATCTCGTGACCGACACCGCTTCCGACACCGGCCCCACCAGCGGACCAGACGGCGGAACTCCCGCTCGTCGGCGTGGCCGCGACCGCGCCGAGGGCACCCGTTCCCGGCTGCCCGAGCAGTTGCCCTTCAAGCAGCCGCAGATGCGACTCAACCACACCGAGGTGGTGTCGGCCGACGAGCTCGAGTCGATCCACCAGGCCTCGCTCACCATCCTCGAACGCATCGGCATGGAGTTCATGTGCCCCGAGTCGCGCAGCATCATGAAGGCTGCCGGCGCCGATGTCGACGAGAGCAACCACCGGGTGCGCTTCCCCCGTGAACTGATCGAGTCGGCCATCACCACGGCACCCAGCGAGTACACCCTGCACAGCTGGAACCCCGACCACAACGTGCGCATCGGCGGCCGCTGGCTCACGTTCGGCACGGTGGCCAGCACCCCGCACTACATCGACCGCAACGGCGTGCGCCGCACCGGCGACCGCGAAGGCTTCCGCGACCTGCTGAAGCTGGCGCAGATGCTGAACGTCATCCACTACGTGCCGGGCTACCCGGTGGAACCGATCGACATCCACCACTCGGTACGCCATCTCGAGGCCTCGCACGACATCCTCACGATGACCGACAAGGGCATGTACTGCTACAGCCTCGGTCGCCAGCGCAACATCGACTGCATCGAGATGGTGCGCATCGCCCGCGGTGTCGACCAGGCCACCATCGACCGCGAGCCGTCACTCATCACCGTGGTGAACACCAACTCGCCGCTGCGTCTCGACATCCCGATGGCACAGGGCATGATCGAGTTCGCCCTCCACAACCAGCCCGTCGTGGTCACCCCGTTCACCCTCGCCGGCGCCATGGCTCCCATCACGCTGGCCGGCGCGCTGGCGCAGCAGAACGCCGAAGCCCTGGCGGGTATCGCCTTCCTGCAGATCGTCAACCCTGGCGCGCCGGCGATGTACGGAGGGTTCACCTCGAACGTCGACATGCAGAGCGGCGCGCCGGCGTTCGGCACCCCCGAGTACGTGCGCACCGCCATGATCGGCGGCCAGTTGGCCCGCCGCTACGGCATCCCGTACCGCAGCTCGAACGTCTGTGCAGCCAACGCGCTCGACGCCCAGGCCGCCTACGAAAGCGTGTTCGCGCTGTGGGGCGCCGTCATGGGTGGCGTGAACTTCATGATGCACGGCGCTGGCTGGATGGAGGGTGGCCTCCACTCGAGCCTCGAGAAGATGGTGCTCGACGCCGACCTGTTGCAGATGGTCACCAAGATGATGGAGCCCGTCATCGTCGATGCCGACACGCTCGCCATCGACACCATCGAAGAGGTCGGGCCGGGTGGCCACTTCTTCGGTACGGCGCACACTCAGGCCCGGTTCCGCGACGCCTTCTATCGACCGTTCCTCAGCGACTGGCGCAACTACGAGAGCTGGGAGGAAGCCGGCTCGCCCACCGCCGACGGCAAGGCCAAGCAGCTCGCCGCCAAGTTCCTCGACGCCTACGAGCCGCCCGCCATGCCCGCCGACCGCCGCCAGGAACTCGACGAGTTCCTCGCCCGGCGCGTCGCCGAGGGCGGCGTCGCCACCGACTACTGACCGGTCCCTCTCACTCGTTCCATTCCAGCTCAGCAACCTTTCAGTCCAGGAGTACCGCATGAAAACCTCAACCCAGGTCGTCGTCATCGGTGGAGGTGTGGTCGGCGCCAGCGTGCTGTACCACCTCACCAAGGCCGGCTGGTCCGATGTCGTTCTCGTCGAGAAGGCGACGTACACCTCGGGCAGCACGTGGCATGCCGCAGGTGGCATGCACACGCTGAACGGCGACCCCAACGTGGCCCGCCTGCAGCAGTACACGGTGAACCTGTACCGCGAGATCGAGGCCGAGAGCGGCCAGAACTGCGGCATCCACCTGCCCGGCGGCCTGCAGCTGGCCGACACGCCCGAGCGCCTCGACTGGCTGCGCATGGCGCACGCCCGCGGCCGCTACCTCGGCATGAAGACCGAGATGATGTCGATGAAGGAGGCCAAGGAGCTGAACCCGCTGCTCGAGGAGCGCTTCTTCGTCGGCGCGATGTACGACGAGGACGAGGGCAGCGTCGACCCCACCGGCGTGACCAACGCGTACCTCATCTGCGCCCGCAACCGCGGCGCCGAGACCTACCAGCACACCTGGGTGAACAAGCTCACCCAGCGTCAGGACGGCACCTGGGACGTGCACTGCTACGACCCGAACACCGGCGACGACAAGGGTGTCATCCACACCGAGCACGTCGTGAACGCCGGCGGTCTGTGGGCCCGTGAAGTGGGCCGGATGTGCGGCTTGGAGCTGCCGGTGCTGGCGATGGAGCACCACTACCTGATGACCGAGCCGATGCCCGAGGTGATCGAGTACAACCAGACGCACGGCCGCGAACTGCCCCACATGATCGACTTCGCCGGCGAGATCTACGCCCGCCAGGAGGGCCAGAGCATCCTGCTCGGCACCTACGAGCAGGAGAACCGGGTGTGGTCGGCCAAGCAGACCCCGTGGGACTTCGTCTCGCAGCTGCTCCCCCACGACCTCGACCGCATCTCGCCCGAGCTCGAGCGGGCCTTCGAGCACTTCCCCGCCGTCGGCCGCGCCGGTATCCAGCGGTTCGTGAACGGGCCGTTCACGTTCAGCCCCGACGGCAACCCGCTGGTGGGCCCCATCAAGGGCATGCGCGGCATGTGGTCGGCGTGCGCCGTGATGGCCGGTCTGTCGCAGGGCGGTGGCGTGGGCCTCAGCCTCGCCGAGTGGATGGTGAACGGCGACCCGGGTGCCGACATCTGGGGCATGG
Source organism: Ilumatobacteraceae bacterium (assembly GCA_044238435.1). Classification (GTDB taxonomy): domain Bacteria; phylum Actinomycetota; class Acidimicrobiia; order Acidimicrobiales; family Ilumatobacteraceae; genus VFMC01. Next base: position 19,416 of record JBIIDH010000001.1, on the reverse strand, counting down.
ACGTGGCCCGCTACGGCGACTTCGCCACCCTCGCATACACCAACTCGAAAGTGCGCGAGAACTACTCGCGGCGCTTCCGCATCACCTTCCCGAACGAGGAACTGCCGGCGGCACGTCCGCTGCTCACCACCCCCATCTACGACCGTCTCACCGCGCACAATGCGGTGTGGGGCGCGGCGATGGGTCTCGAGCACCCGCTGTGGTTCCAGAAGCCGGGCCTCGAGCCGGTCGAGAACATCACCTTCCTGCGTTCGAACGCGTTCGACGTGGTGGCCGAGGAGAGCCGTGCGGTGCGCGAGCGGGTGGGCTTCAGCGAGGCCTCGAACTTCGCCAAGTACAAGGTGAGTGGCCCCGGCGCAGCCGAGTGGCTGCAGGGTCTGTTCACCAACAGCCTGCCGAAGATCGGCCGCACCAACCTCACTGCGATGCTGAACCCGCAGGGTCGTATCGAGGGCGAGTTCTCGGTCAGCCGCATCGGCGACGACGAGTTCTTCCTGTTCGGCTCGCAGGCCGCCGAGGTGCACCACCCGCGGTGGTTCCTCTCGCACCTGCCCGAAGGCAGCCCCATCCGCTTCGAGAACCTCCGTCTGTCGATGGTGGGCCTCACCGTGGCTGGTCCGCTGTCGCGCGATGTGCTCCAGAAGCTCACCGACACCTCGCTCGCCACGAAGGACTTCCCGTTCATGGCGTTCCGCAAGGTGAACCTCGGCATGGCGCCGGTGTGGCTGAGCCGGATGACCTACTCGGGCGATCTCGGCTACGAGATCTGGATGGAGCCCGAGTACCAGCGCTACCTGTTCGACCTCATCTGGGAGGCCGGCCAGGAGTTCGACATGCGCCTGTTCGGCTTCCGAGCGCTCATCACGATGCGTCTCGAGAAGAACTTCGGCACCTGGTACCGCGAGTACCGGCCCATCTACACGCCGCTCGAGGCCGGCATGGACCGTTCGCTGAAGTTCGACCACGAGTTCATCGGACGTGCAGCCGTCGAGGCCGAGATCGCCGCCGGCGGCCCGAAGCGCAAGCTCGTCATGTTCCGTGTCGAGGTCGACCCCGATGCCCCCGCCGACGTGATCGGCGACGAGCCGGTGTGGCACAACGGCGAGGTGGTCGGCTGGATCACCAGTGGCGGCTACGCCCACTACTCGGCGGTGTCGCTGGCCCTCGGCTACGTCCCCACCGAGATCGCTACGGCCGAATCGGGCTTCGAGATCGAGATCATGGGCCGTCGTCGCCCGGCGACGCTGCAGCACGAGCCGGTGCTCGACCCCGAGGGCCTGCGGATGCGCGCCTGATCAGGCGCCCAGCGCCGGTACCAGCCGCCTGGCCAGGTACCGGTGGAAGTCGTGGATCGGTCCTTCGAACGCGGCCGGGGCGAGTGGCCCCGGCCGATGGTGCCGTGACCGATAGGCCCGGGTGATGCCCTCGAGCACCACGCGGTCCTCGGCGTTCGTCTCCTGGAACAGCACCGCGGCGTGCTCGACCAGTTCGTCGGTCCAGTGCTCGCCGAAGAACTGCAGCCCCATCTTCAACCGCACCCGGTCGACGCTCTCGGGCTGGATGCAGATGAACGAGCTGTAGTCGCCCGCGCACCCCGACACCAGGCCGGGCGGGATGGCGAACATCACGCAGTTGTCGACCTCTGCGGGCGACAGGTCTGGATGGCCGCGCTCGCTGCGCGGCAGATCGGGCGAGAACCCGGCGTGATAGCCGAAATAGGCGTCGCCGGGTTCGTAGTGCCGGCACAGTCGGGTGGGGTTCACCGGGTGCAGAGTGGTTCGGTGCAGCGGGGTGAGGTGGTAGCCCTCCATGAAGTTCTCGACGAAGCACTTCCAGTTGGTGGGCCACACCTCGTCGGCCACGAAGCGGGTGGTCATCTGTTCGAGGTGGTAGTTACCGACGAGCGCTTCGAGCCCGGCCAGACGGGGCGCCAGGGGCGCTGGTCGGTCGGCCAGCGACACGAACAGGAACCCGAGCCACTCCTCGCAGGCCACCTCCGGCAGGCGGCAGGCGGCTGGCTCGAACGCAGTGTGCTCGTCGAGGCGCGGGGCGCGGGCCAGCGCCCCGTCGAGGTCGTACGACCAGTGGTGGTAGGGGCACAGCAGATGCGACCCCTGGCTGCGTTCGGGCACGACGATGGCACCGCGGTGACGGCACACGTTCGACAGCACACGAACCCGACCGTCGTCGCCGCGCACTGCGACGAGCGGCTCGTCGCAGAGCTGGAACGGCATCGTGTCGCCCACGTGGGCGATCTCGTCGCCCCGACCGATGCACACCCACTCCTGGCCGAACAGTTCCAACTGCTCGACGGCCAGGAGGTCGGTATCGGTGTAGGCCTCGTGCGGCAGCGACCAGGCGTCGTCGTAGCCCTGCTGCTCGGCCGCCACGAGGGCACGCCTCACGGCGGCCAGCGCTCCGGCGGGCTGCGTCGGGTTCACGGTGCAGTGCGACCGTAGAAGCCGAGGTTCTCGCTGTCGGTGAACACCACACCGGGCCGGTCGTAGAACGAGAACACGGCGATCATCCGCTCGAGCGAACCCTCCACGGTGGTGACCCGGTGGGCCGTGTTCTTGCCGAAGAACACGTTGAGCGCCCCGGGCTGCACCGCGCAGCGGATGACGTCGGGGTCGGTGCCCGCCACGACGTGGCCCACACCCTCGTAGTTGGGGTCGGTGTCGGTGCGCAGCTCGCGGCGGTACTCGAAGATGCCGTCGTGCTCGGCGGCCTGCAGCAGCAACGTGGTGGTGAACACCGATCGGTCGAAGTGCCAGTTCAGCGCCTCGCCGGGGCGATAACTGAGCACGTTCACGCGGGCCAGGGTGTCGTCCATCAGGTACAACTCGTCCATGCCCACGGTGGCGGCGATGAACTGACGGAACGGCTCCCACTCGTACAACTCGGTGAGCGCCGTGTCGCGCAGCTGGTCGGCGCACAGGGTGTGGTTCACGGTGAGGATGCGGTGCAGGGCCGGATGGTCGGGCGCCAGACCCTCGACGTGGTCGAGGAAGTAGATGTTGTGCATCCGTCGCTGCTCCCACGACTCGGTCGCCATCCGTGGCAGCAGTCGGGCGGTGATGTCGGCCAGCACATCGGCGCGCAGGAAGCCCGGCAACTCGAACATGCCCCGGTCGATCAGCTCGGCGCGACACCGTTCGACGAGTGCGATCCAGTCATCCGACCCGACCCGATCGAGCGGATAGGACTCGAGATCGACGACCGACGCAAGGGTGCTGGGCATGGGCGGATGGTACTGTCTGCCGCGGGGCACGTCAGGAGTTTCATCGCAACTGGGGTTGCTCTGAACCAACACATCGGGTGTGTGCAATACTGCACCGACCAACGACCTCTGGGGGGATCATGAACAGCAAGGACCACGCCCGTATCGACGGCATCCGCCGCACACAGGGCGACGTCGCCAATCACGTGATCGACGAATTCGTGGCCGGCCGCTTGTCGCGGCGTGGCTTCATCCGTCGGGGCACGGTCGTCGGGCTCTCGCTGCCCGCGATCGGTGCCGTCATCGCCGCCTGCGGCGACGACAAGGAGTCGGCGTCCACCACGGCCGCCGGCGGCGGCACCGAGACCACGGCCGGCGGCGGAGCCACCGAGACCACGGCCGCTCCGGTCGAGACCAGCGCCCCCGCTGCCCGGGGCGGCACCCTCCGTGTCGCCGGCGTCGCGCCGTCGGCTGCGTCGGCCACGCTCGACCCGGTGCTCGTCAACGACGGTGGTGGCCTCATCCTGCTCAGCCAGGTGGGCCAGTTCCTCACCCTGTCGAACCCCGACCTCACGCTCAGCCCGTCGCTCGCCAAGGAGTGGTCGGCCAACGCCGATGCCACCGAGTGGACCTTCAAGCTCGACCCGGCTGCCAAGTTCAGCGATGGCTCCCCCGTCACGGCGGCCGATGTCGTGGCCACCATCGAGCGCCTCGTCGACCCCGCCAACAACTCGAACTCGCTGTCGGCGTTCAGCACGGGCAAGTTGTCGCCCGGTGGCACCAAGGCCGCCGACGACACCACCGTGGTGTTCACCCTGAACGGGCCGTTCGCCAACTTCCCGTACATCGTGTCGAGCGACAACTACAACGCGGTCATCCTGCCCGCCTCGGTCACCGACACCAGCAACTTCGCCGCCGACGTGGCCGCCGGCAAGATCGCCACCACGGGCCCCTGGACCATCAAGTCGTTCGACGCCACCTCGGGTGTCGTCTACGTGCCGAACCCCAACTACTGGGGCAAGCCGATGAGCCTCGGCGGCCTCGAGTTCACGTTCTTCAGCGACCAGGCGGCCACCGTTGCTGCGTTCCAGTCCGACGAGATCGACGCCATCCCGCAGTTCAACTACGCAGGCGCAGAGTCGCTGTTCGACAACCCCGACTACACGATCTCCGAGATCCCCTCGGCCAACCACCGCCAGATCCACATGCGGTGCTCGGAAGGTCCCTTCGCCGACAAGCGCATCCGCCAGGCCATGGCGCTCGCCACCGACCGCAAGGCCATCATCGAGGCCATCTTCGGTGGTCGCGCCGCCGCTGCGTACGACACGCCGCTGTTCGGGATGTACCCGTCGGCCGGCAACGTGCCCGAGACGCCGTACGACGTCGAGAAGGCCAAGCAGCTCGTCGCCGATGCCGGTGGCGGCTTCGACGCCACGCTCTACGGCATCAACTACTTCGAGGCCCCCGACCTGGCCGTCATCCTGCAGAACGCCGCCAAGGAGATCGGGATCAACCTCACGATCGAGCTGCGCGACGACTACTACGACAAGAACTGGGTGCGCACCTACGACCCCAGCGTGCCGGGCGCCGACATCGGCATCACCGACTACGGCCACCGCGGTGTGCCCGACGTGTACCTGAACGCTGCGCTGAAGAGCTTCAAGAGCGTCGAAGACGGTGCGGGCGTGTGGAACGCGGCCGAGTTCGCGAACGCCGACTTCGACGCAGCGGTCGACGAGTACTCGTCGACCCCCGACCTGCAGGGCCAGAAGGCCGCCGGCGAGAAGATCACCGGCATCCTGCAGGACGAGGTGCCGATGCTCATCCCGTTCGCGATCAACTTCCTGTCGGTCACCAAGGCCAACGTCTCGGGAGCGGTCGCCACGGGCATGGGCCACTACTTCGTCGACGGCGTCACCATCGCCTGACGCTGCCGGCTCCACTCACCTCCATCTGACCTCCAGCGATGGCTCGCTTCGTCCTCCGCCGGCTCGGCCTGGCCCTCATCACGCTGTTCCTCCTCAGCGTGGTGGTGTTCACCATTGCCGCTGTGCTGCCCGGAAGTGTGGGGCGAGCCATCCTCGGTCCGTTCGCCGACCAGCAGTCCGTCGACAACCTCAACCGCGAGTTGGGGGTCGACGGGCCGCTGGTCGGGCGCTACATCCGCTGGTTCACCGATGCGCTGCAAGGCGACTTCGGCAACTCCTACAAGTTCAAGGCACCGGTGATGGACTTCGTGCCGAAAGCGCTGTGGTCGTCGTTGAAGCTGGCGGCAATGACTTTCCTCATCGTCGTGCCGCTGGGCATCGTCGGCGGCACCGTGGCAGCGTTGCGCAAGGGCAAGACCGTCGACCGGTTCATCACCGTGGCAGGTCTCAGCCTGGCCGTCACGCCCGAGTTCGTCATCGGCATCGTGCTGATCATCGTGTTCGCGGTGAAGCTGGGATGGCTGCCATCGGGCGGCTCGGCCAAAGGTTCGATCTGGGAGCAGATCCAGGTGCTCATCCTTCCTGCGGTCACCCTCAGCGCCATCCTGTTCGGGTACCTGTCACGCATGACACGAGCCGGCACCATCGAGGCATTGTCGGCCGACTACACCCGCACGGCCATCTTGAAGGGCCTGCCGCGGCGCACCGTGCTGCGGCGCCACGTGTTGCGCAACTCGCTCGTGCCCACCATCGCCGTCATCGCGGTGCAGGTGAGCTACCTGCTCGGTGGCCTGTTGGTCACCGAGACCCTCTTCAACTACCGCGGGCTCGGCTTGCTCGTCTTCGATGCCGCCGGCGACCGCGACATCCCGATGCTGATGGGGTCGGTCTTCATCGTGGGCGCCATCGCGATGTTCTTGAACTTCATCGCCGACGTGCTCATCGCCTGGCTCAACCCCCGTGTCCGACTGGGGAACAAGCAATGACCATGCCCGCCGAACTCGAACCGACGGCCGGTGCGCCCACCGGGTACACCGCCAAGGCGGTGCGCAAGGAGTTGCGCCGCCAGTTGTTCCGGTCGAAGACCTTCATCGTCGGCTCGCTCATCGTGCTGTTCTGGGTGGTCTGCTCGATCATCCCCTCGGTCATCGCCACCCACGACCCGTCGAAGCAGGATCCGCTCAGCAAGTGGATCCATCCGTTCTTCAAGGAAGGCCACTGGTTCGGCACCGACCGGTTCGGACGCGACGTGTACAGCCGGGCCATCTACGGCGCCCGCGAGATCATGATCGTCGCCCCCGCCGCAGTCATCCTCGGAACTGTCATCGGCATTGTGCTCGGCCTGCTGATGGGCTACTTCCGTGGCCCGCTCGACGACGCATTGAGCCGACTCATCGAGGCCCTGATGAGCCTGCCGCTCATCTTGGTGGCCCTGCTCGCCCTCACCGCCCTCAGCAGCGGGCGCGGCACCATCATCCTGCTCATCGGCATCCTGTTCGGCCCCATCATCGCCCGCACCATCCGCGCTGCCGTTCTCGCCGAGCGCAACCTCGACTACGTGCGAGCTGCCGAACTACGCGGCGAACGCAGCAGCTACATCATGTTCGTCGAGATCCTGCCGAACGTGATGGGCCCCATCGTCGTCGAGTTCACCGTCCGCCTCGGTTACGCCGTGTTCACCATGGCCGGCCTCGCGTTCATCGGCTTCGGCACCCAGCCCGGCTCGCCCGACTGGGGCCGCACCATCTTCGAAGAGCGCGCCGGCCTGCTGAGCAACGCCTGGTGGCCGTGTGTGGTGCCCGCCCTGGCGCTGGCCTCGCTGGTGGTGGCCATCAACCTCATCGCCGACGGGATCCAGGGGCTGATCGACCGATGACCGAGGCAGCGCTCCAGTTCGACGACCTGCGCCTCGGCTACATGGTGCGTGGCAACCTGCGCGAGGTGTTGCGTGGGGTGTCGTTCGCCGTGGCGCCGGGCGAGTCGTATGGCCTGGTGGGCGAGAGCGGGTGCGGTAAGAGCACGGCCGCCTACGCCGCCGTGCGCTATCTACCCGACAACGCCCGCATCATCGGTGGCACGGTGTCGCTCGCCGGCCGCGACATCATGGCGATGCCGAACGAGGAGCTGCGTCTGCTCCGCGCCAACAACGCCTCGATCGTCTACCAGGACCCGGGCCAGGCCCTGAACCCCACCATCAAGGTGGGTCCGCAACTGATGGAAGCCTTCGAGGTGATCGGCATCGATCGTGCCGAGGCGCGCCAACGGGCGCGCGAGATGCTCGACAAGGTGCAGATCGCCGACCCCGACTCGGTGCTGGGCCGCTACCCGCACCAGCTCTCCGGCGGTATGCAGCAGCGCGTGGTCATCGCGATGGCGCTGGCCTCGAGCCCGCAGTTGCTCATCCTCGACGAACCCACCACCGGCCTCGACGCCACCGTCGAAGCCGAGGTGCTCGACCTGGTGCGGGCCCTGAAGCGCGAGTTCGGCACCTCGGTGCTGTTCATCTCGCACAATCTCGGTGCCATCCGCTCGATGTGCGACCGGGTGGGCGTGCTGTACGCAGGCAAGCTGGTCGAGGAGGGCTCGGCCCAAGAGGTGTTCGACAATCCGCAGCACCCCTACACCGTTGGGCTGCTGCGCTGTCTTCCCCGCCAGGGCTCGCGCCAGACCGCTCAGCGGCTCGAGACGATCCCCGGGTTCCTGCCTGCGCTCGGCGCCGATCTGCCCACCTGTGTGTTCGTCGATCGCTGCCCGCTGGCGAGCGACCGGTGCCGCACCGAGGTGCCGCCTGCGGTCGTGCTCGACGGACGGATGGTGCGCTGCCACCACACCGATCGGGTGGCCGAACTGGCCTCGTCGGAGTTCCCCGAGGGCACGGCCACGGTGGTCGACCGCAGCGTCGCTCCCCTACTGCGCCTCGAGGGTGTGAGCAAGACCTTCCAGCAGGGCGGCAAGCAGATCCAAGCCGTCCGCGATGTGTCGCTCGAACTGTATGCCGGCGAGACGCTCGGCCTGGTGGGCGAATCGGGCAGCGGCAAGACCACGCTCGCCCACACGATCCTCGGCATCACGGCGCCCGACAAGGGAGCGGTCGTCACACTCGACGGCACGCCCCTCGCGGCGCACACCAAGAAGCGCCCGATCGACCACATCCGCGCCATCCAGATCGTCTTCCAGAACCCCGACTCGGCGCTCAATCGCCGCCATTCGGTGCGGCGCATCATCGGCCGCAGTCTGCGCCGCCTGGGCCAGGTGCCTGCGGCGGAGATCGACACCGAGCTGCACGGCATCACCAGCGCCGTGCGTCTCACCGACCGCCACCTCGACATGCGGCCCTCGCAGTTGTCGGGTGGCCTGAAACAGCGTGTGGCCATCGCCCGTGCCTTCGCCGGCAAGCCGCGCATCGTGGTGTGCGACGAGCCCACCTCGTCGCTCGACGTATCGGTGCAGGCGGCCATCTTGAACCTGCTCGGCGACCTGCAGCGCGACAGCCGCACGAGCTATCTGTTCATCTCGCACGATCTGCGCGTGGTGCGCTATCTGTCCGACCGCATCGCGGTGCTGTACCTCGGCCGCATCATGGAACTCGGCCCGGCCGAGCGGGTGTTCGACGGGCCGCACCACCCCTATACCGAGGCGCTGTTGTCGGCGGCACCGTCGGTCGACGGCAACACTCGCGAGCGCATCCGGCTCGAGGGCGAGATCCCCAGTGCCGTGAACGTGCCGAGCGGTTGCGTGTTCCACACCCGTTGCCCGCGGCGCCTGGAAGGCGACCTGTGCTCGACGGTCGAGCCGCCGCTGCTGGCCACTCCCGACGGTGGTGTCATCCGCTGCCACATCCCGTTCGAGCAACTCGTCACCCTGCAGACCCGACCGTCCACTGCCCAGGGTGCGTCCGCCCCCGATCATTCCTGAAACGTTCGTACAAGGAATCTGTCCAAAGGTGTACTGTCGATGACCGTGACCTCCCAGTCGATCTCCGCGGCCCGGATCGTGGTCGACGACCGGCCCCTGCCCTACGAATCGGGCGACACGGTGGCCGATGCGATCATCCGCGCCGGCCAGCACCCACAGCACGGCGGCACCCTCTGCCTGGCGGGCGACTGCGGGAACTGCTCCGCCGTCGTCGCCGGCGTGGGCTTCACCCGCACCTGCCAGACCGCAGCCGCTCCCGGTCTCGACGTGCGCCGGCATCCGTTGGTGGGTGGCCCGCCACTACGCAATGCGGTGCTGGCCGACCCCACCCGCATCGCACCACCGATCGAGGTGGCCGTGCGCCGAGCCCACGTCGACGTCGCCGTCATCGGTGCCAGCGAGGCCGGCCGAGCCGAGGCCGACGCAGCACACGCAGGTGGTCACACGGTGCTCGTGCTCGACAGCGGGTCGGGCGACGACGTGGTGGGCGTCTACCAGGGGCCCACCGTCATCGTGCGCCGACCCGACCACATGCTGCACGTGCACGCCCACGAAGTGGTCATCGCCACCGGTGCCGCCGAACTGCACCCGGTGTGCGAGGGCAACATGCTGCGCGGCATCCTCACACCGGATGCAGCGGCCCACCTCGCCGCACGCGGCATCGAACTGCACGACAGCGTCACCGTCGACCTCGACGACCTCGACCACTTCGAGGGCGACGACGGCTGGGTGCACACCGTGGTCACCCGCGACGGCACCCGGCACAGCTGCCGCAGCGTGGTGGTGACCAGCGCTCGCCGAGCACCTCGCGACCTGCTCGCCCGCATGACCGACGAGCCCTCCGTGCGCGTCGTCGGTGCGGCCGCCGAGCGCTTCGACCTCCCGCCAGCCCCGCAGGCCGGCACGGTGTGCCCCTGCTCGAAGGTGACCGTCGACGACCTCGACGGCGTGTGGCAGAAGGGCTTCCAGCACCTCGAACTGGTGAAGCGTGCCAGCCTGTGCGGCACCGGCACCTGTCAGGGCGGGGCATGTATGCCGCATCTGCGGGCCTTCGTCGCCGACCGCAGCGGCACCGAGCCGGCACCGTTCACCGGTCGCCCGGCCTCGCGTCAGCTCACCATCGCCGAGGCCGCTGCCGATGTGCACCTCGACGCCTGGCGGCGCACCGCACTGCACGACGAACACCTCGCCCTCGGCGCCCACATGGACCGCTTCGGCGGCTGGTGGCGACCCTGGAACTACGGCGACCACGTGCGCGAGTACTGGGCCGTCCGCGAAGCGGTGTCGCTGGGCGACGTGTCGACGCTGGGCAAGATGATCGTGTCGGGCCCCGACGTGGTCGAAGCGCTCGAGCGCCTGTACCCCTGCAACGTCGCCGACATCCGCCCCGGCCGCAGCCGCTACGCCCTGCTGCTGAACGAGCGCGGCCACGTCATCGACGACGGCATGATCCTGCGCGAGAGCGACACCCGTTTCGCCCTCAGCTTCACCTCGGGTGGCGCGTCGTTCGCCGAGATGTGGGTACGCGACTGGATCGAGACCTGGGGCCTCGACGTGCACGTGCTCGACCGCACGTTCTCGCTGGCAGCGATCAACGTCACCGGGCCGCTGGCCGGCGAACTGCTGCGCCGCGCCGGGCTGGCCGAGCCACCGAAGATGCTGCAGCACGTGCACGCCGCAGTGGCCGGAGTCCCCTGCCACGTGATGCGCCTGTCGTTCACCGGCGAGGCCAGCTTCGAGCTGCACCACCTCACGGCACACTCGGTCGAACTGTGGCGCGAACTGATGCGCCTGGGCGCCGACCTCGGCATCCACCCGCACGGCCTGCAGGCGCTGTTCGGCCTGCGCCTCGAAAAGGGCCACTTCCTCGTGGGGCTCGACTCCGAGATGGACTCCACGCCCGCCCGCCTGGGCCTCGAATGGGCCGTGAAGATGGAGAAGCCCTTCTTCATCGGCCGACCGTCGCTGGCCCGCACGGCGAGCCTCGAGGATTCACGCCGCCTGTTCGGCATGCGGATGGACGGCCCCGCCCCCTTGGAGGGAGCCCCCATCTTCGACCGTGAAGGCGGCGAGGTGATCGGCCACGTGGCCACCAGCTTCACTTCTCCCCTGCTCGGCCACACCGTGCTGCTCGGCTGGCAGAAACGTCTGCCATTCCTCGATGCCGTGTTCATCGACGGTCGCACCGCCACCGTCGCTCCCACCCCGTTCTACGACCCGGAGGGTGCCCGTGCCCGCCTCTGACGCACTCGAACCGATGCGCTTCACCACCCTCATGGCTGTGCGCATCACCGCCAATCCCGCTGCCATCGACGCAGCCTCCTGGCCGGCCGGCGCCATCATGGTGCGCGTCGCCCCCGACGACGCGTTGGTCATCGACGCCACGGTCGACGACGCCGCTGCCGTGGCCGCCGCCGATCCGCACGCCATCATCGAACCCGAGGCCATGTTCCGCGGCGCCTGGCTCGATGCGGCACAGCTGACGGCACTGACCCACAAGCTCGAGTGGCCGCTGCCCACCGCCCGGCCGGCGCTGGCCCAGGGCATGGTGTGCGGCCTGGCCATCAAGCTGGTGATGGAGGCCGACCGCACCCTGCTCATCGTGTCGGGCTCGGCGTTCCATGAAGTACCCGACCGACTGGGGGCCGTGGCATGAACGAGTTCGTCGAGACCCTGCTCGAACTGGCCTGGCACGAACCGAAGTCGTCGTACGACGTCGTCATCGTGGGCGGCGGCGGCCACGGCCTGTCGACCGCGTACCACCTCGCCGAGCGGCACGGCATCACCGATGTGCTGGTCATCGAGGCCAACTACATCGGCAGCGGCAACTCGGGCCGCAACACCACGATCATCCGCTCGAACTACGGGTTGTCTGAGTCGATCAAGTTCTACGACCACAGCGTGCATCTGTACCAACAGCTCGAGGCCGAGACCGGCTGCTGGATCATGCACGACACCAAGGGCCTGCTGTGGCTGGCCCACAGCGAGGCCACGCTGCGCACCCAGCGCGCCCGCGCCCTGCTGAACCAGGCGTTCGGGGTGGAGACGCACTTCATCGAGCCCGCCGAGGTGAAGCGCCTCTGCCCGCAGATCGACCTCGCCGGCGGCGGCCGCTACCCGTTGCTCGGCGCGAGCTATCACCTGCCCGGCGCGTCGGCCCGCCACGACCGCGTGGTGTGGGCCTATGCCCAGGGCGCGATGCGTCGTGGCGTGCACGTGGTGCAGAACACCCCGGTCATCGGCCTGCTGCGCGACGGTGGCCGGGTCACCGGTGTGCGCACGCCGATGGGCGACATCCACGCGGGTGCCGTCGTGAGCGCCGTGGGTGGCAACGTGTCGGAGCTCGCTCGCCACGCCGACCTGCGCCTGCCCATCCGTACCCACCCGCTGCAGGCGTTCGTCACCAACAGCTACGCCCGCACGTTCCCGAACATCATCTCCGACACCGAGATGAACTCGTACATCTCGCAGACCGCCCGTGGGCAGATGCTCATCGGCCATGAGTACGAGCCGCAGGCCAGCTACTCGTTGCAGTCGTCGTTCCAGTTCCTGCAGCAGTGCTCGCGCAAGATGGCCATGGTGCTGCCGTTCACCCGCGACCTGCGCATCCTGCGTCAGTGGACGGGTCGCTGCGACGTGTCGGCCGACTTCTCGCCCATCATCGGCCACACCGGTGTCGACGGGTTCTACATCACCACTGGCTGGGGCACGTGGGGCTTCAAGGCCATCCCCGCCGGTGGCGAGCAGTTGGCCCAACTCATCGCCACGGGCCGCGTGCCCGAACTCATCGCCCCGTTCGCCCTCGACCGCTTCGCCAAGGACCAGCCGATGGCCGACCTCGGCTCGACCGGCACCAAGTAGGAGCCACGATGCTGACGATCCCCTGCCCCCACTGCGGCCCACGTCCGGTGGAAGAGTTCCGCTTCGGCGGCGAAGACCCCGAGGCACCCGCGTCGATCACCGACCCGAACGAGCGCGACCTGCACCGGGTGTGGTTCTACACCAACGGGTCGGGCGTGCAGACCGAGCGGTGGTTCCACTCGGGCGGCTGCCACCGGTGGTGCACCCTGCAGCGCGACACCAGCGTCGACCGCATCGTCGACTGAACCGTCCGCACCCGCGGGCTGCCACGCGGCTCGGTCGGGCTTCCGTCAGGCGTCGACCGAGGGCTTGCGTTGCAGTTCGACGAGGGTCTCGATGGGGATGTGGCAGCGCATCGCGTGCCCCGGCGACACCTCACGCAGCGGCGGTTCGCTGACCTCGCACACCCCTGGCATGGCCCGCGGGCAGCGAGGGTGGAACACACAGCCCGACGGCGGATTGGCCGGGCTGGGGATCTCGCCGCCGAGGCGGATGCGTTCCTTCACGCCACCATCCACGTCGGGGATGGCCGACAGCAGCGCCTCGGTGTAGGGGTGGTTGGGCCCCTTGAACACCTCGTCGGTGGAGCCGATCTCCTGGATGCGACCGAGGTACATCACGGCGATGCGGTCGGCCAGGTAGCGCACCACGCCCATGTCGTGGGAGATGAAGACGTAACTCGTCTTGTTCTCCGACTGCAGGTCGGCGAGCAGGTTCAAGATGGCGGCCTGCACCGACACGTCGAGCGCGCTGGTGGGCTCGTCGCACACCACGATGCGCGGATCGCCCACGAAGGCGCGGGCGATGGCGACACGCTGCTTCAGGCCGCCCGAGAGTTGGCGAGGCTTGAGGTCGAGATGCCGCGGGGTGAGCCGCAGATGTGCAGCCAACGCCTCGACTCGGTCGTTGGCCTCCTTGCCCTTGATGCCGGTGAGCTTCTCGACACTACGCACCAGGATGCGCCGCACCGACCAACTGCGGTTCAGCGCCGAGTCGGGGTTCTGGAAGATCATCTGCATCGAGCGCTTGTCGGCGGCCGTGCGGTCGACGGTTGATGCGGCGAGCTGGTGGCCGTCGAGCGACACCGCGCCACCGATGTCGAGGCTCTCGATCCCGAGCATCGTCTTGGCGAGCGTCGACTTTCCCGAACCCGACTCGCCGACGATGCCGAGTGTCTCGCCCTCGACGAGTTCGAGGTCGACATCGACAAGCGCTGGAATGGCCGTGCTGCGCTGGTGGAACGTCTTCGACACGTGACTGAGCTGCAGCACATCGGGGTGTGCCTCATCGGGCACCAGCATGCTGATGCCCACCTTGGTGACGTCGTCGTGGATCTGGTCGATGCGGTCGACGTGGTGGCAGCGCGAGTAGCGCGTGCCGTCGTCGCCGATGGGTGCGACGGGCGGAACCTGAGTGTGGCACACCTCGTCGGCCAGCGGGCACCGGTCGACGAACACACACGTGGGCAGGTCGGTGCCGATGAGCGGCAAGATGCCGGGAATGGTGGCGAGCGCCTTCTCCGACTTGCGCACCCCGCGCCGCGGCAGCGAACGAAGCAGGCCTACCGTGTACGGGTGCTGCGGCGCATCGAACACCTGGGCGCTCGGGCCCTCCTCGACGATGCGCCCGGCGTACATCACGCCCACTCGGTCGCACAGCGAGCGGATGATGCCGAGGTTGTGGGCGATGAGCAGCACTGCCGCGTCGCTCTCCTTGCGCAGTGTCTGCACCAGATCGAGCACCTCGGCCTCCACCGTGGCGTCGAGACCGGTGGTGGGCTCGTCGAGCACCAGCAACTTCGGGTCGCAGGCCAGGGCCATGGCGATGACGACACGCTGCTGCATACCGCCCGACAACTGGAACGGGTAACGATCCATCACCCGCTCGGGGTCGGCGATGCGCACCCGGCGCAACGCCTCGATGGCCGACTGCTGGGCCTGTTGCTTCGACTGCCCGAGCAGGGTGAAGCTCTCGATCAACTGCTTGCCCACTCGCAGCGTGGGATTCATCGCCTGCGCCGGGTCCTGGTACACCATCGACGCGTTGTGGGCGCGGAAGTCCTGCAGCTGCCTCGTCGACATCTCGGTGACGTTCTGGCCGCCCACGAGCACACGGCCACCGACGATCTTGCCGTTGCGCGGTAGGTAGCGCAGGGCTGCGTACGCCGTGGTGCTCTTGCCGCACCCCGACTCGCCCACGAGGCCGTAGGCCTCACCGGGAGCGATGGAGAACGAAACGCCGCGCAGCACCACGCGATCGATGCCACGCACGGTGTACACCACCTCGAGGTCTTCGACCGCAAGGGCAGCCGAGGGTGCCTCGGTGGAGGCAGCAGATGAGGCGAGGTCGGTCATGATGCCTCCATCACGGACTGCACCGCATCGGCGATGAGGTTGACAGCGATGACCAGGCTGGCAATGGCCATGGCCGGGAAGAACGTGGTCCACCAGATGCCTGCGCTGATGGAGTTGTAGCCCTCGCTCACCTGGGCGCCCCAGTCGGGCGACGGCGGGGGCGGGCCCGCACCGAGGAACGACAGGGTGGAGATGGTGAACACCGCGTACCCGATTCGCACGGTGAGCTCGACGATGATCGGCCCGCTGACGTTGGGCAAGATCTCGCGGAACATGATGAATCGCGTCGATTCACCGCGGAGTTTCGCCGAGGTGACGTAGTCGAGGTCGCGCTCGGCGAGCACCGCCGAGCGCACGGTGCGGGCCACCACCGGGGTGAACAGCGTGGCAACCACCCCGAGCACCACCCATGACGAGTTGCCCAGGGTGGTGATGGCCAAGAGCGCGATGAGCACCACTGGCAGAGCCAGGAAGGCCTCGACGATACGACTCATCACGTTGTCGAACCGCTTGCCGAGGTAACCCATCAGCAGACCGAGGATGACGCCGAGGAGCACGCCGAGCAGTGCCGCCAGAGGAGCGATCTTCAGCACGTCGCGGGCGCCGGCCATGACACGCGAGAGCACGTCGCGGCCCGTCTTGTCGGTACCGAAGAGGAACTCGCTGCTCGGGGGGAGGTGCACCTTGGAGCGGAAGTCGAGCGGGTCGTGCGGGGTGATCTTGTCGCCGCCGATGGCACACACCACCCACACCAGCACGATGAAGTTGCCGATGATGAACGACGGTCGGCGGCGGATGAGCCGCCAGTTCTCGCGGCGGGCCTGTTTGCGCTCGCTGACGGCCGGGGCGATCGAGGGCGCACCGGGCACCAGCACGGTGTCGTCGGCCGCCGGGTCGCGAGGCGTGACGGGGAGGTTCACTTGGTCTCCAGTCGAACACGCGGGTTGAGGTAGGCGATGAGGAGGTCGGCGGCCAGGGTGGAGAGCATGTAGATGAGGCCCACCACCAGTACCGCACCTTGCAGCAGCGGGATGTCGCGCCCCTTGGCAGCATTGAGCATCTCGGTGCCGAGGCCCGGGTAGTTGAACACCTTCTCGACACCGATGATGCCGCCGAACAGATACCCGATCTGGATGCTGATGACGGTGATGGTGGGTGCGAGGGCGTTGCGGAGGATGTGTCGACGCATCACCTCACCCTGCGACATGCCCTTCATGGTGGCTGTTCGGGCGTAGTCGGCATTCTGAGCCGAGATCACCCCGGCACGGGTCATGCGCGCCAGGTACCCGAAGTAGGCGATGGCCATCGCCAAGGCAGGCATCAGGAGGTACTGCAACTGGCCCACCAGTGAGGTTCCTTCGGGCGGGTTGGCGAACACCTTGCCGATCTTCCAGTGCACACAGAAGACCGACAGCAACACGGCGGCCGAGACGAATTCGGGGATCGACGAACTGGCGAGGCCGACGTTCACGATGGCCCGGTCGGAGAGCTTGTCCTGGCGACGGGCGGCGATGATGCCCGCCAGGATCGACACCGGAATGGTGATGACGAACGCCAGGATCGCCAACTTGCCCGAGCGCAGCAGTGCTGGGAACACGATGTCGGTGACCGGCTTCTTCTGCAGGTACGAGGAGCCGAAGTCGAGCGTGACGATGTTCCACATCGACGACAGGTACTGGCGCCACAGCGGCAGGTCGAGGCCGTACTCGGCGCGGTACGCAGCGACGCTCTCCTGCGTGGCGAAGGGCCCGAGGATCTTGCGGGCGATGTCGCCCGGCAGGATGTTGACGATCAGGAACACGATCGTGACGAGCAGCCACAACGTGACGATGGCCGACGCGAGCCGTTTGAGGAGGTAACGGAGCATTCAGTCCCCTTGCTGAGTGTGCCCAACCGAACAGTAGCCGGACGCGGGGGGGGGGGGGGGGGGGGGGGGGGGGGGCGCGCCCCCCCCCCCCGCCCCGGGGAACCCCCAGGCGCCGCCGCGGCGGGGGCCCCACCCCCCCGGGGCCGGGGCGGGGGGGGGGGCCCCCCGCCCCCCCCCCCCCCCCCGACCCGGCGTGCTGAACCGATGACCTACGGCGGTCAGGCCGTGAAGCCGGCCTTGTCGCAGTAGTAGTGGCCGAGACCCGTGGCCAACACACCCGTGACGTTGCTCGTGTACGCGTACAGCGAGTTGTAGAAGTACGGGATGACGTACGGGATGTCGGCGTTCGCGATGCTCTGGATACGCGACACCGGCTCCTTGCGGTCCTCGAGCGTGAGGGCCGCCTGGTAGTCGGCCACTGCCTGGTTGAACTCAGCGCTGTTGTAGTGCGCCGAGTTCCACTCGCCGGTGGCGTACGCCTTCACCAGGTACACGTCGGGCACACCACGGTTGCCGTAGTCGACGATGCCGAACTCTTCGCCGCCGTCGCAGCCCGCGGGCTCGTTGGTGCTGTCGTACACCAAGCACCAGCGGTCGTAGAAGGTGTCGGTGCTCTCGACGTTCAGCGTGACGTCCATGCCGATGTCCTTCAGCTGGCTCTGCATCAGCTCGGCCAACTGCGGGATCTCCTGCAGCTTCGGCACGTGCATGGTGATGGCGAGGCCGCTCTTACCGGCTTCCTCGAGCAGGGCCTTGGCCTTCTCGACGTCGCGCTCGCGCTGGGGCTGGGCGCTGTCGAAGAACTCGTACACCGGGGCGATCGGGTGGTCGTTGCCGAGGTCGCCCTTGCCCTGGAGGGCGATGTCGATGCAGGCCTGACGGTCGACACCGAGAGCGATCGCCTCGCGCACCTTCACGTCGGCGAACGTGCCTTCGCGGACGTTCATCCACAACTGGCGGTGAGCAGCACCGCGGATGGCCTCGACCGTGAACTTGTCGTCGTTGAGGATGGCTTCGCCACCCACCATCGAGAACTGCACGATCACGTCGGCCGCGCCGCCCTGCAGACCCGTCACCTGGGTGGCGATGTCGTCGGAGAAGATGAACTCGAGGCCGTCGAGGTAGGGCTTGCCGCCCCAGTACTCGGCGTTGGCCGAGAACTTGGCGCCGGTGGCGGCGTCGAAGCTGTCGAGCTTGAAGGCGCCGGTGCCGGTGGGGCGACCGTCGAGCGTGGTGCCCGTCTCGAAGTCGGCCGGAGTGATGACCGTCTGCGGGTTCCAGTGGCACACGTTGTACGGGAACTGGCCGTCGGGGCCCAGCAGCGTCATCTTCACGGTGAGGTCGTCGACCGCCGTGCAGCCGCCCGGGTCCATGTAGGCCGAGAGCTTGCCGGCCGCGATCATGCGCTCCATGGTGGCCACCACATCGGCCGACGTGAAGTCGCTGCCGTCGTGCCACTTCACACCACTGCGGAGCTTGAAGGTCCACTCGCTGCCGTCGGCGTTGGGCTCCCACGACTCGGCCAGCATCGGCGCCAGCGCCGGGCTGCCCGGGGTGGGGCCGCAGAGGTACTCGAAGCAGGTGACGACCGGGGTGTACGCACCCAGGTTGTCCATGGCCACCGGGTCGAGCGGGCTACCGGGGCGCTGGGCGGCGATGCGCAGCGTGCCGCCCTGCTGGATGCCGCCGGGTGCGGGCGCCGCAGTGGTCTCGGCTGCAGGAGCCGTGGTCTCGGTGCCGCCCGCCGTGGTCTCGGTACCCCCGGCCGTGGTCTCGGTGCCGCCGGCGGTGGTGCTGGTGCTCTCGTCGTCGTCGCCGCACGCAGCGATGACCGAGCCCATGAACGCCACACTCAAACCGACGACGCTGCCACGCACGAGGAACGAACGCCGCGAGACGGAACCGCTCGCATAGGCGTCGACGACCTCTTGCTGGAGCGGGCCGATGGAGCCGCGCAGCTTGTCGAACTCTGATGTCATGAATCCCCCTGGAAGTGAGTGGACAGAAGTATTGAAACTTCGGTCGCTTTTACACTAGTGCTGGTCAGCGCAGCGGGTCAACGACCTCCCACTGCACCGGCGGTCTGCGTCTAGCATCCGGCTCGCCGGCAGAGTGGCAGGCGCCGCCGCCGCCGCATCAGCAGGGAGACCGAGCCGTGACGATCGACGAACAGCAAGCACCGCGACGACGCAGCGGAGGTCGTGCTGCCCGCGCCGCTGCGCGCGCCGGCGGGTCGGCCGACGCTCCTGCATACATCACCAGAGAGATCCC
>JBIIDH010000112.1:0-10449 GCA_044238435.1 Ilumatobacteraceae bacterium | reverse complement strand
GGTGCGTCGTGCACCTGCTTGTAGGCGATGCCCACCGGGTTGTCGCCGCTGAACGGCGGCTTGCCGGCCACCATCTCGTACAGCACGATGCCGAGCGAGTACAGGTCGCTGCGCGGGTCGGGCTGGGCGCCCTGGGCCTGCTCGGGCGAGAAGTAGGTGGCGGTGCCCATCACCGAACCGACCTGGGTGAGGTTGGCCTCGGTGGGTGCGTTCATGGCGCGGGCGATGCCGAAGTCGGCCACCTTCACCTGACCGGCCGAGCCGATGAGGATGTTGGCGGGCTTGATGTCGCGGTGCACCACGCCGTTGCGGTGGGCGAAGCCCAGCGCGGCCGACACCTCGCTGGCGATCTCGGCGGCCTGCACCGAACTGATGCGGCCGTTGGCGCGCAGGATGTCGGCGAGGGTGCGGCCCTGTACGTACTCCATCGCCATGAAGTAGGTGTTCGAGTACTTGCCCCAGTCGTAGACGCTGACGATGTTGGGGTGGTTGAGGTTGGCGGCGGCCTGGGCTTCGCGGCGGAACCGTTCGACGAAGTTGGGGTCGGTGGCGTACTCGGGGAACAGCACCTTGATGGCGACGGGCCGGTCGAGCAGCTGATCGCGAGCCAGGAAGACGTCGGCCATGCCGCCGCGCCCGATCCGGTTGAGGATCACGTAGCGCTCGTTCAGCACGATCCGTTCGTTGTTGTCGGTCACGATTGCCTACTTCGCGGACGAGCGCCGCCCAGAGAGTGGTGGGCGAAGGATACCCAGGTCAGGTCGCTCACGGTTGCGCGGCCTGTGGTGGGGTGGGAGTGGTGGTCTCGGTGCCGAGCAGGTAGTCGAGCACCTGCTTGGCGATGGGGCCGGCCAGCTTGCCGCCGGTGCCAGCGCTGATCTCGTCGTTGGTGCCCTTCAGCATCACGGCGATGGCGTAGCGCGGAGCCTCGGCGGGGGCGAAGCCGATGATCCATGCGTGCGATCGTTCCGGTTCGCCCGTTGCGTTCAACTGGGCGGTGCCGGTTTTCGCCGCGGCCTGGACGCCGTTGGCGAGTTGCATCGGTTTGCCGGTGCCCCTGTTCACCACTTCGATCATCATGCTGGTGAGCTGGGCGGCGGTGGTGGCGGTGATGGGGGTCTTCCACACCGATGGTGTGGTGCGCTGCAGCACACGGCCGTCGTGGTACAGCGTGGCGTCGACGGTGTAGGGCGTCATCATCCGGCCCTGGTTGGCAACGGTGGCGGCCACCATGGCCATGTGCAGCGGCACCATCGTGTCGTTGCCCTGCCCGAAGCCGCCGATGGCGAGCAGTGGCAGGTTGTCGGTGAAGTCGCCCACCTGGCCGAAGTTGCTGGCGACGGCGCCCGGCAGGTCGAGCGGCAACTTCTCGCCGATGCCCCACCGCTGGGTGCCGGCCACCATGCGTTCGGGGCCGAGCTCGATGGCCATCTCGGCGAACGGCGTGTTGCAGCTGCGGTAGAACACCTCGGCCATGGTGCCGCCGCACTCCTTGCCGCCGTAGTTCTGGATGGGGTCGGTGGTCTGCGGGGGTACGTACTCGCTCACGACGGGAAAGACCCGGTCCATCGTGGTGACGCCGGCTTCGAGGGCGGTGGCGGTGGTGACGACCTTGAAGCTCGACCCGGGCATGTACCGCTCCTGGTACGCGTTGGCCAGCAGCGGCTTGCCGGGGTAGTTGTTCAGGAAGTCGAGCACGTCGCCGGCCTGGCTCGAGTTGTGCACGGCGACGAGGTTGGGGTCGTAGGTGGGGTTGCTGTACATCGCCAGCACGGCACCGGTGGACGGCTCCATCACCACGACGGTGCCTTCCCGTCCGGCCAGTGCCTGGGCGGCCACCAGCTGGGCATCGGCGCGCAGGGTGAGCACCACCGAACCGGTGGTGTCGGGCTTGTCGAGGATGTTGGGGATGCCCTGGATCTGTTGGGCGGCGGTGGTTCCCATCAGCACGTCGCCCTTGGTGCGCTCGAGCAGTGTGCTGCCGTAGCTGAACGTGTAGTACCCGGTGATGTTCGCGAACAGGTCGCCGGTGGGGTACTCGCGCTGGTAGACGAACTCGTCGTCGGGGTCGGTGACCGGCACGCTGCGGGCCACCACCACACCGTCGGCGGTGACGATGGGGCCGCGGGGCCGGTTGAAGTCGCGGATGGTCTGGCGGTTGTTGCGCGGGTCGGTGGTGAGGGCCTCCTCCTTGCCCACCTGCAGCACGTTCAACTGCACGAACAGGGCGATGTAGCAGACGATCAGGCCGATGGCGAGGTGGCGGATCTTGCCGTTCATCGCGCGGCCTTCGCGGCGCGTCGTTGGGTGCGGCGCTCGAGCCGGCGGGCCCGTCTGGCTTCGAGGCGTTCGCCGACGGTGAGCGTGTCGGGCACCTCGCCCAACTGGCGCGCGGTGGAGTCGCTGATGCGTACCAGCAGCGCCAGGATGATGTAGTTGGCCAGCAGGCTGGAGCCGCCGTAGCTGACGAACGGCAGGGTGATGCCGGTGAGCGGCACGACGCGGATGACACCGCCGATGATGATGAACGCCTGGATGCCGACGATGGCGGTGAGGCCGGTGGCGAGGATCTTCTCGAACGGTCGCTCGGCCCGGATGGCGATGCGCAGTCCGGCGCCGATGATGAGCAGGAAGGCGATGAGGATGCCGGTGGCGCCGATGAGGCCGAGCTCTTCGCCGATGGCGGCGAAGATGAAGTCGTTCTTCACCTCGGGGATCTTGTTGGGACTGCCGAGGCCGAGGCCGGTGCCACCCACGCCGCCGTTGGCGAACGCGAACATCGACTGGATGATCTGGTAGCCGCGGCCCTCGTAGTAGGGCCACGGGTCGCGCCAGATGGTGACGCGGGTCTGCACGTTGGCGAACATCTTCCAGGCGACGAACGCCGCGCCGGCGAACAGCACGCCGCCGATGACGAGGAAGCTGGCCCGCTCGGTGGCCACCCACAGCATCACCACGAACATCGCGAAGAACAGCAGGCTGGCGCCGAGGTCTTTCAGGCCCACCATCACGATCACCGAGAAGCCCCAGGCGAGCAGGATGGGCAGCAGGTGCCGGGGCTCGGGCAGGCGGAACGGGCCCACCTTCCACGTGCCGGTGGCGATGAGTTCGCGGCGTTCGGCGAGGTAGCCGGCGAAGAACAGCGCGAGGCACAACTTGGCGAACTCGCCCGGCTGGAAGTTGATGGGTCCGATGCTCACCCAGATGCGCGCACCGCCGAATGTGCGGCCGAGGCCGGGGGCGAGGGGTAGCAGCAGCAGGACGGCGCCGAGGGCGAAGAAGGTCCACTTGTAGCGGGCCAGGTCGGACGGGCGTTGGACCACGACGAGCGTGGCGATGTAGGCACCGACGGCGATGAGACTCCACGTGGTCTGCAGGCCGGCCAGGCGGTCGTCGAGCCGGGTGATCATCACGTAGCCGATGCCGTGCAGCAGTGCGGCGAGCGGCAGCAGGGTGGGTTCGGCGCCGCTGGCGAAGAGGCGGGTGGCCAGGTGGGCCAGCAGCAGCAGGCCCAGCAGGGCGATGAGGAACGGCACGATGATCGGCGGGATCTCGGCGTTCTTGCCCAGCGATGCGAGGGTGTAGGCGATGGCGGTGACCACGCCTGCCATCACGACGAGGCCCAACTCGGTGCCCCGCCGCGCTGCCGCGATCGGTGACGAGGTGCTCATGGTGCGACGGTCGTCGGCGGGGTCGTGGTGGGCGTGCTCGTCGTGGCGGTCGTCGACGCGGTCGTTGTCGCGGTCGTTGTCGAGGTGACGAGCACGGTGCTGGGCACAGTGGTGGGTGCCGGGGAGTCGTTGCTGCGGGTGACCGCCACGGCGATGAGGGTGACGATGACGGTGAGCACCACGGCGACGAGCAACAAGAACCCGAAGGTGCGGCCGGTGATCTGCCGATTGCGCATCGAGGTGGGGATGGCCGTGGCGACGGGTGCCACCGGGTCGGCGGCCACCCCGCCGAGGACGGGCAGGGTGACGGTGGGTGCCGGCGGCGCGCCGACGGCGGTGTCGGGTGCAGCGTCGACCGGCGTGCCGTCAGCGAGGGCGGCGGTGTCGGCGAGCGGTTCGGGCTCGATGCCGGCGAGCACGTCGACCACCACGACGGTCACGTTGTCGCGTCCGCCGTTGGCCACCGCGGCGTCGACGAGTTGCTGGGCGGCCACCTGCGGGTCGTCGTGCTGGCGGGCGATGGCGGCGATGGCCTCGTCGTCGATCTCGTCGACCAGGCCGTCGCTGCAGAGGATGTAGCGCTCGCCGCGCACCAGGGGCAGCAACCACGAGTCGACCCGCACGCTGGGTTCGATGCCGAGGGCGCGGGTGACGATGTTGCGGCGCGGGTGGTGCCGCGCTTCCTCTTCGGTGATGTGGCCGGTGGCCAGCAGTTCCTGCACGTAGCTGTGGTCGATGGTGGCGCGGCGGAGGCGGCCCTGGGCCAGCACGTAGGTGCGGCTGTCGCCGACGTTGGCGAGAGCCAACTGGGTGGGGGTGGTGTCAGTGGCGGGCACCACGGCCAGCGCGGTGAGGGTGGTGCCCATGCCCATCTGCGAACTGTTGCGGCGGGCGGTCTGGAAGATCGCGGCGTTTGCCTCCACCACGGCGGCCTCCATCACCTCGGTGCTGGGTGCACCGGTGGCGAGGCGTTCGCGCAGAACGTCGGCCGCCATCGCGCTGGCCACTTCACCGGCCTGGTGGCCGCCCATGCCGTCGGCCACGGCGAACACGAGCGGCTCGGCGAGATAGGCATCCTCGTTGGCTTCGCGCACCCGACCGGTGTCGGTGGCGGCGCCCCAGCGCAGGAAGTCGCTCACTGGGCCTCCAGCACGGTGGAGCCGATCTGCAGTCGGTCGCCCTTGGTGATGGGCAGGGCACCCACCAGACGGCCACCGTTCAGGTAGCTGCCGTTGGTGGAGCCGATGTCTTCCACCATGGTGCCGCCCTCCACCTGATACAGGCGGGCGTGCAGGGTGGAGACGAAGGCGTCGTCCTGGATGGAGATGGTGGCGGTGGGGCTGCGGCCGATGGTGATCTCGGTGCCCACCACGAAGGTGGCGCCCTTGCGTTCGCGGGGTTGCAGCACGACGAGTTTGGTGACGGTGCCGCGCTTGCGGCGAGCCTTGGCGGGTGGCACCGGGTCGACCCCGGGGCGTGGTGCGGCGGCGGTGCCGGCCTCGGCGGCGACGCGACCAACTCGCGGGCCGCGCACCTCGCTCCACACCGCCCACAGCACGCGGGCGAAGAACAGGTACAGCAGCGCGAGGAACGCGATCTTGAGGATGCCGAGCAGCGAGTCGCTCATCCGGTGTGCGTTACGACGCCTCGAAGCGCAGGTGCGTGTTGCCCACGGTGATGATGTCGCCTGCCGCCAGCGTGTGCTCGGCGGTGATGCGCTGGCCGTTCACCTTGGTGCCGTTGGTGGAGCCGAGGTCGACCACGGTGGTGCCGTGCAGGCCGCGGCGCACCTCGGCGTGGCGGCGACTGACGTTGGGGTCGTTCAGCACGACGGTGCACTCGGGCAGGCGGCCGATGGTGAGGGCCTGAGCGGTGACGGCCAGTCGTTGGCCCGACGGCAGCACGATGGTGGCAGGTGCCCCGTGCAGTACCGGGGCTGCTGCGGCTGCTGCTGCTGCAGCGACGGGTGCCGCGGCGACTGCTGGTGCGGGTGCGTCGTCGCTGGCCGGGGTGATGGTGAAGCCGGGCAGCGGCATCTCGGTGGCAGCCGGTGCCACGGGGGCGGGTGGGGCCACCGGCGCTTGGGCCACGGGGGCGGGAGCCGGCGCAGCATCGGGCGCGACAGGCGCTGCGAGCGGGGCTTCGCGCAGGTGGGAGAAGATGCCGAAGCGGCCGGGCTTGAGGTTGTTGTCGACCTCGAAGGCGATGGAGACCGGGCCGACGAAGTGGTAGCCCTCGTCGCGTGCGTACTCGCGGGCGGCCTCGGTGAGTTCGTGGCGCAGCGCCGTGTCGATGTCGGCGAAGCCGGCGTGGTCGGCCGGGCTGAGATAGAAGGTGAAGGCGTTCGGCACGATGCGGCGGCCCTTCACATCGACGCTGCGGTGGTCGTCGATGTCGCGCAGCAGGCGGCGGCCGAGCTCGACGGGGCGGAGGGTGGTGCGGGAGGAACGCGAGAACACGCTCTCGACCATACGCTCCAGCGCCTGCTCAACGGACTGCAGACCCATGATTTTCGGAATGCTACTGCCGGTGCCGGGTCGGCGGCGGTCGGCCCGCCGGGTGTCGTGTTGGGCGGCCCTGCAGGAGTTGGTAACCTTCGAGTCTTCACTCGGGCGAGTGGCGAAATGGCAGACGCGCTGGCTTCAGGTGCCAGTATTCGAAAGGATGTGGGGGTTCAAGTCCCCCCTCGCCCACGAGCAGGCCCCGCTTCGGCGGGGCCTTTCGCTGTTCCGGGGCCGGGCGTCGGGTGGTGACGGTGAACTTGCGACGGAATGCGTCGCATGCGACGCGAATCGTCGCAAGTTCGGGCGAGGTGGTCCACAGCGGGCAGACGGGTCGCCGCCGCACGTCCGCCGTGATTCGAAACATTTGCGTAACACTGACCGTCGGGTGAGTGCAGCAATGATCCGGTGGGTTTGCTCAGGACCATGAACTGGATCAAGCGTCACCCCACCTTGGCGATCGTCGGCCTCGTCGTATCACTCACCGCGTCGGCCTCGCTCGCATTCGGCTACTTCGAGGTCCATACCCTGTTCACCGACGAGCGAGTCGAGGAGGCGGCACCCGTGTTCGACGCCGCGCCCGCCGGGCCGACCACCACGGCAGTGTCGACACCCCCGACACCATCACTCCCGGACCCGTCGCTCCCCAACCCGGCTCCGTCGAGCAGCGGTCTGCCGTCGGAGGCGTCCGGCTCGTCAGACGCGCCGGCGGTGGGCGTGGTGGTGACCGAGTACGAGGGGGCATTCGTGAGCCGCAATCACCCGACGACCGGTCAGGCAATCGTGCTGGGCAACGGCACCGGTCAACGGTTCCTCCGGTTCGAGGACTTCCAGACCGACAACGGACCGGACCTCTCCGTGTACCTCGTGAACAGCTCAGCGGGGGGAGTCGACGAGTTCATCGACCTCGGCAAGCTCAAGGGCAACAGTGGCGAGCAGAACTACGAGGTTCCCACCGACGTCGACCTCGACGTCTACGACACCGTGCTGATCTGGTGCGTTCGGTTCTCGAGCCCGTTCGGCGAGGCACGGTTGTCGGCCGTGTGACGGTACGGCTCATGCGTTCGACCCGGTCGGCCACGTACGCTCACCTCATGGATGATGTCCGCCGCGGCCAAGCCCCGGTGCTGGTGGTGGACGACGAACCGATGGTGAGGGAGGTCGTGGCCCGGTACCTCGAGCGCGACGGTCATGTGGTGCACGAGGTCGGCGATGGCCTGGAGGCGTTGCGCTGGCTGGATGCCAACCGTCCCTCACTGGTGGTGCTCGACGTGATGCTGCCCTCGGCCGACGGCTTCGCCGTGCTCCGTCGCATCCGCGAGGCCGGCGATGTGCCCGTGATCCTGCTCACGGCTCGCACCGACGAGCACGACCGGATCACCGGTCTCGAGCTCGGCGCGGACGATTACGTGGTGAAGCCGTTCTCCCCGCGCGAGCTGGCGATCCGGGTGCGGAATGTGCTGCGCCGTGTCGAGCCCTCGGCAGACTCGATGCCGCAGGTTCTCGAGCACGGTCCGCTTCGCATCGACACGGCAGCTCGCGAGGTGCTCCTCGACGCGCAGCACGTCGCGCTCACACCCAAAGAGTTCGATCTGCTCGTCGTGTTGGCCGGCTCCCCAGGGCGGGTGTTCTCTCGGCGTGAACTGCTCGAGCAGGTGTGGAACTCCGCACCGGAGTACCAGGATCCCGCCACCATCACCGTTCACGTCGGACGGCTCCGCCAGAAGCTCGAGCCCGATCCCGAACACCCGCGCTGGATCTCCACGGCGTGGGGTGTCGGCTACCGCTTCCAACCATGATCATCGCCGGGTCGAATCTCGTTGCCGCCGGAGGCTTCGCCGACCTCTGGTCGCATCCGGCACAGACGCTCCTCGCCGGCGTGGCGCTGATCGCCGTCGCGGTCGGCGGCGGCTACGCGCTCCGGCCTGTTGGCAGGCGCATGCGTTCGCTTCGGCACCTCGCAGTGGCCATCACGATGGCATCACTGACCGTGGGCGCGATCACGGCGTTCGTGCTGGTGCGTCTGATGGTGCTCGACGCCGGCGAGGCCCGACTCGTTGTCGGTGTGCTCGTGCTGGCGGCAGCGTTCGCCGCAGTCCTCGGCGTGGTGGCTTCGGTGCCCCTCGGGCGCGACGTGTCGACGATCGAGGCGACCGTGAGGCTGGTGGAGGAGGGCGATCGGGATGCTCGCAGTGGTGTCGACCGCGCCGATGAATTGGGCCATCTCGCAACAGCGCTCGACCAACTGAACGCCCGTCTCGGAGAGCTGGAGGCCGAGCGGCGCGCCGCCGACGAGGAACGGCGTTCGATGCTCACCAGTCTCGGTCACGACCTCCGCACACCCCTGGCGGCTCTGCAGGCAGCGGTCGAAGCGCTCGCTGACGGCATTGCACCGGATCCACCCCGGTACCTGCGATCCATGGCGTCCGACGTGTCGGTGCTGTCGCGTCTCGTCGACGATCTCTTCCTGCTGGCGCAGATCGAGTCGTCGCGCCTCACGCTCGAACACGCCCGGATCGACCTGGCCGAGATCGCCGACGAGGCCATCGAGGCGCTCGCGCCGACCGCTGCAACCCGTGCGGTCGAGATGCAGATGGTGACGGAGGGGGCTGTGATCGTCAGTGGCGATCGTGTCGCACTCGGCCGAGTGCTTCGCAATCTGCTCGACAACGCCGTGCGGCACACACCGGCCGGTTCGACGGTGCGGGTGGAGGTGTCGGCACGGCCGTCGCCGTCTGTTCGGGTGGTCGACGAGGGCGACGGGTTCCATCCGAACTTCATCGGCGATGCCTTCCACTCGTTCGCCCGGCTCGACGAGAGCCGGAACCGGCACACGGGCGGCGCCGGCCTCGGGCTCACGATCGCCAAGGGCTTGATCGATGCGCACGGCGGCAGCATCACCATCGAACCGCCGCCGGGTGGTCGGGTACGTGTCGATCTGCCCGCAGCCGACAGTGGACAGTCGCTGTCTCCTGGCCGTCAGGCGACCTGAGCCCGCGGCGGGAGCAGCACGAACTCGCCGACGTGTCGCAGGATCGGGGCCTCCTCGGCCTGGTCGGTCAGCGACGGCGGTCGGCGGCGGTGGCCAGGATGCGGCCGAAGGCAGCGAGGTCGTCGCGGGCGGTGGCGATGTCGCCGCTGGCGGCGAACTGCAGCACCACACCGTCGATCGCGGCCATGATCAGCCGGGCCAGCTGCGCGCGCGGCACCGCCGGTTCGCGGCGCCGGGCGGCGGCGATGGCGTCGACGAGGTCGTGGGCGAGGCGGTAGTAGCGCTCTTCGAGCGCCTCCACACGTCGGTCGCCCGTGGGGTTGAGGTCGCGCAGCAACACGCCGTAGCGCTCGTCGTCGAGCAGGCCTGCGATCCGCTGCATCACCTCGATGATGCAGGGCCCGTAGCCCGCGGCGACATCGAGTCCGTCGGTAATGTGCTGGCTCACCTCGTCGATCAGCCGCTCGAACGCTGCGACCACGAGATCGTCGAGTGATCCGAACGTGTAGTGGATGGACGCGAGCGGCGCTCCGGCTTCGGCGGCGACGGCCCGGGTGGTGACGCCCTCGGCGCCGGATCGGCGCAGCACGGCGATGGTCGCCTCGATCAGTTGCTCCCGCCGGTCGGCAGCGCTCACATATGCCACGACACCGAGTGTACGGAACAGTTGGTCAACCGACCAACTGTGTGTAGAGTTGGTCGCATGACCAACTCGTCACCCTCCTCCGGCGCCTCCCTCGCCGAGCGCACACGCGTCGCGGTCGCCACCACTGCGCTGAACACGTTCTCCCGCGTGGCCCGTCGTTTCGACGACCCACTGGGCGCGCTCGACGCACCGGGCGGACCGGCCGATCGGTTGGCGCTGCACCGCTCGTTGCTCGCTGCCGGGCCGCTGGTGAAGAGCCGCCTCGGCATGTATCTCACCGCCACGCACGCTGGCTGCCACGCCGTGTTCACCTCGCCCCACGCCTCGTCGAACGTGAACCGCAACCGATCCGCTGTCGAACGACTGCTCGACCCCACCTTGCGCACCGGCACCGGCGATCCGTTCGACACCTGGTTCATTGCCATGGACGCTCCCGATCACACCCGGCTGCGGCGCCTCGTGCAGCGCGGCTTCACCCCGAAGTCGATCGCTGCACACGAAGCGCTGGTGAGGCAGATCGCCGACGAACTGATCGACGCCTTCCCCACCCATGCCGACGTCGACCTGGTCGATTCGTTCGCTCGTCCGTTGCCCATGCGGGTGATCACCCGCCTCCTCGGCGTGCCAGATGCCGACCTC
>JBIIDH010000034.1:0-33197 GCA_044238435.1 Ilumatobacteraceae bacterium | reverse complement strand
TCGAGGGGCGAGCCACCAGGTGACTCGTCGACGAGCCGTCCGACGGTCTCGTCGAGTCCGGCGAGCGCCGTGGCGTCGGGGAGTGGTGCGCCGACGGCGATACTGGTGATGGCGGCCAGGGTGCGGGTGGTGATGCCGTCGGCGAAGCGCCCGGCCACCGACCGGGCGATCTCGCCGGAGATCTCGCGGCGCGGATCGCGCAGTACCTCGATGGTGCTTCCTGCCCCAGCGGTGACCTGCGCCCCGAACCCGCTCGGCAGCACGATGGCGGCGTCGATGTCGGCGTCGTCGAGTGCGGCGCGGGCCGTTGCGTCGTCGGCGACGGCGACGAACTCGACCGGGCTGTCGTCGCCGTTCGAGGCGAGCAGTCCGTCGACGTAGGCGGTGGTCAGTTCGCTCCTGTCACCATCGACGACACCGATGGTGATGCTGAGCGAATCGGTGCCACCGAGCAGGAGCCCGAACACCACGGCCATGGCCAGTGGCGCCACGACGGCGGTGAGCAACGCGGAGCGGTTGCGGATGCGGCGGCGGATCTCGGTCGTGGCCACCGACCAGGCGGTGCTCATCACTCGGCCCGATCGCGGAGGGCCTTGCCCGTGAGGTGCAGGAACACCGCCTCGAGGTTCGGTTCGTGCACCTCGATGCCCGTGATGGCGATGCTGTCGTCCGCCGCCGCGGCAACGACGGTGGCGATTGCGGGGCCCGCATCGTCGGTGGTGAGGTCGACGACGGGTGCTGCCCCTTCGCCGTGGACGACGTCGGCTGTGAGGATGCCGGGCATCTGCGCCACGCGTCGGGCGAACCCGTGCAGGTCGCCGTCGCCGCGCAGCGTCACCCGGTCGTGCTGCCCGATCCGGGCCACCAGCTCGCGCCGCGTCCCCTCTGCCACCAGTCGGCCCGAGTCGATGATGCCGACCCGGTCGCACAGCCGTTCGGCCTCCTCCATGTAGTGGGTGGTGTAGAGCACGGCGAGGCCCTCGGCACTGAGTCGCTCGACACTTTCGAGGATCTGGTTGCGGCTCTGCGGGTCGACGCCGACGGTGGGTTCGTCGAGCACCAGGAGGTGCGGTTCGTGCAGCAGGCCGACGGCGATGTTGGCGCGCCGTTGCATACCACCCGAATAGGTGTCGATGCGGTCGTCGGCCCGATCGGCGAGGCCCACCAGGTCGAGGGTCTCGCCGATGCGTCGGTCGAGGTGCTTGCCCCTCAGGCCGTGCAGGCCGCCGAAGAAGCGCAGGTTCTCGCGGGCGCTGAGGTCGTCGAACAGGGCGATGTTCTGTGGCACGAGGCCGAGCAGGTGCTTACCCGGGCTGCTCGCCGTGGTGATCGGCTGGCCGCCGAGGGTGACGGTGCCGGCGTCGGCAGCGAGGATGCCGCTGAGCATCGAGATGGTGGTGGTCTTGCCGGCTCCGTTCGGGCCGAGCAACCCGTAGGTCTCGCCGGGGGCGATGCGGAAACTGACGTCGTCGACAGCGACACGGTCGCCGAAGCGCCGGACGAGTCCGTCGCAGACCAGCACGGCGCCGGAAGTGGAGGCGCCAGAAGTGGAGTGATCGGTGGGCACAGATGGAGAGTAGCACTATCCATATCTGTCCGCAAGGGTCCTTCGGTGGGCGCAGCACTGTCGCCGCTATCGTCACCCCGATGGGCCTCGACGACCGGATCGCCGCGCTGGAGGCACACCTCCGCCGCCTCGGCAACGTGGTCGTCGCCTTCAGTGGTGGCGCCGACAGCGCGTTCCTCGCAGCAGTTGCCCACCGCACACTGGGCGACGCAGCGCATGCGGTCACCGCGGTGTCGCCGTCGCTGGCAGGCGATGAGGAGGCCGATTGCCGGGCCCTTGCCACCGAGTGGGGCCTGCGCTGGACGCCCGTCGTGACCAACGAGATGGAGCGCGCGGCCTACCGGACGAACGACCTCGACCGCTGTTATCACTGCAAGGCCGAACTGATGGACGTGGTCGGGCCCATTGCAGATGCCGAGGGTGCCACGGTGGTGCTCGGCGTGAACCTCGACGATCTCGGCGACCACCGGCCCGGTCAGCGCGCTGCGGCCGAGGCGGGCGCCGAGTTCCCGTTGGTGGCCGCCGGATTCACCAAGGCCGACGTGAGGGCAGCCTCGCAGCAGTTGGGCCTGCGCACCTGGGACAAGCCGGCTGCCGCCTGCCTGGCCAGCCGCATCCCGTACGGCACCGAGGTGTCGGTGGGGTTGCTCAGCCAGGTCGACCGTGCCGAGTCGGCCCTGCGCCGCCTCGGTTTCCGCGAGTTGCGGGTGCGCCATTACGGCGACACGGCACGCATCGAACTGGGCGCCGACGAACTGGCCACGGCGCTCGCGGTGCGCACCGACCTGGTGGGCGCGGTGAAGGCGTGCGGCTACCGGTACGTCACGCTCGACCTCGAGGGCTTCCGCTCCGGCAACCTCAATCCGCCGCAGCCCGTCTGAGTGTCGTAGGGTCGAGGGTCATGAAGCTCTCGATGATGATCAATTACGCCGGCGGATTCAAAGAAGCCGTGCAACGGGTGGTCGACCTGGAGAAGGCCGGCCTCGACCAGGTGTGGATCGCCGAGGCGTACAGCTTCGACGCCATCAGCCAGGTGGGCTACCTCGCCGCGAAGACCGAACGGGTCGAGATCGGCACCGGCATCGTGAACGTGTACTCGCGCACTGCCGCCCTCATGGCCATGACCGCGGCGGGTTGCGACTACATCAGCGACGGCCGGTTCATCCTCGGCCTCGGCGCCTCGGGCCCGCAGGTCATCGAGGGCTTCCACGGCGTGCCGTACGAGAAGCCGATGCAGCGCATCAAGGAGTACATCGAAGCCTGCCGCATGATCTGGAAGCGCGAAGAGAAGTTCGACTACCAGGGCATCACGTTCCAGGCGCCGCTGCCCGAGGGTCAGGGCACCGGGCTCGGCAAGCCGCTGAAGCTCATCAACCACCCGCTGCGCAGCGACATCCCCATCTGGTGGGCGAGCCTGAAGGGTCTCAGTGTCACCGCCACGGCCGAGCTGGCCGACGGCTGGCTGCCCATCATGTTCATCCCCGAGAAGTTCCAGAACGTGTGGGGCAAGGAGTTGAAGGCCGGGACCGCCAAGCGCGACCCGAACCGCAAGCCGCTCGACATCGCCGCCGGCGGCATGCTGGCCATCGACGAGAGCCTCACCGGCGACGCAGCGAACAAGATCCTCGACTTCGGCCGACCGAACATGGCGCTGTACGTGGGCGGCATGGGTGCCCGCGGCAAGAACTTCTACAACGACATCGCCGTGGCCTACGGCTACGAGAAGGAAGCTGCCGAGGTGCAGGACCTGTATCTCGAGGGCAAGAAGGACGAAGCTGCCGCGGCCCTGCCGGGCGAATGGCTCGAACTCGCCAACCTCGTCGGCCCGAAGAGCTACATCAAAGAGCGCGTCGGCGCCTTCAAGGAGGCCGGCGTCACGGTGCTGTCGGTCAACCCCGTCGGCCCCAATGCCGTGCAGCAGATCGAGATGCTGCGCGACATCGTCGACAACGTCTGACGCTGTTCTTCAGCGGGTCAACGACCACAACCTGACGGGCTCGGAGAAGCCCTTCAGGCTGCGACGGCCCGCGGGCTCGAACATGCGCCCCGCCACGGTCGACACGATGGCTTCGTTCACCAGCACCTCGCCCACGATCGCCTGATCGGCGATGCGCGAGGCCAGGTTCACGACTGTGCCGTAGAGGTCGCCGCCGCTGGTGACGACATCGCCGTGTGCCAGCCCACCTCGCGCCGGCACCGCCTCGAGCGTCTTCAGGTCGAGGGTCATCAGCTCGAGCGCGATCGCGCAGGCGTCGTCGGGGTCGACGGTGGTGAACATCACCTCGTCGCCGATCAGTTTGACGAGTCGACCGCCGTGGGCGGTGACCAGGTCGTGCGCAGTCGCCTCGAACGACGACACCAGCCGCAGCAGCTCGGCCGGGGTGGCGGCACCGACCCGCTCGGTGAACCCGGCCAGGTCGACGAACCCCACCGTGAGCGGCGTGGTGGTGAGGTCGTGGTGGCCGACGAGCGCCCGTCGCGAGGCGCGGTTCGACTGGCCGAGGTGGGCGCGGAACAACGGGTCGAACAAGCCGGTCGCCTGGCAGGCGAGTTCGATGGCCTGGACACCGGCCATCGCCTGGCCGAGCTCGTCGACGTCGTCGCGCTGCAGGCCGACACCGACGTCGCGCATGAACATCTCGCCGGCGGCCTCGGCGACACGTCTGACCGAGGTGCCGACCACGCGCGTGAAATGCAGCAGCTCGTCGTGGCTGAACAGGCTGCGG
Source organism: Ilumatobacteraceae bacterium (assembly GCA_044238435.1). Lineage (GTDB taxonomy): Bacteria > Actinomycetota > Acidimicrobiia > Acidimicrobiales > Ilumatobacteraceae > VFMC01. Next base: position 28,904 of record JBIIDH010000034.1, on the reverse strand, counting down.
GCGAGGCTGAACAGTTCGAACACGGCCACGTCGTCGGCGGTGCACGACGGCTCGTCGGGCGGTCCCGGTGCGAACCCGGCGGCGATTCGCAGTTGCACCGCGGTGTCGAGGTCGAAGCCGGTACGGCGGGCGAGTTCGGCAACGGTGAAGCGTTCGCCGGGACGCAGCGTCAGTTCGCCGGGCAGGCCGGTCAGGTCGCCGATGCGGTCGGCCTCGACCATCGTCTCGACGGCGATGTCGAGGTCGGCCAACCAACTGAGCAGGGCGCGGCGACCGTCGGCGTCGGGTGACGACGGATCCAGCAGCCCTGCATCGATCCAGCGGGTCTCGTCGGCCGGGGCTCCGTCCACCCCGAGGAACCTACTCGCACCTACAGTCCTGCCATGGCCAACGTCCTCATCACCGGTTGCAGCAGCGGCTTCGGCGAACTTGCTGCCCTCACCTTCGCCGACCACGGTCACCAGGTCTTCGCCACGATGCGCACGCCGGGGAAGTCTGCTGTGCTGAATGCACGGGCCGACATCACGCAGGTGGCGCTCGACGTGTGCGACACGGCCTCGGTCGATCGGGCGGTCGCCGACGTCATCGACCGATGCGGTCGGCTCGACGTCGTGGTGAACAACGCCGGCATCGAGGTGTTCGGCGCGGTGCACCTGCTCAGTGATGCCGAGGTGCAGCGGCAGTTCGACACCAACGTCACGGGAGTGATCCGTGTGGTGCGTGCCACGGTGCCGCACTTCCTGGCCCACGGTGGCGGCACCATCGTGAACGTCGGCTCCGTCGCCGGTGTGGTGGGCGCGCCCTACAGCGGCATCTACGCCGGCAGCAAGCATGCGCTCGAGGCGCTCAGCGAATCGCTGCACTTCGAGCTCTCGCACCGTGGGGTGCGGGTGCGTCTGGTCGAACCCGGCCAGTTCGCCACCTCGCTGGGGTCGAACTCGACGGTGGCCGTGGCCATGCCCGAGGGCAGCGAGGAATACGAACGGTGGCAGCGGTTCCGGGCCGCGCAGCGCACATTGGTGAACGGCCAACCCGCTCCGGCGCAGATCGTCGCCGATGTCATCTACGCCGCCGCCACCGAGCAACCAGGCCGGCTGCGGTATCCGGTGGGAGGCGACACCGAGCTGATCATCGGCACCAAGAGCGCGATGAGCTTCGAGGACTTCGACACCACCATGCGCGCCGCGCTGAACTGGAACGAGTAGCCCCGCCCCGAACCGTCGCGCAGCCAGGGGGTACGGTGGCGCCATGACGACCTTCGGTGGCACAGTCGAACCCGGTTGGGAAGCGGTCGAGGCCGCGTTCCGAGGCAACTTCGAGCGTGGTGAAGAGGTGGGTGCGGCCGTCGCCGTGTACCACCGCGGCCGACAGGTGGTGAGCCTGTGGGGCGGTCAGTTCGACGCCGGCAGCAATCGCCCCTACGACGACGACACCTTGCAGCTGGTGTTCTCCACCACCAAGGGCATCGCAGCCATCGCCGTCGGAATCTGTGTCGACCGTGGCCTCATCGACTACGGCCAGAAGGTCAGCACCTACTGGCCCGAGTTCGCTGCGAAGGGCAAAGGCGATGCCACCGTGGCGCAGTTGCTCAGCCACCAGTGCGGGCTGTTCAGCGTGCAGGGCCCCATCACCCTGGCCGAGGCGCTCGACTGGGCCACCGTCACGGCGCGCCTGGCCGACACCGAGCCCGAGTGGCCGATCGGTTCCACCCACGGCTACCACGCCCTCACCTACGGGTGGCTGGCGGGCGAACTGGTGCGCCGGGTCGACCCCGCCCATCGGTCGATCGGCCGCTTCGTCGCCGACGAGATCGCCGGGCCGCTCGGCCTGCAGCTCTGGATCGGCCTGCCCGAACAGCACGAGCACCGGGTGTCGCCCATCCAGGGCTCGCCGCTCGCTGCCAGCACCGACGACCCGGCGGTGAAGGCGATGATCGAGCAGTTCATGGGGCCCAACACCCGCGGCGGTCGAGCGCTGTCGTTGAACGGGGCCTTCAGCACCGAGGGCGAGAACGCGTTCAATCGTCGCGATGTGCACGCAGCCGAGATCCCTGCCGCCAACGGCATCGCCACCGCCGCATCGCTGGCGCGTATGTACGCGGCCACCTTCGCCTCCGTCGACGGGGTGCAGTTGCTGTCCGACGCCACCCGCGAGGTGGCCGGCACCACCGTCACCCCCGACAACGAGCCCGACGCATGTCTCATCATGCCCACCACGTTCGGCATGGGGTTCATGACCCACGGCCCGTTCACGCCCTACGCCGGGCCGGGCTCGTACGGCCACCCCGGTGCTGGTGGTTCGGTGGCGTTCGCCCAGCCCGAACGCGAGTTGGCGTTCGCCTACGTCATGAACAAGCCGGCATCGAACCTGGCGAACGACGCCCGCGCCCAACACCTCACCGACGCGGTCACCACCATCATCGACGGCCTCTAGACAGGGGGTGATTCGGCGCGCAGCATCTCGGTGCGTCGCAATCCCGTGGTGAGCACCAGGTAGATCACACCGGCCACTCCGGCCGCGCCGGCGCCGATGGTCATCGCCATGCGCACCCCGACGGCCTCCGACAGCAGGCCGGTGGCGATGCTGGCGAGGCTGATCACCAACGTCACGATGGCGAAGTCGCCCGCCATCACCCGGCCGCGCACCTCGTCGGGTGTGCGCAACTGCAACCCGTAGGTCGACAGTGTCCACTGCGAGCCCCCACCCAGATGGGCCAGGGCCACCAGCACCGCGCAGATACCGATGGTGGGTGCCCACGCCGCTCCGATGTACAACGCCGCGTAGGCCATTCCCGCAGTGCCGCACACCAGCAGGATGCGTCCGATGTTGCCGCGGGCGAAGCGCATGGCAACGATCGGCCCGAGGCCCACGCCGATCCCGCGTGCACCGATGAGCGCGCCACGGCCTGCGTCGCCGGTGTCGAACACGTCGCTCGCCAGCACGGCGAGCTGGCTCACCACGCCGGCTCCGATGGCGAAGGTCGACTTCGACGCCATGAGTGCCAGCACCACCGGATCGCGACGGGCGAAACGAACCGCCTCGGCCATGTCGGCCATCGGGCGCATCCGCTGACGGGCCGCGCCGACCTCGTGGGTCTGCATCCGCTTCCGGATGAGGCCGAACAGCACACCAGCCACCACGAAGCTGACGGCGTTGGCGATGAAGCACGCCGTGCGTCCGAACACCTCGCTGAACACGCCACCGATGGCTGCACCGACGGCGAGCATGACGCCCCAGGTGGCGCCCAGCAGCGACGCCGCGGTGCGCAACTCCTCGGGCGAGCGCGCCAGGTTGGGTACCGCGGCATCGACCGCCGGCTTCACGAACGCGGCCAGCGCCGAAATGGTGCCTTGGAAGACGAACACCACCCAGACGTGCTCGGTGGTGCCGAGCAGCAGGCCGAGCGCAGCCACGGCTTGCACGGCCGACACGGTGACCAGCACCCGGCGTCGGTCGAAGCGGTCGGCCACGCTGCCACCGAGGGGTGAGAACAGGAACGACGGCAGCGAGAACGCCACCATCACCAGCGAGACCAACAACTCCGACCCGGTGGCGTCGTCGACCAGGCCGGCGACGGCGACGAACGCGAACCAGTCGCCCATGAAGCTGATGACCTGGGCGATGAACAGCAGACGGATGTCGCGGTTCGTGCGGAGCAGTTGCAGCATCAGCGGCAGGCGTGCGCGGCCAACAGGCGGGCCAGTACGCCGGTGAGCTTCTGAGCGGTGGGGAGGTGGAGGTACTCGTTCGGGCCGTGGGCGTTGGAATCGGGTCCGAGTGCGCCGGTGATGACGAACTGGGCCTCGGGGAAGATCTCGCCGAGCATGCCCATGAACGGGATGGTGCCGCCCTCCCCGAACGCACGCGACGGCCGGCCGAATTCGGCGTTCGACACTGCGTCGAGCGCCTCGGCCAGCCAGGGTGCGAACGATGGGGCGTTCCATCCCGGGCCACAGGTGCCGTTCAGGAACTGCACCCTCGCGCCGTAGGGCGGGTCGGTGGTAAGCGCCGCCTCGATGGCCGCCAACGCGGCATCGGCATCGCAGGTGGGTGGCAGGCGGAAGCTGAGCTGCAGCGCCGTGTGGGGGCGCAGCACGTTGCCGGCCAGGTGGACCGGGGGGATGCCGTCGACGCCGGTGGTGCTGAGGGTGGGCCGCCAGGTGGTGGCGAGCAGTTGGTCGACCGGGTCGTCGACCGTGGGGCGAGCCCCCGGCACCCAGGGGAAGTGGTCGCCGATCGGGAACTCGGCCGCCACGGCTGTGGCCTGGGCGAGGCGGTCGGCCGGCACCTCCACGTGCAGTTCGGGCAGCAGCACCTGACCGGTGACAGCGTCCTCCACCCGGTCGAGCAACTGGCGGACGATCCGCATCGACGACGGCACCACGCCGCTCGCCGAGCCGGAGTGCACGCCCTCACGGAGGATGTCGACCCGCAGTTGCCCGCTGGCCATGCCCCGCAGCGAGGTGGTGACCCACAGCCGCTCGAAGTCCATACATCCCGAGTCGAGACACAGCACCAGGCTGGGCGACCCGATGCGGTGGGCCAGGGCATCGAGGTACGCAGGCAGGTCGGGGCTGCCGCTCTCCTCGCTGGCCTCGATGGCGACGACGCAACGGTGGTGCGGCAGGCCCGCCAACTGGGCGGCCTCGATGGCGAGCAGCGAGGCGAACGCCGCGTAGCCGTCGTCGGCGCCACCGCGGCCGTACAGCCTGTCGCCGTCGATGACCGGCTTCCACGGGCCGAGGTCGTCGCGCCAGCCGGTCATCTCGGGCTGCTTGTCGACGTGGCCGTACAGCAGCACGGTGTCGGTGTCGGCGCCGCCCCCGAATGCAGGCACCTCGATGAGCAGCAGCGGTGATCGTCCGGGCAGTTCGTGAACCTCCACGACCATGCCGACGATCGAGCGGTGGGCACACCAGTCGCGCACGAGATCGACGGCGCGGTGCATGTGCCCATGGGCGTGCCAGTCGGCGTCGAAGGCCGCCGACACGTTCGGGATGCGGATGAAGTCGTGGAGGGTAGGCAGCACCGACGTGGCCCACTCGTGGGCGATGTGGTCGCCCAGCACCGCGTCGACGGTGCCGGCGCTCATCGCCGGATCTTCGCGATGCGGTCGATGGTCTGCTCGGCCTCGGCCATGATGCGCCGGACGAGGTCGCCCGCCGGGATGAGGTCGTGGATGGCGCCCACGCCCTGGCCGCACGGCATGAATTCGCGGTCGACGTCGACCTCGGTGCCGGTGGGTGCGCCGAGGTGGTTCACCCCCGCTTCCATCGAGGCGAGCGCCTGCTGGGGGAAGGGCTTCAACTCGTCGGGGTGCTGTTCGTAGTGGTTCGTCCACTCGTTGCGCACCACACGGCAGGTCTTGCCGGTGAAGGCCTTGCTGATGACCGTGCCGTCCTCGGGCAGGCCGATGAGGGTCTCCTTGTAGCCGTTCACAGCGCGGGCCTCGGGAGTGGCGATGAAGCGAGTGCCCAGCCAGATGCCGTCGGCCCCGAGGGCCAGCGACGCGGCCAGACCGCGCCCGTCGAACAGGCCGCCCGCGGCAACCACCGGCACGGCATCGCCCACGGCGTCGACCACCTGCGGCACCAGCGCCATCGTGGCCACCACGCCCGTGTGGCCGCCGCCCTCGGTGCCCTGCGCAACCACGAAGTCGACCCCGCTGCCGACGGCGGCGATGGCGTGGCGCACCTTGCCGCACATGCTGCCCACCAGCACGTTGTTGGCGTGCAGCAGGTCGATGACCTCGCGGGGCACGCCGAGACCGGCCACGAAGATGCTGGCCCCGCCCTCGATGACGCTCTGGATGCCCCGCTCGACCTGGCCGGGCATCGCCGTGAGCAGATCGACCCCGAACGGCTTGCGGGTGAGGGCTCGCACCTTGGCCATCTCGTCGGGCAGTTCGTCGACGCTCATGGTGGACGCGCCGAACGTGCCGATGCCGCCCGCCTCGCTGACGGCGGCGACGAGTTCGTGGTAGCTCACGCCGCCCATCCCGGCGAGCATGATCGGGTGTTCGATGTCGAGCATCTCGGTGAGTCGCGTACGCATGCGTTCACCGTACCCAACCCGCCCGCCCGAGTCAGCCCCACCCACCCGAGTCGCTGCTGCCCACCCGAGTCGCTGCTGCCCACCCGAGTGTTGTTTGCGCGCCTGGGGGACAAACAACACTCGGGCCGAGCGGACGCACCTCACTGAGGTGGGCGTCGGACGTCGGCGGCGCGATCGGTTGGTCGAGGCCGGCGTGCTCGGCGTCCCTACCCGCGCGTGTACCGCCTCATGTCGACCGTCGAGTCGCTCGAATCGAGGTGCTCCGCTCTGTGCTTGGCACATCCGCAGGGCTTCATCTCCGGCACCACAGCCGGACGCCTGATGGGCCTGCGGCGGATGGGGCGTTCGGCGCTACTGGTGTTCGCGGTGCCGCACGGCAGCAACATCGGGCCGCTACCCGATGTAGTCCTCCGCCAGACCACGCGTATCGATCCCGACCACGTGCGCACTCGGCACGACGGCATCCGCCTGGCCGCCCCGGCGCGCCTTGCGTTCGACCTGGGTGTCGAACTTCCTGTCACCGACCATGCCTCGGTGATCGAGCAACTGCTCCACGATCGACACTGCACGGTGGCCGACCTGGGCCGCATGGCCCGTCGGCTCGGTCACCCGGCGCGGCCGGGTTCGGCGCAGTTCCTCACGGTGCTCGAGTCGCGCATCGAGGGTGGGCCACTCGAATCGCATCTCGAGGTGCAACTCGCACGCGCGCTGCGCGAGCGCGGCATTCCTGTCGTCGCCCAGGTCGATCTGGGACTCGGGTGGGGGCGGCAGGGGGGGTACGGTGAGGGGATGCTGAGCGACGAGGCAGTGGCGCGGTTCTGGCACGACGGGTACCTGGCGATCGACCGCCTGGTCGACGATGCAGAGGTCGAGCGACTGCGGGTGGCCTACGACGACATCATCGGGTTCCGGGTCGAGTCGCCCACCGACCGCCATCTGGGCGGCATCACCCGGCAGGTGCTCGTGCCGTCGATGGTGCACCCGGTGTTCGACGACAACGCTGCGCTCGCCGCGGGCCGCGAGGTGATGCACGACCTGTTCGGGTGCAGCCACTCCAACCGCACCTACGACATGCTCATCGACAAGCCGGCCGGGCACCCGCACGAGACCCCGTGGCACCAGGACGCGGCCTACTTCCAGCAGCCGGTCACCCAGCCCGGGTTCACCCTGCCGCTCACGTCGATCCAGTTCTGGGTTGCGCTCGACCCAGTCGATGCCGACAACGGCTGCATGCAGTTCGTCGGCGCCATGCACCATGGCGGCACGGTGGCGCACCACGTCGTGTCGGGCCACCCCGACGACGACGGTCGCCTCATCGGCGTCGACGACCCGACCGAGGTGAACGTTCACGAGGCGGTCGCCTGCCCGCTCGCTGCCGGTGGCGCCACCATCCACACTGCGCTCACCCCGCACTACACGGGCCCCAACACCACCACCGATCGCCCGCGCCGCGCCTACATCTTCAACCTGCTGGCCTCCGACCACGAGAACACCGGGTTGCAGGAGTTCGTGCGGGCCAACTACGTGCGCAACATCGAAGCGTCGGTGTCACGCGGACTGTCGGAACGCCCCCGGCCGGCGTAGGAAGCCGCGGTGCCAGCGCCGTGGTGTGAGCACCACAGCCCGGGCCTCGTCCTCGAACATCCACCGTGCGAAGTTGCGCCGGGTCCAGCCGGTGGCACCCACCAGACGGATTGCGCCACGCGCCCCACGCTCGTGGGCGAGTGCACGACTGAGCACCTTCGACATGCGGTGGTCGGCGAGCAGGTGATGGCGGACGTGGCGCTCGTAGTGCGACCGGGCCGCGCCGGCGTCGTCGTCGCCGGCAGCGATGATGGCTTCGGCGGCGAGACGCCCGGTGAGCACGGCCTGCCCGATGCCCTCGCCGGTCATCGTGTCGGTTGCCCGGGCTGCGTCGCCGACGAACAGGGTGCGGCCATGGGTGAGCACGGCGTGGTCGATCGCAGCCGGGATGGGCCACGCGGTGTGGCGTCCCTCGAGTTCGACGTCGGGGCCGAGGGCGGCGGCGATGTGCGGCCGTTGCAGCAGATCGGTCCAGAGGGCACCCATGTCCTGCACACGGCGCTCGCCGTCGCGCTGGATGCCGAACCCGATGTTCACCCGACCACCGGGCAACGGGAAACTCCACGCGTAGCCGGGCAGGAGGTCGGGCTCGAACCAGACGTACAGCCGCTCGCTGGCCGGACCGGTGACGCCACGGGCGTACTGGCGGAAGGCGTGCCACTCGCCCAGATAGCCGGGTTCGGCGAGGCCCAACAGCTTGCGGGTGGGTGACCACATGCCGTCGGCGGCCACCACGTAGCGGGCCCGCACCGGGCCGATCCCGGCGGCGTCGAGGTCGACGTGATGGTGGCGGTTCACCAGCGCGGTGAGGGCGTTGCCGTCGCGCACATCGGCACCTGCCTGCCGGGCCAGGTCGACCAGCGCGGCGTCGAGTTCGGCCCGCGGTGTGGTGGCGGCGAACATGCCCTGGCCCGACGGCAACGGCACGCGCACCTCACGCCCCGACGGCGACCGCAGCCAGGCGGCCTCGACCGTGCACCAGTTGGGCACCGCCGCCGGGTCGAGGCCGAGGTCGTCGAGTTCGCGCAGCGCCAGGGTGGTGAGGCCGTCGCCGCAGCACTTGTCGCGGGGGAACTGGGCCTTGTCGAGTACCAGCACCGTGCGGCCGGCGCGGGCGAGCACGGTGGCCGCGGCGGCGCCCGCCGGACCGGCGCCCACCACCACCACGTCGCACACGTACGGCTCGATGCCGTCGGGGGTGGGCTCGGTGCCCTCGGGGGTGGGCGCGACAGAGGTCATCGTCGAGCGAGGCTAGGGCTGCCCGCCGCGCTGTGCACGGTCGCGGCCGGGTCGCGCCGAATGGCACGTGACACAGGGCGGCGGCATACCATGCCCGTCGCCGTCGTGCGACGGCCACCGATCGAGGAGGACAGCACCATGAGTCGTTTGTGCGAAGGCCGCGTCGCCATCGTCACCGGAGCAGGCCGCGGTATCGGCCGCGAGCACGCTCTCAGCCTGGCCGCACACGGCGCCAAGGTGGTCGTGAACGACCTCGGCGGCAACGTCGACGGCAGCGGCGGCGACCTGAGCCCCGCGCAGCAGGTGGTGGAGGAGATCAAGGCCATGGGCGGCGAGGCCGTGGCCAACGGCGACAACGTCGCATCGTGGGAGGGTGCCCAGCGCCTCATCAACACCGCTGTCGAGACCTTCGGCGACCTGCACGCCGTGGTGAACAACGCCGGCATCCTGCGCGACCGCGTGCTGGTGAACATGACCGAAGAGGAGTGGGACGCGGTCATCGCTGTTCACCTGAAGGGCACCTTCGGCCCCAGCCGCTGGGCCGCCGCCTACTGGCGCGAGCAGTCGAAGGCCGGCAAGCCGGTCGACGGCCGCATCATCAACACCACCTCGGTCAGCGGCATCTATGGCAACCCCGGCCAGACCAACTACGGCGCCGCCAAGGCGGGTATCGCCTCGTTCTCCATCATCGCTGCGCTCGAACTGGCCCGCTACGGCGTCACCGTGAACGCCGTGGCACCGGTGGCCCTCACCCGCATGACCGAAGGCCTCGGGCCGGCACCCGAGACCGATGAGGAGCGCGAGATGCGTTCGCCGCGTTGGATCGCCCCGATCGTCACCTGGCTGGCCTCGGCCGAGTCGAAGGGTGTGACGGGCCGGGTGTTCGAGGCCAGCGGCCAGACGCTCGCCATTGCCGAGGGCTGGGTGCGCGGTCCGCGCACGGCGCCGATCGACGACCCCACCAAGCTCGGTCCGGCGGTGGAGGAACTGATCGCCCAGGCCCGCAAGAACTCGGGTATGGACGGCACCCCCGGCGGCTGGCCCCAGCCGCGCTGACCGGCGCTGCGCCTGCTCGAGCCGTCAGCAGGCTCCCTGCACGACGGCCACGTCGATCACTTTTGCGAACCGGTCGTGCCGGCGCACCCCGGCGCGGGCACGATCGGCCACGGCCGATACCGTCAGCGCATCGAGGCGCCGGTCGACCAGTACCGACACGTGCACGTCCTGATCGCGACGGGTCACCACGACCGCAGGCACGGTGCCGGCAGGCAGGGCGCGGTGGATGAGGTCGCGTACCGACTGCTCGTACTCGGCCACCACGGCTGCCTCGGCCGCGTCGGCGAGGTCGTACAACGATTCGAGGGGCGGATCGGCCGGGTCGATCTCGACCACGCCCACCCGGTGGTGCACGGCGCACGTGGCACCCATCTCGAGCAGTCCGGGTTCCACCCCCTGCCCGCGGGCGATGACGGCCAGGTCGACCGACGATTCGAGCGGGCACTGTTCGACGTGCTCGGTGCCGCGGCACGGCCCTCCGTTGCCGTCGGAGCAGGTGGTGACGGTGTGCCCTTCGCCGAGGAGGGTCGACTCGACAGCGGTGGCGTCTTCCGGACGGGTGGCGACGAGGAGGATTCGCATGCCGTCATTCAGCCAACGAGGGGGTGCACCAGGTAGAGACCTTGGTCCCCCGTGCGCCAAGATGGGACCAAGGTCGCAGTGGGGCGACCGCTGCCGAGGAGGACTGCCATGCCGTTGAATCCAGATGCCGTGGGTGCCGTGGGTGATGAGCGCACCATCTCGTGGACCTCGAAAGACGCGCTGCTCTACGCCGTGGGCATCGGCGCCGGCCAGGCCGACCTGGCGTTCTCCACCGAGAACACCAATGGCGTGGCCCAGGTCGTGTACCCCACGTTCGCCGTGGTGGCCGGGTCGGGAACTTCCTCGGGAGGGCGCAGTTCGCTGAGCCAGATCGGCTCGTTCAACCCTGCGCTGCTGGTGCACGGCTCGCAAGCCGTCACCCTGCACCGCCCCATCCCGGTCGAGGCCACTGCCACTGCACGCGACCGCGTGGCCGCGATGTACGACAAGGGCAAAGCAGCCGTGGTGGTGATGGAGAACGAGGTCACTCTCGACGACGGTTCGCCGCTCTACACCACCCGCTCGGCCATGTTCATCCGCGGTGAGGGCGGCTGGGGTGGCGACCGCGGCCCGTCGGGTCCGCAGAACGAGCCGCCCGCCGACACCGCCCCCGACCACGAGGTGGTGCTGCAGACCAGCCCCGACCAGGCCTTCGTGTACCGCCTGTCGGGCGACCGCAACCCGCTGCACACCGATCCGTCGTTCGCTGCGATGGGTGGCTTCGACCGCCCCATCCTGCACGGCCTGTGCACCTACGGGTTCACCGGGCGCGCCCTGCTGGCCGCGCTGGCCGACAACGACGTCACCCGCTTCCACCACATCGAAGGTCGCTTCTCGTCGCCGGTGCTGCCGGGCGATGCGCTCACCGTGCGCGTCTGGCGCACCGGTGCCGGCGAGGCCGTGTTCACCACCTCGGTGGGCGACCGCACGGTCATCGACCAGGGCCTGGTGCGCCACAGCTGACGCACCGGCGCCGCCCGATCAGGCCAGCCCGATCAGGGCAGGGTTGCGAGCAGCGAACCGATCTCGGCGACGGCGTCGGCCAGCGCGATGTCGCGCCGGTCGCCGCTGCGGCGGTCCTTCAGTTCGATCACTCCGTCGCCGAGGCCACGGCCCACCACCACGATCACCGGCATGCCGAGCAGTTCGGCGTCGTTGAACTTCACGCCCATCGACAGGCCGACCCGGTCGTCGAGCAGCACGCTGATGCCGGCGGCCTCGAGCGAGGCGGCCAGCGTTTCGGCGGCGGGGAGTTGCGGGTCGCCGGCCTTGCCGGTGGCGACGAGGTGCACCTGGGCAGGGGCGATCTCCTTCGGCCACACCAGGCCGCGGTCGTCGCAGTTCACCTCGGCGATGGCGGCTACGGCGCGCGACACGCCGATGCCGTACGAACCCATGGTGACCACCTGGGTGGCGCCGTTCTGGTCGAGCACGGTGAGGCCGAGCGCCTCGGCGTACTTGCGGCCGAGCTGGAAGATGTGGCCGATCTCGATGCCGCGGGCGATCTCGAGCGGGGCGCTGCAGCGCGGGCAGGGGTCGCCGGCGTGCACCTCGGCGGCTTCGACCACGCCGTCGGGCGTGAAGTCGCGGCCGGCCACCAGGTCGATCACGTGCTTGCCCGATTGGTCGGCGCCGGTGATCCAGCGGGTGCCGTCGACCACGCGGGGGTCGACCAGGTAGGGGATGCCCGAGGCATTGGTCGACCCGAGGGCGCCGGGCCCGATGTAGCCCTTCACCAGGGCTGGGTTGGCGGCGAAGTCGGCCTCACTGAACGGTTCGATCTCGGCCGGCGCCACCTGGGCCTCGAGGCGCTTCAGGTCGACCTCGCGGTCGCCGGGCACGCCGATGGCCAGCGCCGAGGTGCTGCCGTCGGGATGGTGCAACTTCACCACCAGGTTCTTCAGCGTGTCGGCTGCCGTCCAGTCGCGGTCGGGGTGGCGCAGTTCGGGTCGGGCGTTCACCAGGTCGACCAGGGTCTGGATGGTGGGGGTGTCGGGCGTGTCGTGCACGTGGGCGGCGGGCAGGCCGTCGAACGGCACCGCGCCGGGTGGTGCCACCTGCACGGCCTCGGTGTTGGCGGCGTAGTCGCAGGTGCTGCAGCGCACATAGGTGTCTTCACCGACGGCGAGGGGAGCGAGGAACTCCTCGCTGGCCGAACCGCCCATGGCGCCGCTGACGGCCGACACGATGACGTAGGGGAGACCGAGTCGGCGGAACGTGCGCTCGTAGGCGTCGCGGTGCTTGTCGTAACTGGCCTGCAGACCGGCCTGGTCGATGTCGAAGCTGTACGAGTCCTTCATCGAGAACTCGCGGCCGCGGAGCAGGCCCGCACGGGGCCTGGCCTCGTCGCGGAACTTGTTCTGGATCTGATAGATGACGAGCGGTAGATCCTTGTAACTGCTGTACAGATCCTTCACCAAGAGGGTGAACATTTCCTCATGGGTGGGCGCCAACAGCATGTCGGCGCCGCGTCGATCCTTCAGTCGGAACAGGTTGTCGCCGTAGTCGGTCCAGCGGCCCGTGGCCTCGTAGGGCTCGCGGGGCAGCAACGCCGGGAAGTGCACCTCCTGGAATCCCTCACGGTCCATCTCGTCGCGAACCACCTGTTCGACGTTGCGATACACCCGCCAGCCCAGCGGCAGCCAGGTGAACCCGCCGGGCGCCGACCGCCGGATGTAGCTGCCGCGCACGAGCAGGCGATGGCTCGCCACCTCGGCGTCGGCAGGGTCTTCGCGGAGGGTTCGGACGAACAAGGTCGACAGGCGCAGCACGGCGGAGAAGGCTACCGGGGCCGTTATAGTTGCAGGAGTCCTTGGGTTCGTCGAACGAAAGGCGTGGGCCACCGGTCCACGCCTTCTTCTCTGAAACGGCCCAGATTCAACCCACCCGAACCGGCCACGAACTGCCTGAGAGGAGGCCCCATGTCCGACGCAACCACCCTTGAGCGAGTCCGCCGCATGGTGGCCCCACTCGTCGCCGATCTGAAGCTCGACCTCTACGACCTCGAGATGCGCGGCGGGGTGCTGCGCATCACGGTCGACACCCCGCCGGGTTCGGAGGGTGGCGTCGACATCGACTCGCTCACCTTGCTCACCAAGATGATCTCGCGCGACTTCGACCACGACGACCCGATGCCGGGTCACTACACCCTCGAGGTCACCAGCCCCGGCCTCGAGCGCACCCTGCGCACCCCGGCCCACTTCCAGCGCGAGCTGGGCAAGACCGTTGCCGTGCGCATGCGCGACGTGGTGAACGGCGAGCGCCGCCTGCAGGGCACGCTCGTCGCTGCCGACGACACCGCCGCCACGCTCCGCCTCGACGACGAGGCGTTGAGCGAACGGGTGGTGCCGTACGACCAGATCGACCGGGCCCGCACGGTGTTCGTGTGGGGTCCGGCCCCGAAACCGGGCAAGCAGCCCGCGCGCAAGAAGGCGGCGGCCAAGACGTCGACCGCCTCTGCATCCCCCGACCCGTCCCCGGAATCTGACCCGTCCACAGAAGGAGCGTCATGAGCAATCTCGACATGACCGAAGCCGTGCGCATGTTGGCCAACGAGAAGAACATCTCGGTCGACGACCTGCTGACCGTCCTGGTGAACGCGCTCGCCCAGGCCTACAAGAAGCGGCCCGGCGCCGCCGAAGAGGTCATCGTGTCGGTGAACCCCGACACACTCGACTTCACCTTCACCGCGTACGACGTCGACGAAGACGGCAACTGGGTGAACGAGCGCGACGACACCCCGAAGAAAGAAGAGATGGGTCGTATCGCCGCCCAGACCTTCCGTCAGGTGATGAACCAGAAGATCCGCGAGGCCGAGCGCGACCGCAAGTTCGAGGAATACGCGAACCGCGAGGGCGACCTGGTCACCGGCATCATCCAGCAGACCGATCAGCGCTACACGCTGCTCGACCTGGGCCGTGTCGAGAGCCTGATGCCCCAGGCCGAGCAGGTGCCCTACGAGCGCCCCGAGCCGGGCGCCCGCGTGAAGGCCTACATCGTCGAGGTGCGCAAGACAGCGAAGGGCCCGCAGATCGTCGTCAGCCGCACCCACCCGGGTCTGGTGAAGCGTCTGTTCGAGCTCGAGGTACCCGAGATCGCCGACGGCATCGTCGAGATCAAGGCCTGTGCCCGCGAACCAGGGCACCGCACCAAGATCGCCGTGTGGAGCAACGACCACAACGTCGACCCGGTGGGCGCCTGTGTGGGCGCCCGCGGCGGCCGCGTGCGCATGGTCGTGAACGAACTGCGCGGCGAGAAGATCGACATCGTCCCCTTCAGCGAAGACCTGGCCGACTTCGTCGCCAAGGCTCTGTCGCCGGCGAAGGTGAAAGACGTCATCATCAGCCCCGACGGCACCCAGGCCGAGGTCATCGTCCCCGACAACCAGCTCAGCCTGGCCATCGGCAAGGAGGGCCAGAACGCCCGCCTCGCCGCTCGCCTCACCGGCGTGCGCGTCGACATCCGTGGCGAGACCCAGCATCTCGAGGGCCCCGACGACACCGAGTACGCCGAGGGCGAGTGGGTGCGCAACGAGGCCGGCGACATGGAGTTCCGCATGGCCGACGGCACCGTGATGAGCGCCGACGAGTGGAGTGGCCAGCAGTCCGGCGAGGCGGCCCCCGAGGCCACGCCCGACGCAGCCACGGAAACCGCCACCGATGAGGCGGTCGCAACGACGGAAGGGGCTGGCGACGAAGCAGAGGCCTGACCAGTCGCCGCGCCTGCCGATGCGCACCTGCATCGGCTGCCGAGCAGTGCTCGCACAGTCCGCCCTCCGGCGCTGTGTGCTCACTGTCGACGGTACGGCGCAGCTCAGCCGCACGGCCCCGGGTCGTGGGGCATGGCTGTGTTCGCCCGAGTGCGTCACCCGAGCGGTGAAGCGCAACGCCTTCCAGCGCGCCTGGCGCCGTCCGGTGCCCAGTGGTGCGCTCGACGGCCTTGACCACTCATTCGTATCCACCCCTGACAACATGAGAGAATCGCGCTCCGCCGGGTCTGCCGCCGGAGCGCCGATGCCGACGAAAGGCTGAACGAGTTTGCCAGCGAAGAAGATCCGCGTACACGAGCTCGCGAAAGAGCTCGGGATGACCAATACGGAGTTGCTCGACCTGTGCAACGTGATGGGCGTCGAGGCCAAGAGCCAGTCGTCGTCGATCATCGAGGCCCAGGCCGACCGCCTCCGTCGTCGCGCCGAGCGCGATGGTCTCACGCGGCCCGAGCAACCCGAAGAGGCCAAGCCGGCCAAGAAGGCGCCGGCCAAGAAGGCGGCCTCGAAGAAGGCCGCCCCCGACGCAGAGGGTGAGGCCGCTGCGCCCGCCACCGAGGCGCCCGTCGAGGCTGCACCGGTGATGAAGCCGGCCCCCGTCGTCGAAGCCACGCCGAAGGCCGAGCCCGCACCGCAGCCCGAGCCGGCACCCGTGGTCGAGGTACCGGCGCCGGTCGAGGCACCTGCGCCCACCGCCCCGGTGGTCACCTCCGAGCCGGCCCCGGCCCCCGTTGCGCCTGCTGCTCCTCCTGCTGCACCGCCGGCTGCCGGTGAGGGCGACGAGCCGCGCCGCATCATCAGCACCCGTCCCACACCCGGCGACGCCGGTCGCAGTAGCGGCGTCGCCGCTCGGCCGCTGCCGCCGCAGGCACCTCCGGCCGCGCGCCCCGCTGGCCCGCCTCCTGCCCCCCGTCCAGCAGCCCCGCCTGCTGCTGCGGCACGTCCTCCGGCGGCGCCGCCGGCACCGGCCCGTCCGGTGTCGCCCACCGGTCGTCCCATCCCGCCGCCGCCCGGTGTCAGGCCGATGTCGGCCTCGGGCCGTCCCATCCCGCCGCCCCCCGGCTCGGCGCGCCCGTCGCCGCCCACCGGTCGTCCCGGTGCCGGCTACGCGCCGCGCCCCGGTGGCCCCGGCGGTCCCCGCCCCGGCGGTCCCGGTGGCCCGCGCCCGGGTGGTCCGGGTGCTCGTCCCGGCGGTCCTGGCGGCCCGCGTCCCGGTGGCTTCGGCCCGCGTCCCGGCGGTCCCGGCGGCGGCCCCGGTGGCCCTGGCCGTGGTCCCGGCGGCGGCCCTGGTGGTGGTCCCGGTGGTCCGGGCGCCCGCCCGGGTGGCGCTCGCCCCAGCGGCCAGCGCCGTGCCCCGCGCAAGAAGAGCCGTGCGCGTCGGCGCAGAGACTTCGAGGCGTTGGGTCCGCAGCTCGGTGGCAGCTACACGCCCAGCCTCGCCCCGGTGCCCGAAGGCACCATCGTCGTCGAGCGCGGCGTGTCGGCGCAGGAGTTCGCGCCGAAGCTGAACCGTTCGGCTGCCGATGTCATCCGCTTCCTCATGTCGAACGGCGAGATGGTCACCGCCACGATGACCCTCACCGATGAGCAGATGGAGTTGTACGCGCTCGAGATCGGTGCCGACCTGCTGCTGGTCGAGCCCGGCCAGCAAGAAGAGCTCGAACTCCAGGCGATGTTCGACGACTCCGACGACGACGACGAGACGCTGCAGGTGCCGCGCGCTCCGGTCATCACCGTGATGGGCCACGTCGACCACGGCAAGACCACGCTGCTCGACCGCATCCGCAACGCCAACGTCGTGGCGGGCGAGGCCGGCGGCATCACCCAGCACATCGGCGCCTACAAGGTGCCGGTGGCCGACAGCGAGATCACGTTCCTCGACACCCCGGGCCACGAGGCCTTCACCAAGATGCGTGCCCGCGGCGCGCAGGTCACCGACATCGTGGTGCTGATGGTCGCGGCCGACGACGGTGTGATGCCCCAGACGATCGAGGCCATCAACCACGCCAAGGCGGCCGAGGTGCCGATCGTGGTGGCGTTGAACAAGATCGACAAGGACAACGCCGATCCGCAACGTGTGATGGCCCAGTTGGCCGAGCACGAACTGGTTCCCGAGAGCTGGGGTGGCGACACGATCGTCGTCGAGATGGCGGCCCAGCAGGGCCTCGGTGTCGACGACCTGCTCGAGCAGTTGGCCACCGTTGCCGAACTCGAGGAACTCACTGCCAACCCCACCGGCCGGGCCAAGGGCATCGTGCTCGAGGCCAACCTCGACACCGGCCGTGGCCCCGTTGCCACCATCCTGGTCGACAAGGGCACCCTGAAGGTGGGCGACCCGATCGTGGCCGGTGCGGCCTGGGGCCGTGTGCGCGCCATGATCGACGACACCGGCAAGCAGGTGAAAGAGGCGGGCCCCAGCACGCCGGTGCAGGTGCTCGGCCTGTCGTCGGTGCCGCATGCGGGCGACGAGTTCCGTGCAGCCCCCGACGAAAAGACCGCCCGCACCGTGGGCGAGGCCCGCGAGCAGCGCCAGCGGCTCACCAACCAGCGCGGCGATGCCCGCGTGCAGCGCGGTGTGAAGTTGGAAGACATCTTCACCCAGATCCAAAAGGGCGAGGTCGCCACGCTGAACCTGGTGCTGAAGGCCGACGTGCAGGGCTCGCTCGAGGCCGTCACCGAGAGCCTGCGCCGCCTCGAGCGCGAGACCGTGAAGCTCGCCTTCGTGCACCGCGCCGTCGGTGGCATCACCGAGAACGACATCACGCTCGCGGCCACCACCAACGCCACGCTCATCGGCTTCAACGTCCGCCCCGACCGCAAGGCCCGCGAACTCGCCGAGGCCGAGAGTGTCGAGATCCGTACCTACGAGATCATCTACAAACTGCTCGAAGACATCGAGCGGGCGATGGTCGGCCTCTTGGCCCCCGAGTACGAAGAGGTCGTCACCGGCGATGCCGAGGTGCGCGAGATCTTCCGGGTGCCCAAGATCGGTGCCATCGCGGGCTGCCTCGTGCTCAACGGCACGATCACCCGTGGCTCGAAGGTGCGCTTCCTGCGTGAGGGCGTCATCATCTGGAAGGGCGCCATCCAGTCGCTGCGTCGTTTCAAGGACGACGTCCGTGAGGTGCGCGAAGGCTTCGAGTGCGGCATCGGCCTCACCGACTTCCAGGACCTGAAGCCGGGCGACATCATCGAGACCTTCGACGAGCGCGAGATCACCCGCACCTGACCATGGCAGATCCGCTTCTGTCGGGTCCGCTCATCTCGGCACGGCACCTCACCAAGCGTTTCGACGGGGTCGATGCCGTGCGCGGCATCGACGTCGAGGTGCAGCGCGGCGAGGTGTTCGGCTTCCTGGGCCCCAACGGTGCCGGTAAGAGCAGCACGATGCGGATGATCGCCTGCGTGTCGCCGCCCAGCAGCGGCGAGTTGCGCATCTTCGGTCTCGACCCGCTGGTCGACGGGCCACGCATCCGGGCGCGCATCGGTGTGGTACCGCAACTCGACACGCTCGACACCGAGTTGAGCGTGCAGGAGAACCTGTGGATCTACGGCCGCTACTTCGACCTGCCCCGCGCCGAGTGCCGTCGACGGGCCACCGAACTGCTCGAGTTCGCCCGACTGTCCGACCGCGCCGACAGCGTGGTCGACAACCTGAGCGGCGGGATGAAGCGGCGGCTGTCGATCGCCCGTTCGCTCATCAACGAACCCGAACTGCTGCTGCTCGACGAACCCACCACCGGCCTCGACCCGCAGGCGCGCCATGTGCTGTGGGAGCGGTTGTACCGCCTGAAGCAGCAGGGCGTCACCCAGGTGCTCACCACCCACTACATGGACGAGGCCGAGCAGCTGTGCGACCGGTTGGTGGTGATGGACCAGGGGCGGATCGTGGCCGAGGGCTCGCCTCGCGAACTGATCGCGCAGCACTCGACGCGTGAAGTGGTGGAGTTGCGTTTCGACGCGGGTGGCCACCACGACACGGTGCCCCTGCTGACCGGAGTGGGTGAGCGCGTGGAGGAGCTGGCCGATCGTCTGCTGGTGTACGCCGACGACGGCGATGCTGCGTTGGCCGAGGTGCACCGCCGCGGGGTGCGGCCCGACAGCGTGCTGGTGCGCCGGTCGAGCCTGGAGGACGTGTTCCTGCTGCTCACCGGCCGGAGCCTGGTCGACTGACGATGCGTGTCGCCACGCCGGGTCCGCTGCGCGTGATGAGCGGCCAGATCGTCGTGTTCCGGCGGTTCTGGCGGCTGAACGTGCTGTCGTCGTTCGTGCAGCCGATGCTCTACCTGCTCGGTCTGGGCGTTGGTGTGGGCGCGCTCGTCGACCGCAACAGTGGCTCCACGGACGCGCTCGGCGGGATGCCGTACGTGGCCTTCGTGGCCCCGGGCCTGCTGGTGAGCACGGCGATGACGCTGTGCGCCGGCGACAGCATGTGGCCGGTGATGGGTGGCCTCAAATGGCGCCGCGAGTACCACGGCATCGCGGCCACACCCCTGGGCCCGCGCGACATCGTGCTCGGCCACGCCGCCTGGATGGCGGTCCGCGGTGCGTTGGCCACCTCGATGGTCGCGGCCGCTCTGGCGCTGTTCCCCGACACCCGCAGTTGGGGACTCATCCCCGCCGTCGGTGTCGCCACCCTGGTGGGGGTCGCGTTCGCGATGCCCACGATGGCCATCGCGATCGGGGCGCAGACCGACGGGTTGTTCGCTGCGCTGCAGCGGTTCGTCCTGCTGCCGCTGTTCCTGTTCGGCGGCGCTTTCTACCCGCTGTCGCAGTTGCCCACGGTCGTGCAGTGGGTTGCCAAGGTGTTCCCGCTGTGGCACGGCGTCGTGGTGGCCCGCGGGCTCACGGCCGGTGGCCTCACGTGGGGCCACGCGCTGGGGCATCTCGCCTACGTCGCGGCGTGGGTGGTGGTGGGCTGCGTGGTGTCGACGCGTCGGCTCGCGGTGAGGTTGTGCCCGTGAGCACCGAGCCGCTCCCGCTGCGCTCCGGTCCGATGCTGCTGCGCATCGTGCCCGCTGGGCTGGTGGTGCGCCGACCGCACCGCATGATCGAGCGCCATCTCGTCGCATATCGCCGCCAGTGGCTTATCATCGTCAGCGGCTTCTTCGAGCCGCTGTTCTACCTGCTGTCGATGCGCGCCGGGGTGGGTGCACTGGTGGGCGATGTGTCGGTGGGTGGCCGGATGGTGGCCTACGACCAGTTCGTCGCGCCAGCGCTGATGGCCGCGTCGGCGATGAACGGCGCCATCTTCGACTCGACCGGCAACGTGCTGCACCGACTGAAGTACGCCCGCCTCTACGACGCTGCACTGGCCACACCGATGCGCCCGGCCGATGTGGCCGTGGGCGAGATCGGCTGGGCGCTCATCCGCGGTCAGCTCTACGCGGTCAGCTTCCTGGTCGTGATGGCTGCGCTGGGGTTGGTGGGTTCGTGGTGGGCGCTGCTGGCACTGCCCGCCTGCGCGCTGGTGGGGCTGACGTTCGCCAGCATGGGGTTCCTCGCCACCACCTACATGCGCAACTGGAACGACCTCGACATCGTCCAGACCGTCACGATGCCGATGCTGCTGTTCTCGGCCACGTTCTTTCCTCTGTCGGCCTACGGCGGGTGGAGTTGGCTGGTGCAGGTGTCGCCGCTGTACCACGGGGTGGCCTTGGTGCGCGCGGCGAACAGCGGGGTGTGGACCGCCTCGCTGGTTGCCCACACCGCCGTGCTCGCTGCGCTCGCACTGGTGTCCCTCGCGCTGGCGAGCCGCCGCATCGAGCGCCTCCTCTGCCGGTAGGGGCGCGGCGTACCGGCCGCGGTCGGTATCGTGCCCGCATGGCCGACCTCGACTTCTTCTGGGACCCGGTGTGCCCGTGGGCCTGGATCACCTCGCGATGGGTGGTCGAGGTGCAGCAACAGCGCCACTACTCGGTCACCTGGCGGCCGATCTCGTTGATGATGATCAACGCCCACCGCACCGACGACTGGTACACGCCGCACTACCGCGCCGTGCACGCTGCCGGCACCCAGTGCTTGCGCGTGGCCGACGCCGTCGAGCAGACGCACGGCAACGAGGCCGTGGGTCGGCTGTACACCGAGATCGGCACCCGCTTCCACAACCTGGCCCGGCGCGACGCGTTCCTCGCTGAACGCGAGACGTTCCTCGCCGAGGTGCTCGATGCTGCCGGCTGCGATCCGGGGCTCGCCACCCATGCCGACGACACGGCGCACGATGCCCACATCCGCGCCGAGACCGACCTGGCCTTCGAGCGGGCCGGCAACGACGTGGGCACGCCCATCATCACCTTCCACCCCGGTGCCACCAACGAGGCCAGCTTCTTCGGCCCGGTCATCGCGCGCATCCCGCGCGGCGACGAGGCGGTGCGCCTGTGGGACGCTGTGGAGCTGATCGCCACCACCAGCGGAGTCGCCGAACTGAAGCGATCGAACCGCAACCGCCCGTCGTTCGACTGACGGTCGAGTGAAGAGAGACATCCCATGAGCCGACCCCAACCGCGGCGCCGCTCGGCGCCCTCGCAGCACCGCTACCCCCGCACCGCGCGACTGAACGAGTCGCTGCGCGAGGTGATCGCCGACGAGTTGACACGCATCAACGACGAGCGACTCGACCTCGTCACCATCACCGCCATCGACGTCGACGCCGAGATGAACCGGGCGAACGTGTTCTTCGACTCGTTGGCGGGCGCCGAGGGCGACGACGGCATCCTCGAGGTGCTCAACGAGTACCGCGTGCGCATCCAGTCGGCCGTCGGTCGTCAGGTGCGTTCGAAGAAGACGCCCATCTTGACGTTCCGTCCCGATGCCGTCATCCGCGAGGCCGAGAAGATCGAGCGCATCCTCTCGGCGGGCGACACGTTGCCCGAGCGGCCGCCCACCCCGGAGGGCGACGACGTGTACGACTTCGGCGACGATGGCGAGGCGTAGACCGCCCACGGTGCACGGCCTGGCGGTGGTCGACAAGCCCGCTGGGGTCACCAGTCACGATGTGGTGGCGATGCTGCGTCGCCGTCTGGGCGAGCGCCGTGTCGGCCATGCCGGCACGCTCGACCCCGATGCCACCGGCGTGCTGCTGGTGGGTGTCGGCAATGTCACCCGACTGCTGCGGTTCCTCACAGCGCTGGGCAAGACCTACACCGCCGAGGTGGTGTTCGGAACCGAGACCCACACCCTCGACGCCGCCGGAGAGGTGACCGCCACGCACGACATGGCCGGCCTCACCGAACAGCAGGTGCGCGACGCCGTACGCCTCCACCTCACCGGGCCGATCATGCAGGTGCCACCGATGGTGAGTGCCTTGAAGGTCGACGGGCGCCGCCTGCACGAACTCGCCCGTGAAGGCGTGGAGGTGGAGCGCGAGGCCCGACCCGTCACGGTGCACCGGTTCGACGTGTGGCCCACTGCCGACCCGCTGGTCTACCGCATCGAGGTGGTGTGCTCGTCGGGCACCTACATCCGGTCGCTCGCTGCCGACCTCGGCCGGCTCGTCGGCGGGGGTGCCCATCTGCGGGCGCTGCGCCGCACCGCCTGTGGCAGCTTCGACGAGACCCAGGCGGCATCGCCCGACGACGCCGAGCTGCTGAGCCCGGCCGATGCGCTGCGCGACTACGCCCACGTGACGGTCGACGACGCCGCCGTCGCGCTCGTCCGCAACGGTCGCTCGCTGCCCGCCTGGGAGGGCGACGGCCCGTGGGCGGTGTGCGACACAGCGGGCGATCTGGTGGCGATGTACGAGCGTGTCGATGCCCGTACCGCCAAGCCGGCGGTGGTGTTGCCTGCCACACCGGCTGACTAGGCCCTGTCGAGCCGTCACCGATAACGTCGGCACCCGTGCAGGTGGTGACCGATCTCTCCCGTCCGCTCTGGCCCGCTGTCGAGGGGAACCCCGGGGCTCATCGCTCGGTGGTCACCATCGGCGCGTACGACGGTGTGCACCGCGGCCACCAGGCCGTCATCGCGGCCGTGCGCGAGCGGGCCGAGGCGCTCGGCGCCCATTCCGTGGTCGTCACGTTCGACCGTCATCCGGCGTCGATCGTGCGTCCCGAGTCGGCCCCCAAACTGCTCACCGATCCCGATCAGAAGCTCGAACTGCTGGCTGCCACCGGGGTCGATGCCACCGTGCTGGTGCACTTCGACGAGGATCAGGCCGGCGAGAGCCCGGAGGCGTTCGTCGAGCGGGTGCTCGTCGGCTGTCTCGGGGCGCGGCGGATCGTCGTCGGCGAGGACTTCCACTTCGGCAACCGTCGCCGCGGCAACGTGGCCCTGTTGCGCAGCGTGGGTGCCCGCCTCGACTTCGACGTCGAACCGGTCGATCTCGTGGCCCGGCCCGATGGTGTCGACGAGCCGGTCAGCTCCACCGCCATCCGCCGAGCCATGGCGGGCGGCCAGGTCGAGTTGGCGGCATCGCTGCTCGGGCACCCGTTCCAGGCCCGTGGCATCGTCGTGCAGGGCGACCAGCGCGGCCGCACCATCGGTTTCCCCACCGCCAACGTCGAGGTGCCCAGCGTCATCTGCCTGCCGGCCGATGGCGTGTACGCCGGCTGGTACGTCCGCCCCACGGGCGAGCGCCAGGCCTGCGCCATCAACCTCGGTCGGCGCCCCACGTTCTACGAGCACGCCGACCACTCGCTGCTCGAGGCCCACCTCATCGACTTCCAGGGCGACCTGTACGGCGAGCACGCCAAGGTCGAGTTCACCCACTTCCTGCGCAGCGAGCGCAAGTTCGACGGGATCGACGCGTTGGTGAACCAGTTGAAGCACGACGTCGACCACGCCCGCTCGCTGCTCGTCGGCGGCTGAGCCCGCTGCGGCGGATCTGGTACCCGGTCGGGTCGACCGATCAGGCCGGGGCTGCCACCCGTCCGTAGCTGGTGGTGCGCTGCTCGGCGCGCCGGCCGAGCTGCTCGGCCAACTGGCTGAACCGCTGCGGGGTCATCTCCTGGCCGTGCGCGGCGCCGGCTGCACGCGAGATGTTCTCGTTCATCAGCGTGCCGCCCATGTCGTTGCAGCCGCTGTTCAGCAGTTGCACCGCGCCGGTGAGGCCGATCTTCACCCAGCTGACCTGGATGTTGGGGATGAGCCCGTGGTACACGATGCGCGCGATGGCGTGCATGAGCAGCGTCTCGCGGAAGGTGGGCCCGCGACGCGACCGCTTCTGCAGGTAGATGGGCGAGGCCATGTGCACGAACGGCAAGCCGACGAACTCGGTGAAGCCGCCGGTCTCTTTCTGCAGGTCGCGGGTGACCAGCATGTGGCGGGCCCAGCTCTCGGGGTGCTCGACCGAGCCGAACATGATCGTGACGTTGGAGTGCAGGCCGATGCGGTGCGCCTGGCGGTGGCATTCGAGCCACTCCTCGGTGTTGATCTTGTCGGGGCACAAGATGGCCCGTACCTCGTCGTCGAGGATCTCGGCGGCGGTGCCGGGTAGCGACGCCAGGCCGGCCTCCTGCAATCGCAGCAGGTAGGTGTGCAGGTCTTCGCCCAGTCGCTTCGCCCCCTCGGTCACCTCGAGCGCGGTGAAGCCGTGCACGTGCATCTCGGGTACCGCCTGCTTCACGGCGCGGGTGACGTCGATGTAGTAGTCGCCGTCGAAGTCGGGGTGGATGCCGCCCTGGAGGGTGACCTCGGTAGCGCCCATGTCCCACGCCTCACGCGCCCGGTCGGCGATGTCGTCGAGGGTGAGCAGATACGGCGTGCCGCGCAGGTTGAGGCTCAGCTTGCCCTTCGAGAAGCCGCAGAACTTGCACTTGAAGGTGCACACGTTGGTGTAGTTGATGTTGCGGTTGTGCACCCAGGTGATGGCATCGCCCACGGCTTCGCGGCGCAGTTCGTCGGCCAGTTCGGCGATTGCCACCACCTCGGGGCCGCGGGCCCGGAACAGCGTGACGATCTCGTCGAAACCCACCTCGTGCCCCATGCGCACACCGTGGAGGATCTCGTCGATGGCCGACCCGGGCCGCGTGGCTGCGCGGCCGGGTACCAGCGTGGTGGGCTCGGTGTTCGCCCCGCTGTACCACTGGGTGCTGCGGTGCCCCACCAGCACCACCTCGGCGCCGTCGTGCACCACGTCGGCAGCGGTGACCTTCTCGGGCCAGATGGCGCCGGGGTCGTCGCGGCCGAGGCATTCTGCGTCGCTGCGGTCCATCACCGGGAAGTGCAGCGCCGGGTCGAGCCAGCGGGTGGGCTGGCGGACGAACTCGGGGTAGACGGTGAGGCGCGGGGCCAGCGCGAAGCCGCGGGCCTCGGTGACCTCGCGCAGGAGGTCGAGGTCGGGCCACGGCCGCTCGGGGTTCACGTGGTCGGCAGTGACGGGCGAGACGCCACCCCAGTCGTCGATGCCCGCGTCGAGCAGCACACCGAAGTCGTCGCTCAGGTTGGGTGGCGCCTGCAGGTGGATGTCGGCGGGCAGGACGAGGCGCGCCATCGCCAGCGTCCACAGGTACTCGTCGGGAGGGCAGGCCTTGGCACGCTGCATGCCGGTGCGCAGCTTCGGCAGGAAGTTCTGGACGATCACTTCCTGCACGTGCCCGTGGCGGGCGTGGCTGTCGGCAATGGCCTCCATGGCAGCGATGCGGTCGATGCGGTCGTCGCCGATGCCCACGAGGATGCCGGTGGTGAACGGGATCTGCAGTTCGCCTGCGGCCTCGATCGTGGCGAGACGGCGGGCGGGCACCTTGTCGGGCGCCGCCTGATGGCACTCGAGGTCGTCGCGCATGCTCTCGAGCATCATTCCCTGGCTCGGCGACACCGGCCGCAGCAGCGCCAGTTCGTCGTGGTAGAGCGCGCCGCAGTTGGCATGGGGGAGCAGACCGGTCTCGTCGAGCACCAGCTTCGCCATGGCCGCCACGTAGTGGACGGTCGAGTCGTAGCCGTGCTCGCGCAGGAAGGCGCGGGCCACCTCGTAGCGCTCCTCGGGCCGTTCGCCGAGGGTGAACAGCGCCTCGTGGCAGCCGTGTCGGGCGCCCTGGCGGGCGATCGACAGCACGTCGTCGGGCAGCAGGTAGATCTTCTCCAACCGGGCCGGCGGCTGGGCGAACGTGCAGTACCCGCACTGGTCGCGGCACAGCATGGTGAGCGGGATGAACACCTTCGGTGAGTAGGTGATGCG
Source organism: Ilumatobacteraceae bacterium (assembly GCA_044238435.1). Classification (GTDB taxonomy): domain Bacteria; phylum Actinomycetota; class Acidimicrobiia; order Acidimicrobiales; family Ilumatobacteraceae; genus VFMC01. Next base: position 2,511 of record JBIIDH010000034.1, on the reverse strand, counting down.
GGTGCCGTGGGCGCGATCGCGTACGGCGCGGGCGGCGAGCATCAGGTCGTCGAGGGAACCCTCGAGCAGCATGGCACGATCAGGGCGCGTCATGGCAGAACCTCCGGAACGGATGAGTGGGTTGTGCCAGAGCACAGCCGGGACATCGTGCCGATGCGAGAAGGTGCACCATGCCCCGTACTGCCGTGCGTGGGGCGCACCCTACCAGACCCTGTCGCTGCGCGACGGGGCGTGGTTCAGCCGAGGGCGGAGGCCACCGCGCTCATGGCCCGTTGGACCTCGTCGGAGGTGTCGAACGGCAAGGCGGTGGGGAAGGTCGAGAACCGGGCGACCACCGTCTGGGTGGGGCGGTCGACCCAGCAGAACTGGCCGAAGATGCCGAGGCCACTGAAGCGGGTGCCGCGCTGCATCACCCAGAACGCGTTGCGGTACATCGACCACCCGGGCTCGGTGTCGCGGAACGCCGCCACTGCGTCGTCGTCGCCATCGCGGGTGTCGCGCACCCAGTCGGCGGGCACCACCTGGCGACCGGCCAGCGCGCCGTCACCCAGGTACGCGAGGCCGAAGCGGGCGAGATCGCGAACGGTGCAGCTCATTCCCCCCTCCACCACCGGGTGGCCCAGGGGGTCGAGCATGATGTCGGCATCGTGCTCCTGGCCGAGCGGGCCCCACAGATCGCGCGAGACGATGTCGGGGTAGCGCATGGCTTCCACCACCTCGAGCAGACGGGCGGCGATGTTGGTGAGCGGCGACCGGTAGTCGAACCAGGCGCCGTGGGGGCGAGCGAGGCCGTAGGTGCGGAAGTGGCCGAGGGTGCCGACGGGAGTGCGGGCACCGATCGGCCGGTAGCCGGCCTGGCGCTCGTACTCGAGCAGCGGGTTGTCGGCCTCGGGGTCGGCGTACAGCTCGTAGTCCTCGACGAAGTCGGTGCCTGCGGTCATGTCGATGACGTGGCGCACCGTCGCGCCGTCGAGGCTGGTACCGGCGAACTCGGGCGCCACGTCGCACACCAGATCGTCGACCGACAGTCGACCGCGGCCGATGGCGACGCCCAGCGCCGCACCGCAGAACGACTTCGACACGCTCATCAGCAGATGTGGGGTGTGCTCGACCATGCCGTTGAAGTAGCGCTCGTACACGATGTCGCCGCGATGCACCACGCAGACGGCATCGCACTGTGTGGCCTGCAGGTGCTCGGCCCAGGTGGTGCGCGACCCGTCGGCGCGGGCGAAGTCGACGGCGTCGAGTTCCATCGGGCGGCGGGGGAGCAGCAGCGGTGCGCCACCGCGTCGGGTGATGAGGGCGGTCGGCGTGAGCTCGCGCACCCGCTGGAACGCAGTGCGGTTGTACGGCCAGTCCATCCAGTTGGCCAGCGTGACGGTGCGGTCGAGCGCCACTCCGTACCTCAGTCGGTGCTGAGGGTGTCGAACAGCGCCAGCACGTTGGCGGCCGACACGCCCACGCGGTGGCCGGTGCGCGAGATGAAGCCGAACTGCACACCGGTGGCGGCGTCGCGGGCGGCGAAGAACTGCTCGTGCCCATCGCCGTCGACGATGACGTCGGTGAGCAGCGATGCGTCGGAGTCGGCCAGGCAGGCCCGGGCGTAGCCGGCGTTCAGCACATCGATGGCGACGTGCTGCACCCCGCTGCCGTGGTGCGCCAGATAGGCGGCCACCGACGGCGATGCTTCGGGGCCCACCAGCACGATGCTGACGCCGCCCGCCGTGAGCGCCACCACACCGGGCACGTCGCCACCCGCCAGTGGGGTGGCGTGGAACCCGAACGTGGCGGTGAACGACGCCACCGCCTCGGCCAGGTGGTGAACGGCCACGACGATGTGGTCGATTCGAGTGGCCACCGTGTCGAGGCCCGACCGGCTGCCGTCGGGCGCGGCAGGCTTGTCGGGCGCGGCGTCGGGGCGGTGCCCGGCCACTTCGATGCGATGCGTCTCGGCCAGCAGCACGCGGAACAGCTGCTCGGCGAAGTCGGGGTCGACGCCAGCGTCGATGGCGATCTGGCGCCGTGACGTGATGACCTCGCGCACCCGGGCCGGCTGGATGACGGCGGTGCCGGCCACCCGCTTCACCTCGGCCACCTCCTCGCACACGGCCAGGCGTTCGGCCACGATGCGCACGAACTCGCGGTCGAGTCGGTCGATGCGCTCGCGCAGGCCCGCCAGATCGCCCGAACCGGTGGGCGGGGGAGTCGATGTCATGGCGCCACGGTAACAACCGGCCCGAGGTGGTGACGCAGATGGGCGGCCCGGTAGCATCTCCGGGTCCGTCGGGGCCGCCTTGGCGCCTCCGACGCGATGCCGTGCCATCATCCGATGGCGGCGGCGACCTCCGTCACCGGAAGGCTTCCATCATGGTCGACAAGAACGAAACCATCGGCACCCACAAGCTGCACGACACCGACACGGGTTCGCCCGAGGTGCAGATCGCGCTCCTCACGGCGCGCATCAACCAGCTCACCGATCACCTCAAGACCCACAAGAAGGACCACCACAGC
>JBIIDH010000204.1:0-2927 GCA_044238435.1 Ilumatobacteraceae bacterium | reverse complement strand
GGGATGCCGTTGTCGTGGGCCACCTTGCTGACACCTTCGATGTCGAACACGTCGTTGCGCGGGTTGGCCAGCACCTCGCCGAAGAACAACTTGGTGTTGGGGCGGATGGCGCTGCGCCACTGCTCGAGATCGTGCGGATCGTCGACGAAGGTGACCTCGATGCCCAGCTTCGGCATGGTGTGGTGCAGCAGGTTGTACGTGCCGCCGTACAGCGACGGGCTGGCGACGATGTGGTCGCCGGCCTCGGCCAGGGTGAGGATGGCCAGTGTCTCGGCGGCCTGACCCGATGCCACCACCAGGGCACCGGGCAGGCCGACGGCCGTGGTGACCGCGCCTTCGAGGTTGGCGAGGCGGGCCTCGAGCGCACCCGTGGTGGGGTTCATGATGCGCGTGTAGATGTTGCCGATCTCGGCCAGCGCGAACAGGTTCTGCGCGTGCGCCGAGTCGCGGAACTCGAAACTGGTCGTCTGGTAGATGGGCACGGCGCGCGCCCCGGTGGTCGGGTCGGGCTCGCCGCCGATGTGGATCTGTCGTGTCTCGAAACCCCAGGTGTTGCTCATGGGCCGACAGGCTATCGACTCAATCCCGACTGAACAAGTCGGAATTAGGGTCCGATGGGGGCGACGCGGTCGAGTACCGCGTCGAATCGGTCGAGCAGGGTGGCGCGCATGATCTCCACCAGCGGCTCGAACTCGGGGTGCGAACCGTCGGTCCGGATGTTGCCGTACTCGGCCTCGTAGGCGATGATCGCGTCGGCGTACGCCCAGGTCGACACCTCGTCATGGGCGTCGTCCCAACGGCGGATCTGCGCGTTCCACGCCTCCAAACGTCGCCGATCCGCCATCTCGAAGGTGGAATACGAGCCGATTCCCAGAGGCGGCGCATCGGCCACCACCACCGGGACTCCGAGCGGGCCGAGCATCTCGAGGAGTTCCAGCATGCCGGCCTCGTGGCGGACGACGTACTCGGGCGATCCCGGCAGATACCCCTCGGGATCACCCGGGTAGCGGTGCTCCATCATCGCCATGGCCCCAGCGACGACGACGACCGCATCGGGCTGGAACGAACCCAGCAGGGCGGCGAGCTCCGCAGTAGGGCCGCGGCACTCGCGGACCACCCAGTCGAGCTCGCTCGAAGCCCGGGTCGCCTCGACCGCGACGAACGGGCACCCTTCCTCGCCGGCCCAGATCACTTCGATCCGACCATCAGCCGCGGTGTCGAGAGCGTTCGCGACGATCAACGAGGTGGAGTCGCCCACCACCATGACCCGCCGCGGTGGCTCGACCGTTTCGACCGGCTCGACCGGCTCGACCGGACGGACCGGCTCGACCGTTTCGACCGGACGGAACGTCACCACCGGCGCTGCTGCCTCGGCGAGCAGCACCTCCGTACTGGTGCGTGGCCGTTCGGGCAGCACGAACACCGCGCCGATCACGACGCCGATCGACGCTGCGTACAGTGCACCCGCGGCGCGAGGAGTCGCAAGGAGTCGGCGCCGTCGGATCGGTTGCTCGATCCAGCGGTACGACACCTCGACGACGACCCCGACAGCGACCAGGCGCACACAGGCCAGGCCCACTCCGTCGAGCCCCACCCGCGCCGGCGAGAGCAACGTCCACAGCGGCCAGTGGTACAGGTAGATGCCATAGCTCCGTCGGCCCACAGCAGCCAACGGTCGCCAGCCGAGCACCTGAGCGAGCCGGCCGGTGGACGCGCCGACCACCACCAGCACCGACAGCATCGACACGACCAGGAACCCGCCACGCATGAGCCACTGGTCGCCGAGCGACACCGTGCCGACTGCGATGCCGAGCAGCACGAGCGAGGCGCCGCCACTCACCTGCGCCGGTATCCCGCTCGGCCGGCGCCCGGCCCACCAAGCCGCCGCCATCGCACCGACGAGCACTTCGGCGGCACGCGTGTGGGTGCCGTTGTAGGCCAGATCGAAGTCGTCGGTGAGGGCCAAGGCAGCCGTCGACGCCAGGGCGAGCCCACCCAGGACAGCGACGAGACAACGCCTCCCGCGGAGCAGGCCGAACCCCACGACGAGCGGCAGGACGAGATACAACTGCTCCTCGATCGCCAGCGACCAGAAGTGCGTCAGGGGTCCGGCCGACTGACCGAACAGATCGCGGTACGACACCTCGGCGAATGCAGCCCGCCAGTTCGCCACCTGGCCCAGGGCAGCGACTACATCGCCAGCCAGACGGCTCTGCTGGGCATCGGTCCACCACGGCCAGGCCGCCACCACCAGCGCCACGCAGACGACCGAGGCGGGCACCAGACGACGAGCGCGACGGCCGTAGAACGCGCGCAGCGCGATGCGTCCATCGCGCTGCTGCTCGTCGACGAGCAGCGACGTGATGAGAAAGCCGGACAGGGTGAAGAACACCGATACGCCGAGGAAGCCGCCCGATGCCCATCCGTATCCGGAATGGAACATCAGAACGGCTCCCACGGCGAGCGCCCTGACTCCATCGAGTCCGGGCAGATACTCATGGGGACGGGTCACGTCCACGGTGTCGCCGGCGATCCGGCGCGTCGATATCGCCGACCTCAGCCGCCGCTGACGTCGGCCACCTTCTGCTTGCCGGCACCGAGGAACGGCATCATGCTGCGCAGCTGCTTGCCGACCTCCTCGATCTGGTGGGCCGCACCGGCCTCGCGCAGGGCGTTGAAGTTGGCCCGACCGCTCTCGCTCTCGGCCACCCACTCCTTGGCGAACTTGCCGGTCTGGATCTCCTTGAGGATCTTCTTCATCTCAGCCTTGGTCTTCGGCGTGACGATGCGCGGACCGCGTGACACGTCGCCGTACTCGGCGGTGTCGCTGATGCTGTAGCGCATGCCGGCGATGCCCTCTTCGTACATCAGGTCGACGATGAGCTTCACCTCGTGCAGGCACTCGAAGTAGGCCATCTCGGGCTGGT
>JBIIDH010000203.1:0-2949 GCA_044238435.1 Ilumatobacteraceae bacterium | reverse complement strand
GTGCTGTCGGCCATCGCCGACACCGACGGCTACGTGGCCGGGGCGTGGCTCGACGGCGAACTCGTCGGCGCGTCGTTCGGGGTCACCTACCTCGACACCGATGGGCCGGCCCTGCGCAGTCAGGTGACGGGCACCGTGCGCCCGCGCCACGGCATCGGTGAGGCACTCAAGCGTCATCAGCGGGCGTGGGCTGCCGAACAGGGCATGCGGCGCATCACGTGGACATTCGATCCGCTGGTGCGATCGAACGCGCACTTCAACCTCGACCGGCTGGGTGCCCGCATCGTGCGCTTCGTGCCCGACTTCTACGGTTCGCTCGATGACGGTTTGAACGGTGCCGACGAGACCGATCGCTGCGTGGTGAGTTGGGAGGTGGCCACCGACGAGCGGGCGGTGCCGGTGGTGTCGAGCGCCGATCTCCTGGCCGACGGCTCGCACCACGTGCTGCTGGGCGTCGATGCCGATGGCGCGCCGCACCTGTTCGACCAACTCGGGTCCGGCCTGCTGGTGGCCACACCCACCGACATCGTGGCGCTGCGCCAGACGCAGCCCGACCTGGCCGTGCGCTGGCGGCGGGCGGTCCGCCGGGCGTTCTCGGCGGCCTTCGACGCGGGCCTCGAGGCCGACCTCATCACCACCGACGGCGCGTACCGGTTCGCCGGGGCCGGGAGGCGGTAGGTGACGGCTGGTGCCGGTGCGAGACTGCACCCGATGACACAGGGGATCTCGCTCGCCGACCTCGTCGAGGGGCTGGGGTACGAGGTGGTCCGCGTCGAGGTGGCCCCCTCCGGACTCGACGTTCCCGTCGGCGACCCCGTCATCTACGACCGGCTCGCCGGAACCAGCTTCGCTGCGGCCGACGTGGTGCTGGCCGTCGGGGTCGACCCACGTGCGCCCGAGATGCTCGACCTGCTCGCCGCCGCCGGTACGGCACGGGTTGCAGCGGTCATCGCCAAGGTCGACGAGGGGCCGGGCCTCGAGGCAGTCACTGCTGCCGCCACCCGGGCCTCGGTCGCCCTGCTGCGCGTGTCGCGCGACGTCGAGTGGGGCCAACTGCACGCGCTGGCCCGCATGGTCACCACCACCGGGGGTGGCGGCATCGACGGCAGGGCGCCGCTGGGCGATCTGTTCGCCCTTGCCAACGTGATCGCCGCTCGTGCCAACGGCCCGGTCACCATCGAAGACGCACAGTCGCGGGTGCTCGCCTACAGCACCGGCGACGACGAGATCGACGAGTTCCGTCGCGACACCATCCTCGGCCGCCGGGTGCCCGAGAGCTGGGTGAAGCGGCTGCAGGGCGACGGTGCCTTCCAGAAGATCTGGCGCGGTGAGGCGCCGGTGCGCATCAGCTACAAGTCCACCGAACCCGGCTACCGCGATCGCCTGGTCATCGCCATCCGGGCAGCAGGCGAGGTGGTCGGGTCGATCTGGATCCAGGAGGGCAGCGAACCGCTCGGCGACGCGCACGTGGCGTTGCTGGAGGAGGTGGCGCCGTTGGCGGCGCTGCACCTGGTGCGCCACTTCGCCGGCGATGTCGAGCGCCGCCAGGAGGCCGAGATGGTGCGCGCCGTGCTGGCCGGTCGGGTGCCGGCCAGTTCGCTGGCCCACCATCTCGACGTGCGTGCCAACCAGCGCGTGATGGTGCTCGGGCTCAGCCCCGTGTGCGCCGACGAGGTGGAGGTGGCGATGCACCTCGGTCGCCTGTCGAGCGTGGTCGCGCTGTTCCGCCGCACCGAGCACCTGCAGTTGGCGCAGACTGCCTCGGGGTCGACGCTGCACGTCGTGCTCGTCGGCGGCGACCGCCTCGATCCCACGGTGGCCGATCTCGCGCAGCGGGCGCGCAGCAGCGTGAAGGTGCCGGTGAAGGCGGCTCTCGCCCGGTCGACCACTGGCCTCGACGGGCTCGTTGCGAAGCGGGCCGAGGTCGACGACGTGCTGGCCGCCTGTGTCGCGCCCGGCGAGTACGGGGCCGATGTGAAGCCCGACCATGTGGCCGAACTGGTGGATGTGCTGGGTGCGGTGTCGCTGGCCCGGTGGCGTCGGGCGGCGACCGGCCAACCCGATCTCTGCGCCGGGCGTATCGATCTGCTGGTCGCGAGCGACCGCGACCGCGACACGCACTACGTGGCCACACTCCGCAGTTTCCTCGACCACTTCGGCGACGTCGTCGCGGCAGCCGCAGCGCTCGACGTGCACCCCAACACCTTCCGCTATCGCTTGCGCCGTGCGGTCGAGACGGCCGGGCTCGACCTCGACGATCCGGTCGAGCGGCTGATGGCGCACCTGCACCTCACCCTGCTCGACGAGCAGAGTCCAGGCGACGCGTGACCCGACTGATCGACTCGGCGCAGCGGGGCGCGACGGTGCTGCGCGCAGCCGTTGCCGACGGCTCGCTGCCCGCTGCTGCATTCGGCGTCGCCCACGCTGACGCGGGTGTGGTGCTGGCCGAGACCTACGGCGCGGCGCGCCTCGACTCGCCGTTCTGCCTGGCATCGACCACCAAACCGATCGCGACCACCGTGCTCGGTGCGCTCATCGACAGCGGTCTCATCTCGCTCGACACGCCGATCGCGGCCCTGGTGCCGGAGATGCCGGCGGCACTGCTGCCGGGCCGTGCCATCACCGTGCGCGACATCGCCGCACACACCGGTGGGCTCGGTGCGCATCACCGGTTCTTCTACGACGACGAGCGGGCAGCGGTACCGGTGGTCGACGCAGTGCGGCAGCTCGGTCGGCCGGTGTTCCCGGTGGGCGCGCAGTGGCGGTACTCGAACCTCGGGTACGGCGTGCTGCAGCTGGCGATCGAGCGAGCCGGTGGCGCGCCGATGGCTGACCTGGTGACGTCCCATGTGTACCGCCCGCTCGGCATGGCGAGCGCGGGGTGGGGCGAGCCGTGCGGGCCTGACGGCGCGATGCAGCGACACCTCACCGTCGACGAGCTGTATCCCG
>JBIIDH010000033.1:0-33586 GCA_044238435.1 Ilumatobacteraceae bacterium | reverse complement strand
GCCCGAGGACGTGTCGATCATGTTCCAGCTCATGGCGGTGGAGGGTGTGATGGCCCGCCACGTCGCCGATGTGCGCGCCGGGCTGCAGGTGGTGGCGGGCCCGCACGTGCGCGACCCGTTGGCATTGCCGGTGGTGCTGGCCGACCTCGATCCGGGCCGTCGTCTCCGCGTGGCGGTCGAGCCCGAGCCGCCCGGCGGTTCCACGCACCCCGGTGTGGCTGCGGCCATCCGCCGAGCGGCTGACGCGCTGGCCGACGCCGGCGCGGAGGTGGTGGAGGTGGCCCCCGACACCTATGCCGAGTCGGTCGAGTTGTGGGCCCGCCTGCTGGTGGAGGAGGTGCGCAGCCAGGCGCCGTTGCTGGAGATGGTGATGGGTGCCGACGGCTACCGCTTCCTCACCTTCGCGATGGATCTGTACGGCCCTGCCACCACGGCACAGCTCAGCGAGATGCACGCCGCTCGCAACCGCATCGAGAAGCAGTGGCATCGCTTCCTCACCGAGCACGACGTCTTCCTCAGCCCTGTGTGGGCCCAGCCCGCGCTGCCGCACGGGTACGACGTGGCGTCGTTCGAGAATGCGGCGTCCACCCTCGAGGTGCTCCGTCCGGTGGTGCCGCTGAACCTGCTCGGTCTGCCGGGCGCCGTGGTGCCCGTCGGTTTCGCCGACGGTCTTCCCGTCGGCGCGCAGGTGGCGGCCCGCCGCTTCGGCGACCTCGTGGCGCTGAGCGTGGCTCAGCTCATCGACGACGTGCTCGGCGACGGTGCGCCGGTCACGCCGATCGATCCTCGCCGCTGACCGCCATCTGCTTGGCCCAGCGGTAGTCGGCCTTGCCTGATGGCGACCGCACGATCTCGGGCACGAACACGAACGCCTTCGGCAGCTTGTACCGGGCGATGTGGCGCTCGGCCTCGTGCAGCAGTGCCGCCTCGTCGGCGGAGTAGCCCTCGCGGATGCGCACGACGGCCACCACCTCGTTGCCCCAGCGTTCGCTGGGTCGGCCGGCCACCACGCAGTCGTACACCGACGGGTGCGCTTTCACTGCGGCCTCGACCTCCTCGGCGAAGATCTTCTCGCCGCCGGAGTTGATGGTGACCGAGTCGCGGCCGTGGAGTTCGATGATGCCGTCGGCCCGCAGGCGGGCCCGGTCGCCCGGCACCGCGTAGCGCACGCCTGCCACCACCGGATAGGTGCGGTCGGTCTTGGCCGCGTCGCCCAGGTAGCCGAGGGCCAGGTTGCCGCTCTTGGCGAGCCAGCCCAATTCGTCGTCGCCGGGGGCGAGTTCGCGGTCGAGGTACTCCGACAGCACGTGGTTGCCGGGTGAGATGGGGAACGTACCGGTGGTGGCACCCGACCCGGCCGACACGTGCGACAGTTGCCCGCCGGCCTCCGACGAGCCGAGCCCGTCGACGATCATCAGCGTGGGCAGATGGCGGAGGAACTCCTCTTTCAGATGGGCCGACAGCGGGGCCCCACCCGAGAGCACCACGGTGAGCGAGCTGAGGTCGTAGTCGGCCTGGCTCAGCCCGTCGAGCAGCGGCCGGGCGAAGGCGTCGCCGACGATGAGCAGGAAGCTCAGCCGCTCGCGTTCAACGAGTCCCCACACATCGACCGGGTCGAGCCGTTCGGGCTGCGACTGCACGAACACAGTGCCGCCACCGTTCCAGGTGCGGAAGCTCATCCAGTGACCGGCGCCGTGCATGAAGGGCGGTGCCAGCAGCGCACGCAGGCCGGTGTTGGCCTCGGCCAGCACGCCCTCCATCGTGTCGGCCCGCGACCCGCCGAAGCACTCGACGTTCGCATCACCGTTGCGCCACAGCACACCCTTCGGCATGCCGGTTGTGCCGCCGGTGTACAGGATGTAGAGGTCGTCGGGGCTCCACTGCACCGCCGGCTTGTCGGGTGATGCGGCGGCCAGCGCGTCTTCGTACCACTGGGCGCCGGGCAGCAGCGCGTTGCCCGACTCGTCGGGCACCTGCAGGATGACGCGCAGCCGGGGCAGTTCGGCCAGTACCTCGGCCAGCACCGGAGCGAAGCGGCTGTGCACCACCACGGCCTCGGCCTGCGAGTCGTTCAGCAGATAGCGCAGTTCCTCGGCCACGTAGCGGTAGTTCACGTTGAACGGGGCGACCCGTGCCTTGAACGCGCCGAGCATGCACTCGAGGTACTCGTTGCCGTTGTGGAGATAGATCGCCAGGTGCGACTGGCCACTGTCGTGGCCCGCCAGTTCGCTGCGCTCGACCCGAACCCCGAGTCCGGCGCTGATGAGGTGGTTGGCGAGCCGACGAGTGCGCTCGGTGACCTGGGCCCAGGTGAAGCGCCGGTCGCGGAAGACCAGGCACTCGTCGTCGGGCCGGCTGGCGGCGATGGCCTCATGTACCTCTGCGACCGAGAACTGCATACGGCGACGCTAGTAGGGTCGGATCCATGTCTGCTGTGTCGCGTCCCATCATCTTCGGTGTCTTCATGCCCCAGGGCTGGAAGATGGAGCTGTCGGGCATCGACGGTGCCGCAGCCAAGTGGGACAAGGCGGTCGAGATCGCCGTGCGCGCCGAAGAGCTCGGCTACGACTCGATCTGGGTGTACGACCACTTCCACAACGTGCCCCGCCCGGCACACGAAGCCGTGTTCGAGTGCTGGACCACCATGGCCGCCATCAGCCAGCGCACCAGCCGTGTGCGCCTCGGCCAGATGGTGGGCTGCAACAGCTACCGGCAGCCCAGCGTGCTGGCGAAGATCACCTCCACCGTCGACGTCATCAGCGGTGGCCGCCTCGACTGGGGCATCGGTGCCGGCTGGTACGAGAACGAGTACCGCGGCTACGGCTTCGACTTCCCGAAGCCGAAGGACCGCATCGGCATGCTGCGCGAGTCGGTCGAGATCGTCCGCAGCATGTGGACCGAGGAAGAGACCACCTACAACGGCAAGTACTACAAGCTCTCGCGAGCCAATTGCGATCCCAAGCCGCTGCAGTCGCCGCACCCGCCCATCTGGATCGGCGGAGGCGGCGAGCAACTCACGCTGCGGGTCGTGGCGCGCTACGCCGACTACAGCAACTTCGGCGGTCGCCCCGACGAGTGGGCACGCAAGCGCGAGATCCTGAAGGGCCACTGCGCCGCCGTCGGCCGCGACGAGGACACCATCGGCAAGACCTGGTCGCCCGAGGTGTTCATCCGCTCCACCGAGGCCGAGGTGGTGGCAGCCGGTTCCCGCAACCTGTGGGGCGAGCCGTTCGAGAGCTGGCGCGAGGCCAACCTGGTGGGCACGCCCGAGCAGGTGGCCGAGAAGATCCAGCGCTACGTCGACCTCGGCTGCACCGGCTTCATCCCCTGGTGCGCCGACTACCCCGACACCGAGACGCTGGAGTTGTTCGCCACCCAGGTGATGCCCAACTTCCGCTGACTCTCAGCCACCCAGGCCCGAGTCCCAGCGGTGCACCCGAGTCCCAGCCGCCCGCAGCCGAACTTGTTCGAGTTTCCGTCGTAGACAACCGAAACCCGAACAAGATTGCCGTTCGAGGCGGCCCGGTGTCCATCACTGGTGCATGGAACTCGATGCGATGCGTCAGGCGAGCGCGCTGTTCGGCCGACAGGACTCGCTGGCATCCACCTCACAGCTGCTCTCGGCCGGGGTCACCGAGGGGGTGATCCGCCAACGAATCCGGAGCGGTGAATGGGAACGACCCGCCCAGGGAGTCGTGGCGCTCTCCGGTGTGGCGTGGTCGTGGCGGCGCAGGGCGCGTCGGGCCCTACTTGCCACTGGTGCCGAGAGTGCCCTGGCCGCCAGCAGCGCGGCTCGGCTCCATGGATTCGACGGGTATGGCGGCGACGAGCCGGTCGTCGTGACTGCACCTGATGGTGCCGTCCTTCGGCAGGGCACCGGATGGTCCACGCTGCGCTCGATGCGGTTGACGCGGCGGGAGTGTGCGGTGGTGGAGGGGTTGCAGTGTGTGATCCGTCCGGTGGCGCTGATCCAGGTGGCAGCGGCCGATGGACGCGATGCGGCCGGACGGGCACTCGACTCGATGCTGCGCCGCGGCGACTCGGCGGAGTGGATCCGCTCCGTCGCCGAGCGGTGGAAGGGGCGCGGTGTGGCGGGCCCGCCGACCGTCCTGGCGCTGCTCGACCAGCGCGTCGACGGGCGACTGCCACGGAGTTGGTTCCAGCGGCTCGCCAAGCGGGCGTTGCAGGCCCGTGGGCTCCGGATGGTCGACGAGCACCCGGTGCATGCACCCGACGGCCGGCTGGTCGCCGAGCTCGATCTGGCGATCCCCGAACTGCAGATCGGCGTGGAGTGCCAGAGCTGGCGCTGGCACGCGACGCCTACGGCCCGGGCCGCCGATACGGCCCGCAAACGCCGGCTCCGCCTCCTGGGGTGGGAGTTGGTAGAGGTGTGGTGGAGCGACCTGCGCCGACTCGACGAGGTGGTGGCCGAGCTGGTGCTGCTGATCGATCGCCGTTCACCCTGACCTTGCGACGATTCGCGTCGGATGCGACGCGATCCGTCGCAAGTTCGCGAATCAGGCGGAGGGGGCGTGGGTGGCGATGAGGGCGTCGACGGCGTCGGCGCTGCCTTCTTCGAGGGCCGAACAGCCGTGCAGCACCTCCACCACCGCCGGGTCGGGGTGGCGGGCGGCGATGTTGCGCCAGGCCTGGGCGCCCTGACGCTCGGCGTTGGCCTGCATACGCAACTGGTCCCACACGTCGTAGGGCGAAAAGGCGTCGTAGTAGGTCTGCTTCGCCGCCGGCAGCGGGGCCTCGAGCTGCTCGCGCAGGCCCGGGTCGAGAGCGAACGCCGCTTCGATGCGGTTGGCGATCTCGTCCTCGTCGGCTGCGCACTGCAGCAGCACGGTGGCGTGTTCGGGCAGCGCCTCGGCCCAGCCGCGGTAGCGGTCGGCGGCGGTGCGCTCGAGCAGGGCGAGGAACCGCGGCATGGTGCCGGCCGGCACCTGGCCGATGAACTCGCCCAGCAGGGCGCCGAAGTTGGGGATGACCAGGTTGCTCATCGCGCCGGGCTCACTCGTACGAGCGGAAGATGACCTCGGCCACACAGCTGGGCTTGGCCGCGCCCTCGCACTCGAACGAGAAGCCGTAGGTGACCTGCGCGCCGCCGGCGATGTCTTCCACACCCAGCAGGGTGACGCCGAGGCGCAGCTTGGCGCCCACGGGCACCGGCGACATGAAGCGCACCTTGTTGCAGCCGTAGTTGACGCCCATCTTGTAGCCGGTGGTGATGACCACCTGCGGCATCAGCACCGGGCCGAGCGACAGCGTGAGGTAGCCGTGGGCGATGGGCCCACCGAACGGGCTCTCCTTCTTCGCCCGCTCGGCGTCGATGTGGATCCACTGGTGGTCGCCGGTGGCGTCGGCGAACTGGTTCACCCGTTCCTGGGTGATCTCCATCCACTCGCTGTAGCCGAGGTGCTCGCCGACGAGCGACTTGAGTTCTGCGGTGCCGTTGATGATGCGTGCTGCCATCCCCGCAGCATGCCACGCCAGCAGGGTCGGTCACGACCCCTCCTCGGCACCTGCTACGAAATGGGCCATGGCCGACTTCCTCACTGCGTACGCGCTCACTCAGCCCGACAAGCTCGCCGTCGTCGACGATCGTCCCGACGGCACCGTGCACTCGCTCACCTACGCCGAGTTGAATGCGCAGGCCAACCGGTTGGCGAACGTGATGCTCGATCTGGGTGTGCGGCCGGGTGAGTCGAAGGTGGTGTGGTGCGGCCAGAACTCGATCGGCATCGTGCTGGTCGTGAACGCCGCCCGCAAGCTGGGTGTCACGGCGGTGCCGCTGAACTACCGGCTCAGCGACGAGGAGGCTGCCTACGTCACCGATCACAGCGATGCCGGCTTCGTGTACGTCGACGCCGAGTTCGCCCCGATGTTCGACCGCATCCGCGCCGACATCCCCCAGGTGCAGCACGTGCTGGTGTTCGACGCGGCCGCCGAGGGGGTTGCCGTGCCCGCCGGCCAAATCGACGTCGATGCACTGGTGGCGCAGGCCTCGGCCGACGAACCGGCCATCGAGCCGAGCACCGAACCGGGTGCCACCATGATCTACACCTCGGGCACCACCGGCAAGCCGAAGGGTGCCCTGCGTCGCGGCAACACCGGCGCCGCCCAGTCGGCCGCGCTGATGGCCCACATCGGCTACGTGCCCGACGACGTGTACCTCACCACCGGCCCGCTGTATCACTCGGGCCCCGGCGGGTTCATGGGCCTCGCCCTCGCCCTCGGCAACACGGTGGTGGTGCAGCGCAAGTTCAAGGCCGAGGACTGGTTGCGCCTGGTGGAGAAGTACGGGGTGACGTCGACGTTCAGCGCTCCCACCCCGATCCGCATGGTGTGCAACCTGCCCGAGGAGGTGAAGCGCCGCTACGACACCAGCACGATGAAGCGGATGATCGCCAACGCCGCGCCGTGGAGCTTCGCGCTGAAGCAGATGTACCTGGCCTTCATGCCCGGCGACAGCCTGTGGGAGGTGTACGGCAGCACCGAGTTGGGTGTGAACTGCGTGCTGCGGCCCGAGGACCAGTTGCGCAAGCCCGGGTCGTGCGGTCAGCCGGCGCCGATGGTGGAGGTGAAGCTGTTCGACGACGACGGCAACGAGGTGGTCGGTACCGGCCCCGAGCACACCGGCGAACTGTTCGTGAAGAGCCCCAGCGTGTTCGCCGACTACTACAAGCAGCACGACAAGTTCCTGGCCGACCAGAAGCACGGCTATCAGACCGTGGGCGACATCGCCTATCTCGACGACGAGGGCTACGTCTACATCTGCGACCGCAAGAAGGACATGATCATCTCCGGCGGCGTGAACATCTATCCGGCCGAGATCGAGTCGGCGCTCGAGCACCACCCCGACATCCTCGAAGCAGCGGTGTTCGGTGTGCCCGACGAGCAGTGGGGCGAGAGCGTGCACGCGGCGGTGGTGCTGCGCGAGGGCGCCTCGCTCACCGACGACGAGGTCATCGAGTTCGGCCGCCAGCACCTGGCGCACTACAAGGTGCCGCGCACCATCAGTTGGCTCGACGAGTTGCCGAAGACGGGCAGCGGCAAGATCCTCAAGCGCGAACTGCGGGCGCCGTTCTGGGCCGGCCGCGACAGCAAGGTCTGACGGGCCCGGCGAAACCGCCGGCTAGTAGCCGAGGCGCTCGACCCGATCGGGACGGCGCTGCCAGTCCTTGTCGACCTTCACGAACAACTCGATGAACGCGCCCTCGGGCATCTGGGCACGCACCCGCTTGCCCACCTCTTTCAGCACGGCGCCACCCTTGCCGATGACCATGCCCTTCTGGCTCTCACGTTCGACGATGATCTCGCAGCGCACCCGTGGCCACTCCCACTCGGTGACGCGCGTGGCGATGCTGTACGGCAGTTCGTCGCGGGTGACGGCGAGCAGTTGCTCGCGCACGAGTTCGGCCACCCATTCCTCGTCGGGCACATCGCGCACCACGTCGTCGGGGAAGTAGAGCGGGCCTTCGGGGATGTGCTCGATGAAGTAGTCGACGAGCGGCCCGAGGCCCTCGCCGGTGCGGGCCGACACCGGGAAGTAGGCAGCGGCGTCGAGCACCGACACCTTGGCCAACTGCTCGACCAGCTGCTCGCGCGACATGCGGTCGACCTTGTTCAGCAGTACCACGGCGCGGTGGATGTCGAAACGATCGGCCACCCACTGGTCGCCCTTGCCGAAGCCCTTCGTGCCGTCGACCACGAGACACACCACGTCGACGTCGTCCATGCTGTCGAGCGCCGTTGCGTTCACCCGTTCGCCCAGTGCGGTGACCGGCTTGTGCAGGCCGGGCGTGTCGACGAACACCAACTGCGAGTCGGGCCGGGTGAGCACACCACGCACCCGGGTGCGGGTGGTCTGCGGCTTGTCGCTGACGATGCTGACCTTCTCGCCGCACAGCGCGTTCACCAAGGTGGACTTGCCGACATTGGGCCGGCCGACGAAGGTGATGAATCCGCTGCGCACGATGCAGCGAGGCTACCCCTCGCCAGTGCCGGTCGTGGGGGTGCCGATCGTGGGGGCGCTGGTCGTGGGGCCGCTGTCGGCGCTCGGCGTCACGGGCACCGACGTCGTGGTGGGCGTGGGTGCCGTGCTGAGCAGGCCGAGGTAGTCGTCGCGCGACACCGACTCGCCCTGCTCGGTGAGGCTGGCGTCGCCGCGGAACACGCGCATCCGCTGCCCGTCGAGGGTGAACACGACCGGCCCCACACCGGGTCGGTCGGTGAGCGTGAGCACGATCTGACCGAACACGAGGCGCTGGTCGCTGGGCTCGAGCGAGTCGAAGATGCCGGCCGGCAGGTCGACGGTGGCGATGCCGGCACCGCTGGTGACGTTGATGTCGGCACCCACTGGGAGGGTGGTGCGCAGCCCGGTACCGAGCCCGCCCGATGGAGGTCCGTCGAGCAGCGCCGCCATCACCTGACCGAGGGCCGGCTCGGCGGGGAGGGCCTGCACCACGCTGGTGAGCTGGCGGCCGGTGATGAAGTACAGCCGCACCGGCTCGCTGGCGATGGTGGAGGTGGTGGCGAGCGCCGTGGTGGTGGTGGCGTCGACGGTGGTGGTGGGCGCAGTGCTGGTGGTGGGCGTGGTGGTCTGCGCCAGCCCGAAGCGGTCGTCGTCGGCGCCGATCGGTTCGAAGCGGTCGTCGGCGGGCAGGCCGCATGCGGCGATGGCCACGGTGAACGCCGTGGCGGCCGCAAAACCGACGAGCCGGTGTCGCATCACAAGGCCTCCCCGAACGTGGCGATGAACCGGGCGCCGCCGCCCGGCCGGTCTTCCACCCAGGCGTCGCCGCCGTGGGCCTGGGCGTGCTCGGCCACGAGTGCGAGGCCGAGGCCGGTGCCGATCTTGTGGCGGGCAGCGCTGCCGCGCGCGAAGCGTTCGAAGATCCGTGACCGCTCACCCCGGGCGACCCCCGGCCCCGCATCGTCGACCGTGAGTGCGATGGCCCGGGTGCCGGCTCGGGCGACGCCGACCCGGATCGGCCCACCGCCGTGCTGGTTGGCGTTGTCGAGCAGGTTGGCCAGCACCCGCTCGAAGCGGAGTTTGTCGAGCTGCGCCATGGCCGGTACGTCGGGCGCGATGTCGATGGGCACGTCGGGGAATCCGTAGCGCTGGTTGATTCGTCCGATCAGATCGGCCACCTGCACCCCCTCGCGGTGCAGTTCGGTGGAGCCGGCGTCGATACGCGACAACTCGAGCAGGTCGACGACCATCTGGTCGAATCGTCGCACCTGGCTGACCACCACGTCGAGCGCCTGCTGGGTGCGCTCGGGGAGGTCGGCGCGTCGGGCGTCGAGCACCTCCACCGCAGCCGACAGCGCGGTGATCGGTGTGCGCAGCTCGTGGCTCACGTCGGAGGCGAAACGGGCCTCACGTTCGATGCGGGTCTGCACGGCGTCGGCCATGTCGTTGAACGAGGTGGCCAGGCGAGCGAGGTCGGGGTCGGTCTCGGGCGGCATGCGGGTGTCGAGGCCACCGGCCGCGATGTCCTCGGCAGCCTTTGCCACACGGGTGAGGGGTTGCAGCAGGCGGCGGTTGGTCCACCAACCCACACCGGCGGCGAGCAGTGCGGTGACGGCGGCACCGATGCCGAGCGCGGTGGCGATTGCCTGCAGGGTGCGCTGCGTGGTGTCGAGGGGGAATGCCTCGAAGTACACCCCGTCGAACTCGGCCACCTTCACGCCCACGCCCAGGTACGGGCCACCCTCCACGTCGAAGCGCTGGTAGCCGTTGATGCCGCGATCGACGTTGGCCACCAGCGCCGAGGGCAGCACCTCCTCCTGGAAGCGGATGTTCGAGTAGTACGACTGGTTCGGGGGCAGCAGCAAGATGGCGAAGCCGGTGCCCTCTGTCCGCAGCTGGAGCAGCAACTCGCGCACGTTGCCGGTGGGGGCACGCAATTCGTCGCGCACCGCCTTGGCGTTGTTGTAGGCCTGGCTCTGGGCTGTCGACACGCGCTGGTCGAGCAGGTAGTTGCGGGCCACGGCGTAGGTGACCACTGCTAGGCCGAGGCTCGCCGCCAGCGCCGTGAGGGAGAAGAACAGCGTCACCCGGGCGCGCAGGCGCAGGGCGCGACGCGGTCGGGTGTCGGCACTGGCCATGGCCCTAGTGTGGCCGACGGACGAGGGTGCCGCGATGGCGCGGCCGCCGACCACCAGAGCCGACCGCCCCTACGCAGCCAGCCGGGTGATGGGCAGGGCGTGTTCGATGGTTTCGACGACCGGTGCGAGCGTGTCGATGTCGGCCATCACCAGGTCGGCGCGGCGCCGCGTGTCGCTACACACCACCACCAGTACGACGCCGGCGGCCGCTGCCTCGCGGGCGACGTCGCGCAACATGGCGAGCGACGCCTCGCTGAACCAGCCGACGCCACTGAGGTCGACCACCATGCTGAAGCCGGTCGGCACGGCGGGCAGCACGGTGCGCAGGGCAGCGGCGTGGGCCGGGTCGACGAGTGGCCCCTCCACTGTCATCACCAGCATCCGGTGAGTGTCGTCGGTCGAAGCGATGAGGACCGGTGAGAGCATGACTGCCTCCTGGGTGACTGCGTCGAGACCCCAGGGGAGTCTCGACGGTACGACGGACCCGCCCGCTGGGTTCCGCTGCCGGTGAGGTACCAGGGGGAGGTTGGTACCCCACCGAAGCAGCGTGAACGGTCGTATCCTGTCAGCGGTCTGTGACGGCACCACGCGCCTTGTGTGCGTTTTCTGTAACAGATCCCGTGCCCGTTGATCCGCCCGCTGTCCCGCTCGGAGTGCTGTGACCTCGCTGCTGTTCGTGGAAGACGACGACTCCATCCGGCTGGCGTTGCGGCTGGCGTTGGAGGACGAGGGCTACGAGGTTCGCGAGGCGGGCGACGGCCGCAGCGGCCTCGAATCGTTTCAGCGGGCCGAACCCGATCTGGTGTTGCTCGACCTGCGACTGCCCGACATGAGCGGCTTCGACGTGTGTCGCGCGATGCGCGCCACCAGCATCGTGCCCATCATCATCGTCACGGCCCAAACCGACACCTACGACCTCGTCGCCGGACTCGAAGCGGGGGCCGACGACTACGTCACCAAGCCCGTCGTGCCGAAGGAGTTGGCAGCCCGCATCCGTGCTGCGCTGCGCCGCGTGCAGTTGCACGAAACGGCGGTCACGCCGCCGCAGAGCCGTTTCGGTGATGTGGAACTGCGTCGCGAGCAGGGTGTGGCGCTGAAGGGCGGCGTCGAACTGAACCTCACCAAGACCGAGTTCCGGCTGCTGTGCGAGTTCGCCGACCACGTGGGTGTGGTGCTGTCGCGCGACCAGTTGCTCGAGCGGGTGTGGGGCTACGAGTACCTCGGCGACTCGAGGCTCGTCGACGCGCATGTTCGCCGCCTGCGGGTGAAGATCGAAGACCACCCCGACGACCCGAAACTCATCGTCACCGCTCGCGGCATCGGCTACCGACTGCTCGGCTGAGCAGACGGTCCGCTGCGATCCGTTCAGCCGGTGGGGTCGGTGTTCACCGCAGTGAGGTCGCCGGTCACGAACGTCGCCGGCTCCGACATCCACGTGTAGTCGGGTTCGGCCTGGGTGTAGCCGCTGGCCCAGAACGTGATGCCGAAGGTGATGCGGGCCGTGATGCTGACGGTGCCGGGTCCGGGCGGTGTCCAGATGCACGGCCCGCCAGGGCCGGGTTCGGCCTGGTCGGGGAGCGCGGGAAGTGCTGGCAGTGCGGCCCCGTCGCCAGTGGCTGCTACCGCCGGCACACAGCCGACGATGCCGCGGAACGGCGGCGACGGCTTGTCGGGGTCGGGGGTGAACTCGACGATGAAGTCGAGCGACTTCGGCTGGGCGACGAGCAGCAGCACCAGGCCGCGGTAGGTGACGGGGGTCGACTGTTGGGTGCGCCAGGCGCTCGGCTCGATGGCGAGCCACGACGGGTAGCGGGTCACCAGGCCACCGAAGGTGTCGACGATCGGGTTGGTGAACACCACGGGTCGTTGCAACTGCAACTGCTGGTACAGGTGGTCACGCATGTCGAACGGTGTGTACAGCGCGTCGGTGAACGGCACCGAGATGACGGTGATGAAGTTGACGTCGTAGTAGGTGCGGTCGCAGAACACGCTGAAGGTGCGTTTGGCGGTGGCGATGGAGCCCTTGCTGGGCAGGCCGAGCGAGTCGGTCGGCAGTTCCGCAGGGGGCAGGTCGAACGGCACGGCGAGCGTTTCGACGAAGAGGTAGTTGCTGGTCACGCGGGTACCGCGGGGCACCCGCTGGCCGTTGGAGAGCAGGAAGTTGTCGCTGCTGGCGGTGAAGCTGCACGTCGACACCGTGCCGTTGCGGTAGCGGATGAAGCGGGAGGCGCTGGGGATGGTGGTGAACCGCTGCAACCCCCCGTTCGTGTCGCGGATCGACACCGACCGCGCCCCCCGCAACTCCACCGGCGGCGGCGGAGCATCATCGTCGTCTCCGAAAACTCCAGGCACGATGAGCATGGGGAGAGCTACAAGGAAGAGCGAAGCTCTCCGTCGCACTAGAGGCATACCCCCTCCTGTTCGCCGCTCCTCTCCACCATCCAGTTGCCGTCTTTGCGAATCATCGAGACAACGAGGTTGTAGGTCTGAAGCTCAGATGGCGTCGCTTTGTCGCCGATGGGTAACTCCTGCTCGTCCTCCAGCAAACAGTCGAGAACCACGGCCGAGTCCTCAGTTCGTTGATCGCCAAGGACGTAGGGGCGGAGAGTCACCCCAGCGCCAATAGCAAGAATCTTGCCGCTATCGGCTCTCTCAGAGAGAGCGCTTCTGAAGCGCTCGCCGCCGCCGACGATGTAGCGGGCGAAGGCGGGGTCGTCGGTGGTGGTGAGGCCGAGGGCGGCGCGGTAGTAGGTGGCCTGGGCCATGGCGTAGGCCTCGAGGATGGGGATGTCGTCGGGTTGGACGGTGAACACCGAGGCGTCGGTGGGGTCGGGTTCCCAGGCGATGTGCACGAACACGCCCTCGTCGAGCAGGCGGCGGGTGTCGCCGCGGGTGTTCACCCCGGGGGCGGTGTCGACCTTCACCCCGAGGGTGTCGCTGAACATCGGCCCGGTCAGGCCGCCGAGCGTGCTGACAGGAGCAGCGCTCGTGTCGGCCGCAGACGTGCTCGTGCTCGTGGCGGCCGTCGTGTCGACGGTGGAGGCAACGGTGACCGGTGCTGCGGTGGTCGACGCAGCGTCGGTGGCGACGACGCTGGGTGGCGACACGGTCGAGTCGAGGCTCACCGGTGCCACCCGGTTGGCGTCGTCGCTACAGGCGGTGGCCCCGGCGGCCAGGGCTGCGCCCAGTCCCAGGTAGACAGCAATGCCGATGCTGCTGGTGCGTCTCATCGCAGCCCCCTGTTGCGACTCGTCGATTCGGTTGTCCCTGGCGCAGAGTACCGCTCTCATCAACCGGTAATGAAGGGCACCCAGTGCGTCTTGACGGAAACTGAACTAAGGGATCCTGGTCTGCCAGATGCGTGAGCGGAGGTATTCGCCGAGGCCCTTCGCCTGGGGGTCGAACGCGGTGCTCGAGGCCACGCCCTCGCCGAGGTAGCCGACGATCACGAAGTTCAGGGCGTGCAGCTTCGCCAGTTCGTGGCGGCGCACCTCCAGCCCGGCGCTCTCGGGCACGAGCCGCCGGAACGCATCGACGGTGAGGTGTTCGTACAGCCACCGGTAGCCGGCAGCGTCGCGGGCATAGATGCCCACGTTTGCGTTGCCGCCCTTGTCTCCCGAGCGGGCAGCGAAGCAAATCCCCAGTGCTTCGCCGGGCTGCGGGCCGACGGGCGCCACGTCGGGCACCTCTGCCGGGCCGAGCGGTCCGAGGCTGCCGGTCGTGGCGGCAGTGGGCAACGTCTCGCGCGATCCGTCGTGGTGCACCACCACCTGGGTGACCTCGTCGTTGCTCACGAGCGCGGGCCAGTACACGCCGAACGGCTGGGCCTCGGTGGGGGGCGACGAGACGAAGAAGCCGGGATAGTTGGCCAGCGCCAGTTCCACTGCGGCCGACGAGAACGCCCGTCCGACGAGGCGTTCGTCGCGGCTCTTCACGTGCACGTGCAGGCGCCCGGAGCTCGCCTCCTGGCCGGGGGCCGACGGGTCGGCGGCGATGAAGCGTTCCTCCACGGTGTCGAACCGCTCGCGGCCGCCCAGGCGGGCGAACAGCGCCTCGGCGGCCCAGTCGGCCTTGGCCTGTTGGTCGAGACCGGTGAGCACGAACGTGACCCGGTTGCGGAAGCCGCCCTCCAGGTTGATGCACACCTTGGTGGTGGCTGGCCCGGGGGTGCCGCGGGTTCCGCTGATGCGCACCCGGTCGGGGGCCTGCTGGTCGACCTGGGTGGTGTCGAAGTGGCTGACCACATCGGGGTTGGCGTACTGGGGCGCGCCGATCTCGTACAGCAACTGCGCGGTGACGGTGCCCACATCCACCAGGCCACCGGTGCCGTCGTGCTTGGTGATGATGCAGCTGCCATCGGCATCGACCTCGGCGATGGGAAAGCCCGGAGCGAGCGAACGATCGGGGATGTCGGCGAACCAGCTGTAGTTGCCGCCGGTGGCCTGGGCGCCGCACTCGATGACGTGCCCGGCCACCACGGCGCCGGCGAGTCGGTCCCAGTCGTCGACGGCCCAGTCCCACCACCACGCGGCGGGCCCCACCACCAGTGCCGCGTCGGTGATGCGCGGGCACACCACCACGTCGGCCCCGGCGTGCAGCGCGCGGGCCACGCCCCAGCCGCCCAGATAGGCGTTGGCGCTGACGGGCTGGCCGGTGAGCGGTGCACCCGTGTCGAGCTGGTTCAGCTGCGGCCGCAGTCCGTCGATGCGGGGCAGCAGGTCGTCGCCCTCCACATGCGCCACCCGCACCGTCAGGCCGAGCCGCTCGCCGATCTGGCGTACCCGCTCGGCGCAGCCCGCCGGGTTCAGGCCGCCGGCGTTGGTGACCACCTTGATGCCGCGTTCGAGGCAGGTGCCGAGCACCTGTTCCATCTGGGTGAGGAACGTGCCGGCGTAGCCGAGCTCGGCGTTGCGGGCGCGCTGCTTGTGCAGGATGAGCATCGTCAGCTCGGCCAGCCAGTCGCCGGTGAGCACGTCGATGGGGCCGCCCTCCACCATCTCCTTGGCGGCCGAGATGCGGTCGCCGTAGAAGCCCGAGCAGTTGGCGATGCGTACCGGGCGGGTGCCGCGGACCATCACTCGTCGCTTCCGGCGGTGTCGAGTTGCACGAGACGTTGGCCGTGAGCCAGCTGTTGGCCCACCTGCACGAAGATCTCGGCGACGGTGCCGGCCGACGGAGCCACCACCTGGTGCTCCATCTTCATCGCCTCCATCGCCAGCAGCGGCTGGCCAGCGGCCACGCTGTCGCCCACGGCGACCAGCAGGCGCAGCACCGAACCGGGCATCGGCGCCACCAGCGAGCCGGCGCGACCGGCTTCGTCGGGCAGCGGGAAGCGCGGCGGGATGCTGAACCGGTACAGACCGCGACTGACGAACACGGTGTCGTCGACGATCTCGGTCTCGATGAAGTCGATGGAGGACAACCATTGCTCTGCGACGGGCTCGCCGTCGACGGTGAGGTGGGCGATGGCGCCCGTGCGGTCGAAGCGGTAGTGCACCGTGTGGTCGCCCACCTGCACCGACTGCGGGTCGCTCGGGTTGCTGCGCCAGCCGATGGGCAGGTGGGGCAGCACGCGGCGAGCTGCAGCGTCGGCCCGCACCACGGCGAGTCCGGCGGCAGCCACGAAGGCCGGTTCCACCGACGGTGCCTCGAGCGCGCCCTGGGCGTCGAGCCAACCGGTGTGCAACTGCTGCCACTCGGTGTCGACGCGGGGCAGCAGATCGAGCAACTGCGTGCGGTTGGTGACGGGACCGATGAGGTGCGCCGTGCTCAGTGCTCGCTGCAGCTTCTGGATGGCGCCGGCCCGGGTGGGGGCGTGGGCGATGACCTTGGCGATCATCGAGTCGTAGTAGGGGCTGATCGTCGAGCCGGTGTCGACGCCCGTGTCGATGCGCACGCCGTCGATGATGGGGAACTCGATGCGGGTGAACGTGCCCGAGCTGGAGCGGTAGCCGTGGTACGGGTCTTCGGCGCACAGGCGCACCTCGACGGCGTGCCCGGTGATGGTGGGTGTCAGCGCAGCGGGCGGCAGCGGCTCGCCGCCGGCCACGGCGAGTTGCAGCTCCACCAAGTCGAGGCCGGTGATCATCTCGGTGACCGGGTGCTCCACCTGCAGGCGGGTGTTCATCTCGAGGAAGAAGAACCCGCCGTCGCGGTCGAGCAGGAACTCCACCGTGCCGGCGCCCACGTAGCCCACCGCTTCGGCGGCAGCAACAGCAGCGGCGCTCATCCGCTCGCGCAGTTGCGGTCCGACGGCGGGTGACGGTGCTTCCTCGACGATCTTCTGGTGGCGGCGCTGCACCGTGCAGTCGCGCTCGAACAGGGCGACGGTGTTGCCGTGGTGGTCGGCGAACACCTGGATCTCGACGTGGCGGCCGCCTTCCACATACCGCTCGACGAACACGGTGCCGTCGCCGAATGCCGAGGCCGCTTCGCGCTGCGCCGCGGCGATGGCGTCGTCGAGATCGTCGGCGGTGCGCACCAGGCGCATGCCTCTGCCGCCACCGCCTGCCGACGCTTTCACCAGAGCGGGCAGGCCGATCTCGGCCAGCGACTCGACGGTGTTGTCGGGCAGCACGGGAACGCCAGCGGCGCGCATCATCTGCTTCGCGCCGATCTTCGAGCCCATTGCCTCGATGGCATCGGCGGGCGGGCCGACGAACACCAGACCGGCGTCGTGCACGGTGCGGGCGAACCCGGCGTTCTCGCTGAGGAAGCCGTAGCCGGGATGCACCGCGGTGCACCCGGTGGCCAGGGCAGCCTGCACCAGCAGGTCGGCGCGCAGGTAGGTCTCGGCCGCTGTGTTGCCGGGCAGCGGCATCGCCAGGTCGGCTTCGCGCACGTACGGCGCGAAGCGATCGGCGTGCGAGTACACGGCGACGGTGCTGATGCCGAGACGGCGACAGGTGCGGATGATGCGGCGGGCGATCTCGCCACGGTTGGCGACGAGCAGGCGGGTGACCGGTGTAGGAGTCATCGTCATCACATCCGGAACACGCCGTAGCCGCGGGTGCCCTGCACCGGTTGGTTGTCGATCACCGACAGGCAAATGCCCAGCACGGTGCGGGTGTCGCGCGGGTCGATGATGCCGTCGTCGTACACCTTGCCGGTCATGAACAGTGCCAGCGACTCGCGCTCGATCTGTTCCTCCACCTGGCGGCGCATCGCCTCGTCGGCCTCGTCGTCGAACGGGCGGCCCATCGAGGCGGCCGACTGGCGGGCGACGATGCTCATCACCCCGGCCAACTGCTGCGGCCCCATCACCGCCGTCTTCGCGTTCGGCCAGGCGAACAGCATGCGGGGCCCGAACGCCCGACCGCACATGCCGTAGTTGCCCGCCCCGTAGCTGGCTGCCATGTGGATGGTGAGGTGGGGCACCGTGCTGTTGGTGACGGCGTTGATCATCTTCGCCCCGTCCTTGATGATGCCGCCCTGCTCGAACTCCTTGCCCACCATGTAGCCGGTGGTGTTCTGCAGGAACACGAGCGGTGTGTCGATCTGGTTGGCGAGCTGGATGAACTGCGCCGCCTTCTCGGCCTCTTCGCTGAACAGCACGCCGCGGTGGTTGGCGAGGATGCCCACCGGGTAGCCGTGGATCTCGGCGAAACCGGTGACGAGCGACGGGCCGTACAGGGGTTTGAACTCGTCGAAGTCGCTGTCGTCGACCACCCGGGCGATGACATCGCGCGGGTCGAACGGCACCTTCGGGTCGGCCGAGGCGATGCCGAGCAGTTCGTCGGGGTCGTACTTCGGTGGCCGACCGGCACCACGCGGGCCGGGGCCGCGCTTGCGCTGGTTCAGACGGCGCACCACCTGGCGGCCGAGGCGGATGCCGTCGAGCTCGTCGACGGCGAAGTAGTCGGCCAGGCCGCTGACCCGGGCGTGCATCTCGGCGCCGCCCAGGCTCTCGTCGTCGCTCTCCTCGCCGGTGGCCATCTTCACCAGCGGTGGCCCGCCGAGGAACACCTTCGAGCGTTCCTTGATCATCACGATGTAGTCGCTCATGCCCGGCACGTAGGCGCCGCCGGCCGTGGAGTTGCCGAACACCACGGCCACGGTGGGAATGCCCATCGCCGACATCTCGGTGATGTCGTGGAAGCTCTGCCCGCCGGGGATGAAGATCTCGCTCTGCGTCGGCAGGTCTGCCCCGCCCGACTCGACCAGGTTGATCATCGGCAACCGGTTCTCGCGGGCGATCTGCATGGCGCGCAAGTTCTTGCGCATGCCGAACGGGTTGGTGGCTCCGCCGCGCATCGTCGGGTCGTTGGCGATGATGAGGCACTCGGTGCCTTCCACCACGCCGATGCCGCACACGATGCCGGCGCCGACGGGGAACGAACTGCCCCATGCCGCCAGCGGCGAGAGTTCGAGGAACGGGCTGCCGTGGTCGAGCAGGGCTTCGATGCGTTCACGGGCCAGCAACTTGCCGCGCTTGCGGTGGCGGTCGACATACGCGGGGCCGCCGCCGGCGTTGGCCCTGGCCAGTTCGGCATCGTGCAGCGCCAGTTGGGCGAGCATCGCCTCGCGGTTCACCCGGTAGGCGTCGGCAGCTGTGTTCAAGGTGTCGGCGAGGACGGGCATGTCACGCTCCTTGGGTCCAGTTCGGTGGCCGGCGTTCGGCGAAGGCGGCCATGCCCTCGGCGGCCTCGCTGCCTACGAACAGCGCTTCGCTCAGCGCCTGCATCTCGGCCCACGAATGGGTGGCGCGCAGGAGACGCTTGGTGGCGGCGACGGCCCCCGGTGCGCCCGCCAGAACCCCGGCCACCAGGGCCGACACCGCCGCCGGTACATCGTCGGCCACGTGGGTGACGAGGCCCATCTCGAGCGCTGCTGCGGCGCCGAAGGTTTCTCCGGTGAGGAACGGCGCCGCCAGCTTCGTCCACGGCACCCGGGCCAGGATCGGCACGCTGATGATGGCCGGGGCGACGCCGATGCGCACCTCGGTGAAGGCGAACGTGACGTCGGACTGCACCACCACCAGGTCGCACGACGCCATCAGGCCGATGCCGCCGGCGCGCACGGGGCCCTGCACCGCGGCGATGGTGGGCTGCACTGCGTCGCTGAGGCGTTGCATCGCCCGCACCATCGGGGTCGAGTCGGTGGGTCCTTCGCTGCGCTGCTTCAGGTCGGCGCCGGCGCAGAACACCGGCGGGGTGTGGGCCAGCACGATCACCCGCACATCGGGCTGCTCGGACCGGTCGAGCGCGATGTGTAGGTCGGTGAGGAGTTCGCGCGACAGTGCGTTGCGGTTCGCCGGCGAGTCGAGCGTGATGGTGGCGACCCCACCGACCACCTCGCAGCGCACGGTCATCGACATGACCCGATCCCCATGGGCGGCGACTGTACCGGACGCCCGGTCGCGGCGAGGGAGCCGAATGGCCGGTGGGTCGCCCGAGCCGGGCGTGGAGCATGTGCACGCGGTCAGTCGTCGCAGCAGGTACTCGAGCACTTCTTCGCTCCACAGCGAACCGGGCCTGTGCCACACTCCCGTCGGGGAGGTCATGGAGATGGCACGAGTGGTTCTGGTGAAGCACGACGACGAGCCGTGCGACGACCGGGTGTCGGCGTGGTTCGCGGCGAACGGGTACGAGTGCGACTGGCGCTATCCGTACCGGGGCGACCGGTTGGGGAAGGTCGACCGCGACGTGGTGGCCACCGTGCTGTACGGCGGGCCGCAGAGCATCCCCGACGCGCACGAGCACCCGAACCTGGTGATGGAAGCGGCCTGGGTGCTGGAATGCGCGCGCCGCGAGGTGCCGGTGATGGGGTTCTGCCAGGGAGCGCAGGTCATCGCCTACGCATTCGGTGCGGCCTCGGGGCCGTTCGACGATGGGCGCTGCGAGTTCGGCTACTACCCGCTGCGCGCCACGCCGGTCGGCTCGTCGGTCATCCCCGATGGCCTGGTGGTGTGCCAGTCGCACTTCCACCAGTTCGACATCCCTGAGGGCGCCGAACTGCTGGCGGGCACCGACGCGTTCCCGAACCAGGCGTTCCGGCAGGGTGAGTCGGTGTGGGCGTTCCAGTTCCATCCCGAGATCACGTCCGTCGGGTTCCGTCGCTGGCAGGAGATCTACTGGGCGCCGTACCACCGGCCGGGTGCACAGGGCCGCGAGGAGCAGGACGAGCTGATGGCCCGCTTCGACCCGGTGCAGCACGAGTGGATGGTGACCTTCCTCGAGACCCAGGTGCGTCCGCGACTGGCCGCCTGACGTCGGGCTCCCCCTGCGTGTCAGGCGGCGAGCGCTGCGTCGAGTTCGCCGGCGGCGCCGTCGACCGCGGCACGCAGTGTGTTGACAGCGCCCGCCAACCGCCAGGTGGGGCCGCTGATGTTGAGTGATGCGACGACGGTGCCGTCGGGGCGATGCACCGGGGCTGCCACGCCCATGAAGCCCGGCGCGTATTCGTCGACCACCACCACCGGGCCGATGCCGCGGGTGGCGGCCGTGCGCTCGATCACGTCGTCGAGCGTGGTGGGCGCATGCGGGCCGGTGGCCTCGAGCGCGACACCGGTGAGCCGTTTGCGCAGCGTGTCGTCGTCGAGGCCGGCCAACAGGGTGCGCCCCGACGACGTGCACCACGCGGGCGTGCGCTCGCCGATGGGGTTGCGCCGCTCGGTGAAGAACGGCGGGAACCCGCTGGCCACGGTGATCACCTCGGCGCCGTCGAGCACGGTGAGGTGCGCGGGCGACCCGGTGACCGCTGCCAGGCGGTCGATCACCGGTCGGGCGGCGGCCAGCAGCGCAGGGTCCCCAGCCGTGGCGGCGAGTGCATAGATCGACCAGCTCAGCCGGTAGGCGCGTGTGCGCGGGTCGCGCACCACAGCCCCGAGGTCGGTGAGGGTGCCCATCGTGCGCGACACCTGGCTGCGCTCGAATCCGGTGAGGGCAGCGAGTTCCGACACGGTGCGCCCATCGTCGGCGCCGCCGAGGTGGGTGAGCAGGACGAGACCGCGGCGCAGGGTGCTGTCGGCAACAGGCATACGACAGTCTGGCAAATGCGTGCAGATACTCCAATTCTTTCCCGGTCGATGAGCGGTCATTGACACACTCCCGCGTGGTGGTCAGCATCGGCCGACAGGAGGTCGATGTCGACGATGTGCGGGATTGCAGGAGTGTGGGGACGGGCCGACGGGTCGTTGGCCGAGCAGTTGCGGGCGGCGATCGCCCATCGTGGACCCGATGGGGTGGGGCTCGAACAGCGTCCGCTCGGTACGTTGGGCCACTGCCGGTTGGCGATCATGGACCCAGTGGGCGGTGTGCAGCCGATCGCCAACGAAGACCGTTCGTGGTCGATCGTGGCCAACGGCGAGATCTACAACTTCCCGCAGTTGCGCACGGCGCTCGCCGACCGGCACCGGTGGCGCACTGCCAGCGACAGCGAGGCCGTGCTGCACCTGTTCGACGACCACGACAAGGGTGCGATGCAGCAGTTGCGAGGTATGTATGCCGTGGCGCTGATGAGCGACGACCGACTGGTGCTGGCGCGCGACCCGGTGGGCATCAAGCCGCTGTATTTCGGCACCGGTCCGGGAACCGATGGGCAGCGGGTGATGGCGTTCTCGTCGGAGCTCACCGGGCTGTGCGCCTGGGCCGATGAGGTGAAGACGTTCCCGCCCGGCTTCCTGTACGACAGCCGCACCGGCTTCCACCGCTTCGCCTCCATCCCCGCCCCCGAACCCGAGCACGCGCCGGTGGCCGACCACATCGCCGCCGTCCGTGAGGCGCTGGAGCGGGCAGTGGTGTCGCATCTGATGAGCGATGTGCCGGTGGGTGCCTTCCTGTCGGGCGGGCTCGACTCGAGCGTGGTGGCGGCCATCGCCCGCCAGCACGTCGACGAACTGCACACGTTCAGCGTCGGTACCGCCGACTCGAGCGACCTACGCGCGGCGCGGCGGGTAGCGGCGCACATCGGCTCGATCCATCACGAGTACGTCATCACGCTCGACGACGTGCGCCAGGCGTTACCCGACATCGTCGCCCACCTCGAGTCGTTCGACATCGACGTGGTGCGCAGCGCCATCCCCACCCACTTCTGCGCCCGCCTCGCGTCACAGCACGTGAAGGTGATCCTCACCGGCGAAGGGGCCGACGAACTGTTCGCCGGCTACCGGTTCCACAAGGAGTTCGACGACTTCGACCTGCTGCACCGCGAACTGTGCCGCTCGATGAACACGCTGCACAACATCAACCTGCAGCGCGCCGACCGGCTGACCATGCGGCACGGGGTGGAGGGTCGGGTGCCGTTCCTCGACACCGACTTCATCGACCTGGCCCTGCGTGTGCCGGCCGACCTGAAGCTGCCCTACGACGACTCGGGCCGACGCATCGAGAAGTGGGTGCTGCGCAAGGCGTGCGAGGACCTGCTGCCCGACGACCTGGTGTGGCGGGTGAAGGAGCAGTTCGACGAGGGCAGCGGTATCGCCGACCTGGTGCAGAACTGCATCGGCGACCTGCTGGCCGACGCGGCGCAGGCCGACGGGTTCGACCCTGCGGCGCACCGTGCCCAGGCCACCGAGTTCCTGCGCTCCGACGAGGAGGCGCTGAACCACCACCTCCTCACCAAGAACCTCACCCGGCCCGAGCTGTTGCTGGCCAACGTGGCCCGCTGGGCCGACGACCGGGTGTCGACTACGTCGTGATCTCGCGCAGGAAGGCCTCGGCCTCGGCGCGGTGACGGGTGCGCTTCATCGGCGGCAGCGCCTGCACGATGTCCCAGCGGTAGCTCGCCTTGCCGAGGCGCGGGTCGAGCACTGCCACCACGCCGCGGTCGGTTGCGGTGCGGATGAGCCGCCCGGTGGCCTGGGCCAACAGCATCGATGCCCGCGGGACGTCGATCTCGGCGAAGGCCCTGCTGCCCAGCAGTTCGCGGCGCGCCGACAGCAGCGGGTCGTCGGGCCGCGGGAACGGGATCTTGTCGATGATGACCAGGCTGAGGGTGCGTCCCGGGATGTCGACCCCTTGGAAGAAGCCAGCGGTGGCGAACAGGCAGGTGGCCTCGTCGGCCGAGAACGCCTTCACGAGCGCGTTCTTCGGAAGGTCGCGCTGGGTGATGATGGGCACCGACACCCGGTCGCGTACGGCGGCGGCCGCAGCATCCATGGCCTTCCAGCTGGTGAACAGCGCCAGGGTCCGTCCGCCCGCGGCGGTGATGAGAGCGGCGATCTCGTCGTGGGCCTTCGCCTCGCGCTGGGGCGAGCGCGGGTCGGGAAGGTCGACCGGGCAGTAGAGCAAGCCGTGGTGCTCGTAGTCGAACGGGCTGCCCACGTCGATCACATCGACCGCCGAGGGCTTCATGCCCACCCGGGCAGCGAGCGACGACGGGATGGTGGCGCTGGCCAGCACGGCCGTGCGCTTCGACCACACGCCCTCCTCCAGCGTCGGGCCCACATCGAGCGGGGCCACCTCGAGCCGCGGGTGCTCGGGCGATCCCGACACGAAGGCGACGTCGTCGTCGCGGCCAGCGATGGTCTTGTCGATGTGTTCGATCAGCCGTGAGGTGAGGGTGGTGGCGCGCAGCGTGCGTTGCTTGGCATCCTCCACATCGGTGGAGATGGAGCGCAGCGCGGTGAGGGCTCCGTCGAGGCGCATGCGCCCGTCGATGAGCGCAGTCTGGATGGGGGAGGGCAGCGGGTCGGGGAGTCGCTCGCCCACGTGCGCGGTCAGGGCGTCGCGCACGGCGCCTGCGGAATCCGACACGGCGGCGAGCACCTTCGGGTCGTCGAGGATGCGTCGCAGCGCTCCGGCCACGGTGGTGAAGCGACCGGGCCCGATCTGCAGGCCGACGGTGTCGCTCATCACGTCTTCGAGTTGATGCGCCTCGTCGACGATGACGACGTCGTGCTCGGGCAGCAGCACACCGCCGCTCGCGACGTGCAGGCCGTAGAGGTGCAGGTTCACCACGATCACATCGGCGGCCGCCGCCCGGGCCCGGGCCTGCTCGGCGAAGCACACCTCGCCCATCGGGCAGCGGGTGCGGCCCGGGCACTCGTCGCCGCTCACGGTGACGGCCCGGGTGGCGGCATCGGTGGGGGCCCAGTCGAGTTCGGCCAGGTCGCCGGTGGGCGACGAGGCGGCCCATGTGGCGAGCCGCTTGATCTCCACCTTGGTGGTGGGGGCGAACTCGTCGATCTCCAACTGCCCGTCGTTGGGTGTGTCGAGTTCGCGCAGGCGCTGCAGGCACAGGTAGTTGCTGCGGCCCTTCAACACCGCCCAGTCGAAGGGCTGGGGGAGGTGCTCGGTGAGGAACGGCAGGTCCTTGCCGGCGAGCTGGTCCTGCAGTGCCTTGGTGGCGGTGGCCACCACCACTCGCTTGCCCGCCAGCACGGCAGGCACCAGGTAGCCGATGGTCTTGCCAGTTCCCGTACCGGCAGCGACGATGAGGTGACGTCCGCTGGCCAGGGCGCGTTCGATGGCCTCGGCCATCTGGCGCTGCCCGGGTCGGTCCTCCGCGGCGGGGAGCGCGGACGTGACCGTGGCGAGGGTACTGGCGAGGTTCATCGACGGGCGCCGGTCACGAACCGGCGAGCGCCAGGGCGGCGTCGAGTTCGGCAGCGTCGAACTCGGGCCAGGTCCGCTCGGTGAAGTACACCTGCGCCCCGGCGATCTGCCACAGCATGAAGTTCGAGATGCGCAGTTCGCCCGAGGTGCGCACCAGCACATCGACCGACGGCAGGTCGGGCAGGTAGAGATTGCGGGCGACGGAGGTCTCGGTGATGGTCTCGCCGGCAGCCCGAGCGGCTTCGGCGGCGTGTACCAGCTCGGCGCGGCTGCCGTAGTCGAACGCAATGGTGAGCACCATGCCGGTGTTGCCCGCCGTGTCGGCGATGGCCTTGCGAATGGCGCGCTGCACGTAGCGCGGGGTCTTCGCATCGGGTGAGTCGAACGGGCGGCCCATCCACTGCACCTTCACGTTCAACTGGTTCAGCTCTTCCACCCGACCGAACAACTTGCGGTGCAGGCCGAGGATGTGGCGCACTTCGGCCCGCGGTCGCACCCAGTTCTCGGTGGAGAAGCCGAACACGGTGAGCCAACCCACGTTGCGAGTGACGGCGACACGAACCAGCCGTGCCAGGTTCTCTTCGCCCTCGGTGTGTCCCTCGGTGCGCGCCAGGCCCCGGCGCCGGGCCCAGCGGCCGTTGCCGTCCATGATGCAGGCCACGTGCAGAGGCCGTTCGGCGGGGGAAGCACTCGCAGCGATCTGCTCACCCTACCGCGCCCGTTCCCGGTCGGACCGGCTGCCGACGCGCCGCCGTGCTCGGCACGGTGTCGCCGCCCGACCCGTCCGCCGTGTGAGAATGGGGCCGTGGGTACCCGCGCGCCATCCGACGACCAGCCGGTCCTGCGCCACATCCTGGTGGTGGGCGGCACGGTGGCCGAATGGGGCGCGCTCAGCCCCGAACGCTGGAGCGAACGGATCGACACGCTCGGGGCCGTGGCTGCGCACGCCGGTGCGTCGTGGCTCACGCTGCGCCCGTTCGAGCGTGGCGCCGATGCCGAGTCGGCGCGGCCCGTACACCACGACGTGGTCGAGCGCGACGGCTGCGTGGTCATCGTCGACCCCACCGCCGACGGTCGTGAACGGTTGGTGGTGGCCCTGCGCAAGTTGGCCGAGACCAACCACCTCACCGAGTCGGCCGTAGCCACGGCACTGCTGGCGCCGGCAGCCACCGAGCCCGACCTGGTGCTGGTGCTCGACACCGGTACCCGCCTGCCCGAGAGCCTGGTGTGGGAACTGGCCTACAGCGAACTGGTCTACGTGCCGGTGGCGTGGGCCGATCTGGAACCCCAGCACCTCATCGACGCGATCGACGCCTTCCACCAC
This sequence comes from Ilumatobacteraceae bacterium, assembly GCA_044238435.1. Lineage (GTDB taxonomy): Bacteria > Actinomycetota > Acidimicrobiia > Acidimicrobiales > Ilumatobacteraceae > VFMC01. The sequence goes on along the minus strand of JBIIDH010000033.1, from coordinate 7,651 downwards.
CGCCACCGCCGCTTCGGCGGACTCGACTGAGGGCGGGCATCTCGTGGCCAACCCGCTGTACCGCGACACGGGGGTGGTGCTGCGCACCTACAAGTTGGGTGAGGCCGACCGCATCGTCGTCATCCTCACCGAGCACCACGGCAAGGTGCGCGCCGTCGCCAAGGGCGTGCGCAAGACCACGTCGAAGTTCGGTGCCCGGCTCGAACCGATGAGTCATGTGAAGCTGCTGCTGTACCAGGGTCGCGAACTCGACATCGTCAGCCAGGCCGAGTCGGTCGAGTCGCTGGCCCCGTTGGTGGCCGACCTCGACCACCTGTCGAGCGGGTTGGCGATGCTCGAGGCCGTCGACCAGATCTCGCTCGAACGTGAGCCGGCACCGCACTTGTACCGGATGCTGGTGGGTGCGCTGCGCACGGTGGCCGAGCGCCCGAGCGCGCTGGTGGTGGCGGCGTTCTACTGGAAGCTGCTCGCCCAGGAGGGTGTGCGCCCCGAACTCGATGCGTGCGTGCGCTGTGGCGAAGAAGCCGCGCTGGTGGCGTTCGACGTGAACGAGGGTGGCGTGCTGTGCCGGGCGTGCCGCACCGGGTATCCCATCTCGCCCGCCGCGCTCGACCTGATGCGCAAGGTGCTCGGCGGTCGCCTCAACGAGGCCCTGGCCGAACCGGCCGGCCCGGCCACGCACGAGGTCGCCTCGCACGCCAACCGCGCCCTCGAGCACCACCTCGAACGCCGCCTGCGCACCGTGGCCATGTTCGAACGCCACTGATTCCGCCTGTGCCCATCCGGCCCGGCGCCCCAACCCACCCGGGCCCGGCCCGGCGCCCCAACCCACCTGAAGCCGCCACCGAACGTGGCGTCTGTGTCACGACACAGACGATCGACCGGGCAGTGGGGACTCGGGTGGGCGGTGGCGACTCGGGTCAGCAGTCGCCGTAGAGGAAGATGCGCAGGTTGCCGGCGCTCATCGACGTGACGATCACATCGGCCGGATCGGGGTTGCCGACCACGTAGTTCCCGGCCTCGTCGAAACCGCCGAACAGTTCGCCCGTCGACTCGAGGTACAGGTTCACGCCGGCCGACTGCCCGTACCCGGCCGTGTAGCAGCCGCCCTGCTCGACGGTCATGCTGCCGGCGAAATCGGCCCACCGCACGCCGACGGTGATGCCTGCGGTGGTGACGAGCGGTGGCGGGTTGCCCGCACCGAGTTCCCAGCCGACGAAGGCGAGACGATCGGGCGCCGAACCGCCGAACGTGATGCACAGGCTGTTGTCGAAGCACACCTGGCGCTCGAAGGGGTGAGCGAAGCCGAAGTCGCCCTCCACCGATTCGAACTGTCCGGGTGTGGGCTCATTCGGATAGTCGGCCGACTCGTCGATGATGGTGGGACCGAGCACGGGCGTGAGAACAGCGAGGGTGTCGGCCACAGGGGCACCGAACACGAGCGGGCCGATGCCATCGGAGCGCAGCACCAGGTCGGCAGGTGTGAGCGGCGGCGCAGTCGTGGTGGTGACTGCTTCGGTCGTCGTGGTCTCGGCCACAGTGGTGGGTGGAATGGTGTCGACCACGGTGGTGTCGACCGGGGTGGTCGAGGTGGCAACCGATTCGACTGTGGTGGTCGGAGCGGGGCCCGAGGTGGCTGTGTTGCTCTGCATCACCGTCGGGGCACCCGTGCCACCGCAGGCAGCGAGGGCGCCTGCGGCCAGTGCGACTGCCAAACCGAACCGCGACATCGACGAACAGAGCATCGATGTCACTCTGCCAGACGCGACCCCGCTCGCTGCGGCATGGCGCCGCAGATGATCGCCACCCTGCCCGCCGGACGCCCCTGCTGCCGACGGCAAACGGCCGTCACTGTGCAGTCACCCACTCAGGAATCCCAAACTCTGCGCAGTAGGCCAAGACCTCCGGCAAGTCGCCGGACCAGAGTTCGTACACGACCACGACCTCCGGGCTGGGTCCGACGAGTACTTCGGTCGTTTCGGTGCCAAAGTCAGGCTGTGCGAAGAGTTCCCCTGTTGTGGCGGCGAGTTCGAGTGCCACGCCGGCGGTCGAGGAGTATCCCTGTTGCACGCAGCCCACGGGTTCGGTCATCTCGTCTTTGAAGTCGGCCCAGCGTGAACCGAGCGTCATCCCGGTGGAGGTGAACAGCGGTGGCGTGCTCTTGCATTCCTCCCACCCGCACGACAACTTCCAACCGACGAAGGCAAGGGCTTTGACATCTGAGCCACCGAAGGTGGTGCACAGTCCGTTGCTGAAACAGGCTTCGCGAGACAGCGGGAACGTGAACGCCACGGGGGCATTGTCAGAAGCGCTGTAGTAGGTATCGGTGAGACCGGTGCAATCGTCTGCACTACTACAGAACTCGGGGTACTCGGACACGTCGTCGCCCGTCGGTGTTCCGAGTGCGTTGGCGAGTGCGGCGATCGTCGAGTCGGCCGGGTCTCCGAACATCAGTGGGCCGATGCCGTCGTCGCGGAGTACGAGATCGGCAGCTGTGAGCGCGGGTCCGGGGATGGTGACCGGAGCCGTGGTGGTGGTGGCAGCGGTGGTGGTGGTAACTGCCGTGGTGGTGGTGGCAGCCGTGGTGGTGGTAGGCGGGTTGGTCGTGGGGGGCACGGTTGGTGATGCCTGAGTGGTGGCGGTGCTGCCACCACAGGCGGCAAGGGTGACTACGGCGAGGAGGGCGGCAAGTGTGAGGCGACAAACCCGTGTGGTGTGCATCGTGGCGAGTATCACATGCGTCGGTATTCGCTTGTCGGCAGGGTGAGATGTTTGTTCGCCGTCGTACACGTCGCGTGTCCGATAGCGATGAATGCCAGCCGGAGCTCGGCCACTGTGCGGGCCATATACGGGTCACTATCCCTGAGCGGCCTGGATCGGGACAGGGAGTTGTCAGCCCGGGCAGTCACCGATGATTGTCCGTGTTTCCTCACCGGCGCTGAGGTATTCAACGGCCATCACCTCCGGGCCGGGTTGCACAAACACGTCCGTCGAGTCGGCGAACCCTGTGGGTGCGTACAACTCTCCGGTCGTCGTGATGAGTTGCAGTCGAACGCCCGAAGTCTCGCCGTATGCCGAAACGTAGCAGCCACCCGACACGGTGATCTTGTCCTCGAAGTCGGCCCAGATCGAACCGAGCGTGATTCCGTCTGCGGTGAGCAGCGCTGGCGCACCGTCGCTCACCTCCCGCACACCGAGGGTCCATCCGACGAAGGGCAGATCGTCGGTGGTCTGCCCGCCGAAGAGGGCGCACAGTGCGTTGCCGAAACAGACCGACCGGCCGATGGGGTAGCCGAAGGTGAGGAAGCCGTCCTCGTCGGTGTATCCATCGGTGAAGCCATTGCACGCATCTGAGTTGCTGCTGCACGAGATGGTGTACTCATGGGTCGTGTCTTCGGTGGGCGTTCCGAGGGCACTGGCGAGCGCAGCGATCGTCGAGTCGGCGGCATCTCCGAACATCAGGGGGCCGATGCCCTCGGCGTTGAGCACGAGATCGGCAGCCGTGAGCGCGGGTTCGGTGAGTGATGCCTGTGTGTCGCTGGAACTGCTACAGGCGGCGAGCGTGGCTACGGTGAGGAGGATGGGAATCGAGAGGTGGGTAATCCGTGAGGAGCGCATCTCGGTAATCGTCGCAGAGATCTCTTTCCCGGCGGCGTCAGGGAGAGTCAATCGAGTGGTGCGCCGAACGCTCCGTGTTCGAAATCGATGAATGCCTGGCGGATCTCGGCCTCGTTGTTCATCACGAACGGTCCGTAGCGGGCCACCGGTTCACCGATGGGTTCGCCAGTGAGCACGATCACCTCCGACGTGTCGGCCGAACCCACGACCTCGAGACGCGGGCCGTCGACGACCGCCATGACGCCCTCGGGCACCTCGGTGCCGTCGACGGTGACGCCGCCGGTCATCGGGTACACCAGCACGATGTGCCCATCGGGCAGCGCCGTGTCGGCCCTGCCTCCTGCGGCGAGCGTGAGGTGCGCATAGCTGATGGGCGTGTGGGTGGAGCCGGGACCGCGCATCCCGAACAGCTCGCCCGCCACGACTCGCACCACGGCGCCGGGTTCGTCGCGGCGAGCGATGTGCTCGGCGGTGATGTCCTGGTAGGCGGGAGCGGTCATCTTGGCTGCGGCCGGCAGGTTCACCCACAACTGCAAACCGTGCACGCGGCCGCCGGTGCGCTGCGCAGCGGCGGACGGTCCCTCACGGTGCAGCACACCTGCCCCGGCGGTCATCCACTGCGTGTCGCCCGGGTGCAGGTAGCCCTGGTTGCCGAGGCTGTCGCGGTGTTCGAGGTGCCCGTCGAGCACGTAGGTGACGGTCTCGAAGCCTCGATGCGGGTGCCACGCCGTGCCCACGCCCTGGCCGGGACCGAACTCCATCGGGCCCATGTGGTCGAACAGCAGGAACGGGTCGATGTACGACAGCGACGCGGTGGGGAAGGGTCGCCGCACGACGAAGCCTTCGCCCTCGACGGCGCGCTGGGCACGGATGAGGTGGGTGACGGTCGACATGGGTGGTACTCCGGCAGGGGTGGGAACGGCTGCGGATCAAGTCATTCGCGTCCGACTGGTCTGCGACCGTAGCCTGTGCCCGTATGGCTGCGACCGAACTCGACCAGATCGTCAACCTCTGCAAGCGCCGCGGGTTCGTGTACCCCAGCGCCGAGATCTACGGCGGATTCCGCTCCAGCTACGACTACGGCCCGCTCGGTTCGCTCATGCTGCGCAACGTGCGCGAGGCCTGGGTGCGCACGATGGTGCAGCAGCGCGACGACGTGGTGCTCATCGATGCCGCCATCCTCGCCCCGCCGCAGGTGTTCGAGGCCAGCGGCCACCTCGCCAACTTCAGCGACCCACTGGTCGACTGCACGAAGTGCAAGCAGCGGTTCCGTGAAGACCACCTCACCGATCCGAACACGTGCCCGAACTGTGGCGCCACCGGCTCGTTCACCGAGGCCCGTGCGTTCAACCTGATGTTCAAGACCTACGCCGGTCCGGTCGAGGGCCTGGGCGCCGAGGTCTACATGCGCCCCGAGACGGCGCAGGGCATGTTCGTCAACTTCCTCAACGTGCTGCAGACCAGCCGCAAGAAGCCGCCGTTCGGCATCGCCCAGGTGGGCAAGAGCTTCCGCAACGAGATCACGCCGGGCAACTTCATCTTCCGTACCCGCGAGTTCGAGCAGATGGAGCTCGAGTTCTTCGTGCCCCCCGCCGAGAGCGCACAGTGGTACGAGTACTGGTGCAACGCCCGTCTGCAGTGGTACATCGACCTCGGCATCCCGGCCGAGATGCTCACCCTGCGGGCCCACGACGCCGACGAGCTGAGCCACTACTCGTCGGGCACCAGCGACATCGAGTTCAAGTACCCGTGGGGCTGGGGCGAGCTCGAGGGCGTGGCCCAGCGCACCGACTACGACCTCAAGCAGCACGCGCAGCACTCGGGCGAGAAGCTCGACTACTTCGACCAGGCCACCAACGAGCGCTACGTGCCGTACGTCATCGAGCCGGCCGCTGGTGTGAACCGGGCGATGGCAGCGTTCCTGCTGGCTGCGTACGACGAGGACGAGGTGGGTGGCGAGGGCCGCACCGTGCTGCGCCTGCACCCGCGGCTCGCTCCCTACAAGGTGGCGGTGCTGCCGCTGAGCAAGAAGGACACCCTCACCCCGCTGGCGCGCGAGATCTTCACCCGCCTCGCCGGGCGCTACATGGTCGACTACGACGACACGCAGTCCATCGGCAAGCGCTACCGCCGCCAGGACGAGATCGGCACCCCACTGTGTGTCACGGTCGACTTCGACTCGCTGGAGGACGGTGCGGTCACCATCCGCGACCGCGACACCACCGAGCAGGTGCGCGTGCCCATCGACCGACTCGACACCGAGTTGTTCGGTCGCCTCGGCTTCTGAGTCGGCCACCCGGTACCGTCGCAACATCGTCTCGATCAAGGGAGCAGCAATGAGCAAGGTTGGCGTGTGGGTGAAGCTGGAGATCCAGCCGGGCAAGCGCGACGAAGCGGTGGCCATCATCCAAGAGGCACTCCAGGCGGTCGAGGCAGAGGAGGGCACGCTCATCTACGTGCTCAACAGCGACCCCACCGACGACAACGTCCTGTACTTCTACGAGGCGTACTCGGGGCAGGACGCGCTCAACGCCCACATGGGCGCGCCGTGGTTCGCGGCGTTCGGCCCGAAGCTCGGCCCGGTGCTGGCCGCTCGGCCGGCGATGACGTTCCTGAGCCCACTCGGCGGCAAGGGTCTCTGAGGCGCCCTCGGGGCGGTTGATGGCCACCTATCTCGACCGCATCCTGGCCCGCCACCGCGAGGTGGCCGCAGCCGACGCTCGTGTGCTCGATCAACTCGTCGAGCAGGCGAGCGCGCAGCCGCCCGCTCGCGGGTTCGCTGCGGCCCTGCGCGAGCCCGGCCCGTTGCACGTCATCAGCGAGATCAAGCGGCGCTCGCCGTCGAAGGGCGACCTGAACATCGGGCTCGATCCGGCGGTTCTGGCGGGCCAGTACGAGCGCGGTGGGGCGTCGTGCCTCAGCGTGCTCACCGATGTCGAGTTCTTCGGTGGCTCGGTGGCCGACCTGCAGACGGCACGGGCTGCGTGCAGCCTGCCCGTGCTGCGCAAGGACTTCACCGTGTCGGCCCACGACGTGTGCGATGCCCGCATCATGGGCGCCGACTGCGTGCTGCTGATCGCTGCGGCGCTCAGCACCGACGAGTTGGTGCGGTTCCACCGGCTCGCCACCGAGGTGGGCCTCGATGTGTTGGTCGAGATCCACGACGAACGCGAACTCGAGGCGGCACTGGCGGCCGACGCGACGATGGTGGGTGTGAACCAGCGCGACCTGGTCACCTTCCAGGTCGACCACGAGCGGGCGCTCCGGATGGCCGGCGTCATCCCCGACGGTGTGGTGAAGGTGGCCGAGAGCGGGGTGCGTGGCCGCGACGACGCCGCCGCCCTGCACGCCGCGGGCTACCACGCCGTGCTGGTGGGCGAGACGCTCGTCACCTCGGCCGACCCAGCAGACTCCGTCCGCCTGCTGCGAGGCGCGGTACCGTAGCGATCTCATGTTCGTGAAGATCTGCGGCATCACCACCGAAGACGACGCACTGTTCGCCGTCGCCATGGGTGCCGACGCGGTCGGGTTCGTGTTCGCTCCCTCCACCCGTCAGGTGGCGGTGCAGCAGGTGTACGACATCACCCGGCGCCTGCCACCCGAGATCCTCACTGTGGGCGTGTTCCGCGACGAACTGCCCGAACGTGTCATCGACATCGTCACCCGCTCCGGTGTGAAGGCAGCCCAGCTCCACGGCCACGAGAGCCCGGCGATGGTGGCCGAGGTGGCCGCCAGCGTGCGCTGGGTCATCAAGGCGGTGGCGGCCGGCACCGGCGATGCCAATCGAGCCGACACCTTCGGCACCGACATGGTGCTGGTCGACGCTCCCAACCCCGGCTCGGGCACCGTGTTCGACTGGTCGCTCGTCACCGACCTGCCCGACGGGCCGCGCTACATCCTCGCCGGTGGCCTCACCCCCGACAACGTGGGTCTGGCCGTGTCGACCGTGCAGCCCTGGGGTGTCGACGTGTCGAGCGGTGTCGAACGCAGCCCCGGCCGCAAGGACCCGCTGAAGGTGAAGGCCTTCATCGAC
>JBIIDH010000111.1:0-10610 GCA_044238435.1 Ilumatobacteraceae bacterium | reverse complement strand
GATCCACCGCCTGCTGCACGAGCCCGCCACCTCGTTCGACGGACGCTGGTACCAGTTGGTCGATGCGCCGTTCACGCCGAAGCCGAGGCTGCCGATCATGGTGGGCACCGGCAGCCCGCGCATGGCCCGCATCACCGCCCGCTGGGCCGACGAGTGGAACACGTGGGGCAACCCCGACGAACTGCAGCGCCGCACCGCCCTGTGGCTGGCGGGCTGCGATGCCGTGGGCCGCGACCCCGCCACGATGCGCCGCTCGGCGCAGGCGCTGGTGTTCCTGACCGACGACGACGCCCGCCGCGACGCCATCCGCGCCGCCGCACCGGCCGACCGCACCCTGGCCGGTGGCCCCGCCGAGTTGATCGACCTGATCGGCACCTACGTCGAGGCGGGGATCGACGAGTTCGCCATCCCCGACTTCACCCTCGGCGACACGCCCGAGCAGCGCCGCCACACCTACGCCCGCCTGCGCGACGAGGTGCTGTCAGCCTTCCTCCCGCGATGAGCAACCTGCGCAACCAGCGCACCAACTGCTCATCGCGCTGACCCAACCCCTGCCGCGATGAGCAAGTTGCGCAGCCGGCGCACCGAACGCTCATCGCGCTGGGGTGGCCGGGGTCAGCGGTCGGCTGAGCACCAGGCGCGGGCGACGCCGGTGAGTGCTGCGGTGACGCGGCGGAGGCTGTCGGTGGAGACCCACTCGAGCGCTTCGTGCAGGCCCTCGCCACGCGGGCCGAACACCACCGTGGGCGTGCCGGCAGCCATGTGCAGCGCCGCGTCGGTCCAGTAGGGGGCGGCACCCACCACGGCCTCGCGATGTTCGGCGAGCCCGACTGCGGCGCACACGGTGAGCACGAACGGATGGTCCGTCGCCAACGCCACCGGCGGACGGGCGAGCGAGATGCGCGATGACACGTCGGCATCGCCAGCGGCACCGGCGATCACGCGCATCACCTCCCCCACCTGGGCGCTGGGCGATGCTGCCGTGGTGCGCACCTCCACCGTGAGGCGACAGGTGGCCGGCACGGTGAACGTCTCGCCCTCGCTGCGCACACCGCTGACCAGTACCGCGGGGCGCTCGACCGGGTCGGCACCCACGGCCCAACGCTCGTCGAGCGCCCGCAGCGCATCGACCACTCGCATCGCCGCATGTACGGCGTTCACGCCGCGTTCGGGGCGCGATGTGTGTGCGGTGCGTCCGGTCAGCTCCACATCCAGCACGGCGAACCCCCGGTGGCGGGCGATGACGACCACCTCGGTGGGCTCGAGCACCACCGCACCGTCGGCGCCCCACTGCTGCACGAGCGCCGCCGTGCCGATACTGGCGTACTCCTCGTCGACGGTGCCCGCCACGATCACATCGCCGGCCAACTCGCCGTCGACGAACGAGGCCGCAGCCAGCAGTGCGGCGGCCAGGCCGCCCTTGGTGTCGAGCACCCCCCGACCTTCCAGCCGACCGTCGCCCAGGCGCACCTCGGCGGTGGACGCCTCGGCCGTGCCGACCGTGTCGAGATGGGCGTTGAACAGCACCGACCGGCCCGTGCCCCGCCCGCGGCGGATGCACACCACGTTGTCGCGGCCCGGTTCCACCTCCTGGCGGTGCACCTCCAAGCCGTGGGCCAGGGCCCACTCGGCCACCGCGTCGCCCATGGCCGCTTCGCCCGCAGCGTCCGGCACCAGCGACGGGTTCACCGAATCGATGCCGGCGAACCGCGCCGTGAGCGCCACCACATCGGTGTCGGCGTCGAGCACCATCAGCCAGCAGTCGCGCGCCTCGCCCTCGTGCACCTCGTGCTCGGCCAGCAGCTTCGCCCGCCGGAAGCCCACCTTCTCGTAGGCGCGAATGGCCCGCTCGTTGCCCACCCACGGGTCGATCACGACGTGCCGCGCACCCTCGGTGACCAAGAGATGGTCGACCAGCAGCCTGAGCGCGTCGGTGCCCAACCCACGGCCCCAGCGGGCCGGATCGCCGATGACGATGTCGACACCCCACACGCCGTCGGGGTCGTCGTGCCATTCGTACTCGTGGGCATCGATGGGATACCACTGCACGAAGCCCACCGGCCAGCCACCGTCGCTGATGATGCCGACCTGCACCTGTTCGGCCGCGAGCACCTCGGGCGCGTACCGGCGCCGCACCGCCTCGGCATCGTGCGGCCGGTCGCGACCCTCGAACCACTCGAGCACACGCGCGTCGGACAGCCATCCGGCCAGCAGCGCCACATCGCCCGAGTCGCCGGTGTAGGCGCGGATCGCGGTGCGGCCGGAACGGGCGACGGTCATGAGGGCTCCGGGTGGAACTTGGTGTGGATTGCCTCTGCCACGGCATCGGGCAGGAACGACAGACTGCGCAGGTCGTCGAGCGACGCGGCCTTCACCGCATTCACCCCACCCATCGCCTTCACCAGCTTCTGCTTGCGTGCCTCGCCCAGGCCGGCGATGCCGTCGAGCGAACTGGCGGTCATGCGTTTGCCACGCAGTTCGCGGTGGAACGTGTTGGCGAACCGGTGGGCCTCGTCGCGGATGCGCTGCAGCATGAACAGCGCATCGCTGCCACGGGGCACTTCCACCGGCTCGCTGCGGCCGGGCAGATACACCTCTTCGAATCGCTTCGCCAGCGAGGCGATGGGGATCTCGTCGGCCAGACCGAGCGCGTTGACCACCTTGTGAGCCACGCCCAGCTGGCCCTTCCCGCCGTCGACGAGCAGAAGCTGCGGCGGATAGGCAAACCGCTTCGGCCGGCCGCGCTGGCCCTCCTCCAACTCGTCGAGCGGAGCGTCGCGCTCGTCGAGATACGCGCTGAGGCGACGGGTGAGCACCTCCTCCATCGCCGCGTAGTCGTCGTTGCCCGGCACGTCTTTCACCTTGAACCGGCGGTACTCGCGCTTGTTCGGCAGGCCGTCTTCCAGCACCACCATCGAGCCGACGTAGTCGGTGCCCTGCAGGTGCGCCATGTCGTAGCACTCGATGCGCAGCGGCGCCTCGGCCAGGCCGAGCAGATCTTGCAGTTCGGTCAGCGCCCGGCTGCGAGCATTGTGGTCGGACGCACGCCGCAGGCGGTGCCGCATGAACTCCTCACGCGCGTTGCGGGTGACGGTTTCGTGCAACTCGCGCTTGTCGCCCCGCTGCGGCACACGGATCTGCACCCGCGACCCGCGCAGGTGCGCCAGCCACTCCTCGTAGGTGGCCGCGTCGTCGGGCAGGTGCGGCACCAGCACCTGCTTGGGGATGCCGGTTGGCGGCTCGTCGCCGTACAGCGCTTCCAGGATGCGGTCGACGAGACCGCCGGCCGGCAGGTCTTCCACCTTGTCGAGCACGAACCCCTTGCGCCCCACGACGCGCCCCTTGCGCACGAAGAACACCTGCACCGCCGCTTCCAGCTCGTCGTCGGCCAGGCCGATGATGTCGAGGTCCTCGTCGCGGTCGGCCACCATCTGCTGCTTCTCGACGGCGCGCTGCACCGACGCCAGCCGGTCGCGCAGTCGGGCAGCCCGTTCGAACTCCAACTCCTTGGCCGCACTGCGCATCTCGAGCTCGAGCCGGGTGACGATCTCGTCGGTGTCGCCGTCGAGGAACTCGCACAACTCGGTGACGAGCTGGCGATACGGCATCTCCGCGATCTCGCCCACGCACGGGCCGCTGCACTTCTCGATGTGGAACAGCAGGCACGGCCGCCCCAGCCGGTGGTGCTCGTTGAACTTGCTGGGGCTGCACGTGCGCACCGGGAAGCTGCGCAACAACAGGTCGAGGGTCTCGCGGATGGCGTAGGCGTGCGCATACGGCCCGAAGTAGCGCACCCCTTTGCGCTTGCGGCCGCGCATCACCATCGCCCGCGGGTACTCCTCGTCGAGGGTGACCGCCAGGAACGGGTAGCTCTTGTCGTCGCGCAGGCGGATGTTGAACCGCGGCCGGTGCTGCTTGATGAGGCTGTACTCGAGCATGAGCGCCTCGACCTCGTTGCGTACCTCGATCCACTCGACCGTCTCGGCCGTCGCCACCATCTGTGCCGTACGCGGGTGCAGGTTGCGCGGGTCCTGGAAGTAGTTCGACAGCCGCTGGCGCAGACTCGACGCCTTGCCCACGTAGATGACGCGACCCTGCACATCTTTGAACTGGTACGAGCCAGGCGCATCGGGAATCGTGCCGGCCGGCGGTCGCGTCACCACGCCGATCACTCTAGGGCACCCCTCCCCCTCCGGACCCGGGACGAGCGGTAGCGTTCCCTGCGTGACCGGTCGCTTCCAGTTGTCGTTCCCCGAACCCCGCCGCCGCGACGGTTGGTTCCGCATCGGCAACATCGATGTCACCACCACAGCACTGCTGTGCGCGCTGAGCCTGGCGTCGATGGTGCTGTACGCCATCAGCCGAGCAGCCTTTGCGAAGCTGGTGTTCTTCGCGCCGCTGGTGCGCGACGGCGAACTCTGGCGCCTCGTCACCTGGCCCGTCGCCAGCCAGCCCGACATCTGGGTGCTCATCGGCATCGTGTTCTTCTGGATCTTCGGCCACTACGCCGAGGAGACCATCGGCAGACAACGCTTCACCGGCCTGGTGGCCCTGGTCGTCGTCGTGCCGGCCGCCATCGTCACCCTGGTGGCCGACCTCGACGTCACCGCCGGATCGGCCGGGCTGTCGTTGCTGGGCACGGTGATGCTGGTGCTGTTCGCTGCCGAACGCCCCAACGCCCCGTTCTTCTTCGGTATCCCCGCCTGGGTCATCGCCGCCGTGTTCGTGGGTCTCGACGTGCTGCGCTACACGGGCAACCGCATGTGGGGCTTGCTCGTGCAGGAACTGCTGATGCTGGTGTTCGCGTTGGTGATGGTCCGCCAGTGGGGCCACCTCAGCGACCTCAGCTTCATCCCTCGCTTCACCAAGGGCGGCGGACGGAAGAAGTCGGCCAAGCGCCGCAAGCAGAGCCGCGACTTCGACCGTGTGGTCACCGGGCCGTGGGCGGCACCCAGCGTGTCGGATCAGGACGAGATGGACCGGCTGCTCGACAAGATGAACTCCGTGGGCCTCAGCGACGCCGAGCGCAAGCGGCTCAGCGAACTCGGCAAGCGCCTGCGCGGCAACTGACTCAGCGCGACGAACCGATCGGCCTGGCGGCCACCACCGAACGGCTCCGAGCGAACACGATCAGCGCCACCGCCACGAGTGCAGCCGACATGGCCAGCGTGCCGTACCCGAACGACTGCTTCACGAAGCCGGAACTGAAGGCCGCAGCGCCACCGAACAGGCTCATCAGCAGGTCGCCGGCGCCCTGCACCTCGACGCGTGTCTCGGCAGGCACCGACTCGGTGAGCAGCGTGCTGCCCCCGATCAGGCAGAAACTCCAGCCCACGCCCAACAGCAACAGGCCGACGAACATCATCAGCGACGAGTAGCCGAACGCCACCGACACCGCTGCCCCGGCACCCAGCACCAGCGCGCCCACCATGATCGACAGCGGCCTGCCGAACCGCTCGACCACGCGCCCGACGAAGGGGGCGAACCCGTACATGCCCACGATGTGCAGGGCGATGACGTATGCACTGAGGTCGTCGTGGTGGTTGTCCTTCATGTGCGGCGGGGTCATCGTCATCACCGCCACCATCGCGGTCTGCGACACCACCATCGACGCCAGGCCCAACTGCGCCAACGGTCGGGCGCGCAGCACACCGGCGGCGCGACGCACCTGCAGCAGCGGGCGCACGCGCTCGGCCGACGGATCGACCAGACCGGCCACCACGAGCGGATCGGGGCGCAGCCGGATGGCGAGGATGGTGGCCGACAGCGCGAAGAACATGCCCGCGAACAGGAACGGCCCCACCAACGGCTCGAGGCCGGCAGCGTCGGCCACACGCCGCTCCCACGGAGTGAGCAACGGACCGAACGCTGCACCCAGCGTGCCCACCCACACCACCGAGCCGATGGCACGCGACCGCTCGTCGGGCTCGGCCAGGTCGGCGCCCACGAACCGCGCCTGCAGCGCCGCGGCCTGCCCGGAGCCGAACGCCAACATGCCCACCAGGAACACCGGGAACGACCCGAGCTGACCACCGAGCGCCGCCACGAACCCGCCGACCGACCCGAGCGTGAAGGCCCGCACCAGTCCTGGGCGCCGACCGTTGCGGCGCATGTAGCCCGACAGCGGCACCGCCACGAGGGCCGCGCCGAACGTGAACGCTGCGCTACCGGTGCCCGACAACCGGTCGCTGTCGAGCAGTTCCTTGCCCAACAGCGCCACCACGGCCACCACACCGGCGAAGGCCGCCTGGGCCGGCACCTGCGCAGTGCGCATCGTCAGCAGCGTGCGCCGCTGCACAGCGGCGCGGTCGGGGGCGACGGTGGTGGTCACCGCCGCAGTCTCACAGACCGAGCAGGGGCCTCAGGAATCTGCCCGTGTGGCTGCCCTCCACCGAAGCGACGAGCTCGGGCGGACCTTCGGCCACCACTGCTCCACCACCGCTACCACCCTCGGGGCCGAGGTCGATCAGCCAGTCGGCGGTCTTGATGACGTCGAGGTTGTGCTCGATGACGAGCACCGTATTGCCCTGGTCGACCAGTCGCGACAGCACGGTGAGCAATCGGCGGACGTCTTCGAAGTGCAGGCCGGTGGTGGGTTCGTCGAGCAGGTAGATGGTGTGGCCCGTGCTGCGCTTGGCCAGTTCGGCGGCCAACTTCACGCGCTGGGCCTCGCCACCCGACAGGGTGGGTGCCGACTGACCCAGCCGCACATAGCCCAGGCCCACATCGACGAGCGTCTGCATGTGGCGGGCGATGGACGGCTGGTTGGAGAAGAAGTCGACCGCCTCGCTGATGGGCATGTCGAGCACCTCGGCGATGTTCTTGCCCTTGAACGTGATGTCGAGCGTGTCGCGGTTGTAGCGGGCGCCCTTGCACACCTCGCACGGCACGTACACGTCGGGCAGGAAGTGCATCTCGATCTTGATGGTGCCGTCGCCCGAGCACGCCTCGCAGCGCCCGCCCGACACGTTGAAGCTGAACCGGCCCGGCAGGTAGCCGCGCACCTTGGCCTCGGCGGTGGTGGCGAAGAGCTTGCGGATGTTGTCGAACACCCCGGTGTAGGTGGCCGGGTTCGAGCGCGGGGTGCGACCGATGGGCGACTGGTCCATGTCGATGACCTTGTCGAGCTTCTCGACACCGGTGATGGCCTTGTGGCGGCCGGCCGCCACCTTGCTCTTGTAGATGCGCTGCATCAGCACCGGCAGCAGGATGTCGCGTACCAGCGTGCTCTTGCCGCTGCCGCTCACACCCGTGACGGCGACGAAGCAACCGAGCGGGATCTTCACGTCGAGGTTGCGCAGGTTGTGTTCACGAGCGCCCTTCACCACCAGGTGCTCGCTGCTCGGCTTGCGGCGCTGCTGGGGAACCGGGATGCTGCGCTTGCCGGCCAGGTACTGGCCCGTCACCGAATCGGCGCTCTTCAAGATGCCCTTCACCGGGCCGCTGTACACCACGCTGCCGCCGTGCTCGCCGGCACCGGGGCCGATGTCGACGATCCAGTCGCTCTCGCGGATGGTGTCCTCGTCGTGCTCGACCACCAGCACCGTGTTACCCAGATCGCGCAGTCGCAACAGGGTGTCGATGAGGCGCCGGTTGTCGCGCTGGTGCAGGCCGATGGAGGGTTCGTCGAGCACATACAGGGTGCCCACCAGGCCCGAACCGATCTGACTGGCCAACCGGATGCGCTGCGCCTCGCCACCGGCCAGGGTCGCAGCGGCGCGGTCGAGCGACAGGTAGTCGAGCCCCACGTCGAGCAGGAACCCGAGCCGGGCGTTGATCTCCTTGGTGACCCGCTCGGCGATCATGCGGTCGCGCTCGCTCAACTCCAGCTTCGCCAGGAACGCTGCCGACTCACCGATGCTGAGCCGGCACACCTCGGCGATGTGCTTGTCGTTCACCGTCACGGCCAGCGTGGCGGGCTTCAACCGGGCGCCACCACACGTCGGGCAGGGCACCTCGCGCATGTAGCCCTCGTACTGCTCGCGGCTCCAGTCGCTCTCGGCTCCTTCGTGGCGACGCTTGATCCACGGGATGACGCCCTCGTACTCGGTGGAGTACTGCCGGGTGCGCCCGTAGCGGTTGCGGTACTTCACCGTCAGGTTGCCCGACACGCCGTGCATGATGATCTTCTGCTGCTTGGCGGTGAGCGTGCGATAGGGCGCGGCGAGATCGATCTCGTACACGTCGGCCACCGCCTCGAGCATGCGGTTGAAGTACTGGGTGTGGGCCGAACGCCATGGGGCGATGGCACCCTCGTTGATGCTGAGGTCGGTGTCGGGCACCAGCAGTTCGGGGTCGACCTCGAAGGTGGTGCCGAGGCCGTCGCACGCCTCGCACGCGCCGTAGGGCGAGTTGAACGAGAAGTTGCGGGGCGCCAGTTCCTCGTAGCTGGTACCGCACGAGGGGCACACCAGGTGCTGGCTGAACGTGAGGGTCTCGTCGTCTTGGCCGTCGCGGTTCACCAGCTCCACCTGGGCCACACCCTCGGCCAGCCGCAGTGCGGTCTCGAGCGAGTCGGTGAGGCGGCGCTCGATGCCATCGCGGCGCACGAGGCGGTCGATGATGACCTCGATGTGGTGCTGCTCGTAGCGCGCCAGTCGGTCGGTGCGCTTCAGGAACTCGGCGATGTCGATGACCTCACCGTCGATCCGGGCACGTACGAAGCCCTGCCCGGCCAGGTCCTGCAACAACGTGTCGTACTCGCCCTTGCGACCGCGCACCACCGGCGCCAGCACCTGGAACCGGGTGCCCTCGGGCAGTTCGAGGATGCGGTCGACGATCTGCTGCGGTGTCTGGCGGGCCAGCCGGGTGCCGTCGTTCGGGCAGTGCTGCACACCGATGCGGGCGTAGAGCAGACGCAGGTAGTCGTAGACCTCGGTGATGGTGCCCACGGTGGATCGCGGGTTGCGGCTGGCCGACTTCTGGTCGATGGAGATGGCGGGCGACAGGCCCTCGATCACATCGACGTCGGGCTTGTCCATCTGCCCCAGGAACTGGCGGGCATACGCGCTGAGGCTCTCGACGTAGCGGCGCTGGCCCTCGGCGTAGATGGTGTCGAACGCCAAACTGCTCTTGCCCGACCCCGACAGCCCGGTGAACACGATCAGCCGGTCGCGCGGCAGCTCGACGCTGATGTTCTTGAGGTTGTGTTCGCGCGCGCCGCGCACGACGAGTTTGCCGGTGTCGACCTGGGAGGGCATCACGGCGAGGCTACCCAGGCCGGAATTGCCGCGGCATGCTCAAGGGTCACACCGAGCGTGCCGATACCCAATCGATGAACGCTGCCGCACTCGCCCCCGCACCCGCTCCGGTCAGTCGCGTGGGTCGCCACCTGCTGCAGTACCTCCACTCGGTCACCTCGGCGCGGTGGACCATCGAGCAGCGGCCACGCGGCGTCGCCTTCCCGGTCACCGATCACGACGGACTCACCATCACCTACCTGTGCCTCACCGACCTCGACGCCGCCGACCGCTACCGCCGCCTCGGCTCGTCGGTGGCCGCGGCCATGTCGCTGCTCGTGGCCGCCGAACCCGACGACCTCGACGCGGCGCCCGCGACCATGTCCGGCGCACGCGTCGACGACCCGTTCGACGGGCGGCTGCTCGCCCACTTCCAGCCGATCGTCGAGTTCGGTACCGGCTCGGTGGTGGCGGTCGAGGCCCTCGCCCGACTCAGCACCGGCACCGCCATCCTCGGGCCCGAAGCCTTCCTGCACGCCGTCGACACGCCGGGCACCATGCTCGCCCTGTTCCTCCGGATGCTCGACGACTCACTCGCGTTCCTGGCCGACCAGCGCATCATCGCCCCGCTCCTCAGCGCCGCAGTGAAGCTCGAGTTCGCCGCCGTCCCCGCCGATGGTCTGGCCACCTGCGTGGCGGAACGACTGGTGGCCCACGGCATCGAGGCCGACGCTCTGACGGTGGAACTGAACGAACGCGGCCTCACCACCATCGACGCACCTACCGTCGCAGCACTGCGCGAACTCACCGACCTGGGTGTGCAGCTGGTACTGGCCGACATCGAGCACTGTGCCGCGCTGGTGGAGTCGCTCCCAGGCGTGCCGCTGGCGGGGACCAAACTGGGCCGCCGCTTCGTCAGCCGCATCACCGACGGCGAGGCCGAGTTCCTCGCCGCCGGCGACCTCATCCGCCACGCCACCGACCTCGGCCTCGAGGTGGTGGCCGATGGCGTGGAGACACGCGCGCAGATCGACCGGCTGCTCCGCCTGGGCTGCCGCTTCGGCCAGGGCTACCTGTTCGCTGTGCCACAGCCCGCCGCATCGCTGGCCGATGTGATCGACGTGCCGCTGGTGAGCAGCCGCTAACCCGCCTCGCGCATCTCGCGACGCAGGTCGTTGATCTCGTCGCGCAAGCGGGCTGCGTACTCGAACTTCAGCTCGGCCGATGCCTCGTGCATCTCCTCCTCGAGCGTCTGGATGAGCCGGGCCAGTTCTTCCTGCGGCAAGGTCTGGATCTCGCGCTTCACCTTGTCGCGTTCGCTCTCGCGTTGACGGCGACGGTCTTTGCCCGGCACCGGAGCCGTACCGTCGCTGAGGCCGAGCATCGACAAGATGTCGCCCACCGCTTTGCGGATGGTCTGCGGGTTGATGC